>DAOMFR010000010.1:49840-78794 GCA_035429885.1 Blastocatellia bacterium
CGCACTCTGCGAAGAAGGCGCAGAAATAACCGATTGAACAGGTTCCGCCGAAGTCACGGGGCGTGTTTCAAATGCCACTCGCTTAATGTCCATTAGGTGCAAAGGCGAAATGTTGTCCGACGTAACGTTGCCTCCCCATGAACCGCAGCCTAATGTCATTGAAGGTGCGAGTGAAGTGGAAAACCCAATCGCTCCATGCGTAGAGGGAGAATTCACAACAACACGTGACGCCGGCATTAACAACCCATATTGCAGCGCAACTTCACGGCTGCGCGTATGAATTGAAGCTGTATGCCCCATTCCACCATAGTGCAGAATTTCATCGCACAATCTGCTTCCCTCTTCCAACCCATTCACAACGTAATAGGCCAGAATTGGCGACAGCTTTTCGATAGAAAGCGGAAAATCACGCCCCACCCCACCGGCCTCCGCGACCAGACAGCGCGTGCTTGGCGGAACGCTGATACCAGCCCATTCCGCTAATGTAGTCGCGGGCTTGCCGACGATCTTTGGATTGAGAGTGCGGTTGGGGGTAACAACCAGCTTGGCTAGCTGATCAGCCTGAGCGGCATTCAAAAAATAAGCACCTTGTGCGACAAGTTGTGCGCGGACTTGTTTATCCACAGGAGCATCAACGACGACTGCCTGCTCGGAAGCGCAAATGGTACCGAAGTCAAAACAGGTTCCGGCTAAAATGTCGCGCACTGCCTTCGGAACATCCGCGCTTCGTTCAATCAGAGCAGGCACATTGCCCGGGCCAACTCCAAACGCGGGTTTGCCAGATGAATACGCCGCCCGAACCAGTCCGAATCCTCCTGTCGCCAGAATCACTGCGGTCAGCTTGTGCTTCATCAAAGCTTCAGTGCCTTCCAGCGAAGACATTTCAACACAGCCAATTGCTTCGGCTGGCAATCCGGCCTTCACAGCAGCTTCGCGCATAACGTTGGCAGTTTCGACAACACAACGAGTCGCAGATGGATGCGGGCTCAGCACGACAGCATTCCGCGATTTGATGGCAATCAGAATCTTGAAGATCGCAGTGGAAGTCGGATTCGTCGATGGAATAATGGCTGCAACAACTCCGCGCGGCGCGGCAATTTCTACGACCGAACCTGTGTCGCGAACTACCCCCACGGTTCGCAGATTCTTGAAGTAGCTGTGAACATCTACCGCAGCAAAGAGATTTTTGACATTTTTATCGGCAGGATTGCCATATCCGGTTTCTTCATGCGCCAGAGTTCCCAGTCGAAAAGATTGCGCTTGCGCAGCAACAGCCATCGCTTCGCAAATCGAATCTATTTTCGTCTGATCGAATTTGGCGACGAGTGATTGGGCTAAGTGAGCGGCTTCAACCAAATCACGCGCGGTTTGTATTGATTGCAGGTCTTTGTCTGCCATAACGAATCAACAGATCAGTCTTTCTTTTTGCCCTCGCCCAATGCTTTTTGATCTTTTCCAGCCAGAGCTCCAGCAGCTTTCGGCAATACACGCTCGACTTCGATATGAGGACGTGGGATTACATGAACTGAAACCAATTCGCCAACTCGACGCGCTGCCGCAGCACCCGCATCAGTCGCTGCTTTAACAGCACCAACGTCTCCACGAACAAAGACCGTCACAAAACCAGCTCCGATGTATTCTTTACCGACTAGCAAGACGTTTGCCGCTTTGACCATCGCATCAGCGGCTTCGACCGCGCCGACAAAGCCTTTTGTTTCGACCATGCCCAGAGCTTCCATGCTCATTTGCTCTTCCTCCAAGGGTTCTAAAATTAATAATTTTCCGGCGAACAGGAACGACGAGGATCATAAACCGCTCCTATCAAATCGCACAAGCGGCGGCTCATCAATAGTTTTCAGTCATTACTGATGCGCACGCCGCTCGAACATCACCCCGAATACACAAGATTACTATTTTTGCTTGGCGATGACTTTAGCCTGAAATTTTTTATAACTGGCTTCAGGCACAATCTTCTTTGAAACCAATTCATTTTTGGCTTTATAGGGGCGACCTTTGATAATCGCATCCGCATAAGCCTCGCCAACTCCCGGCAACGCGACTAGCTGCTCTTTTGTGCAGCTATTGATGTCCAATAGCTCCTCAGCCTTCTTGGCGGGGGCAGCCTCTTTCTTCGCTGGCGCGGCTTCTTTTTTTGCCGCGGGCGCGGCTTTTTTGTCAGCCGCCTTGTTCTGTGCTGATACAGCGACACCAGCCAGAGCAAGAGCAAAAATCACACACACAAACTTGGCAACAAGATTTTTTTTCATCCTAAAATGTCTCCTTACTTAGTGAGCAGTTAAACGAAAAGATCGGCACTTGAGCCGATTCAGACTTGACTACTTTAAAGATTAGCACAGAGAATCAAAGTCGCAAGTCTCCGCTAATGCTCTGAACTCGAATATCGCCGCTGATTTACGGATGGACAGAACACATAAATTAAGGTATCTTCCGACCCGTGGTGATCCTCACTGGGGGCTAATCAAACTTGAGTTGGCCAATTAACCCACAAGGAAATCCGTAAATAATCAGGCTCCAGATGTCCTTCACTGACCGGAGAAAAGCTGAAGATTCACGTGATTTGCCGAAACAATCGCCATAAATCATTTAGCGACATCGCGATTTATTCGTTTTTGTGTTTTCCTAATTCACAGAAGTAGATGTCAAAAGAATTTTGCCCCTTCCGTAAGTACCAATAACATTTTCGCCTATTGTGCCCTAAGTAGTTGAGCTTCCCCCGCTCAGTTCTTTATAAATCGAGCTATGCCTCTAAAAGACTTCACTTAATAGTCTGCCTTAGCTTCGTTCGGACCCCAAGTAGACACTACGAAGTACATGGATTCAGACGCAATATTAGGTCTGGCGGCCTCACTCCGCTTCTTTGAGGGAAGAAACGTATGAAGAAGTTCACCTTAATCACCACGATTTGTTTATTCGCTGTCTTGGCTTTCAGCAATCCAACATCCCATAGATTTTTGATGAATTGGATGAATACACCCGCTGTTACACACGCCGAAATTTCCGGCAAAGACGGCGAACTGATCGTGACTCAGCCCAATACTATCGTCAATAAGTACGGTCGACTGGCGATAGACGCTCCAATCGGATCTTCCATGATTGCGGTTGACAATCCAGGTGGCCCAAATGGTCTCGATATCAACACGTTGTCAGCCGGCGACTTGATCATGATTGTGCAAATGTCCGGTGCTTCCCTTGATACCAACAACACCTCAAGTTACGGCACCGTGACCAATCTGAATAACGCAGGCCGTCACGAATTTGTCACCGTCAACAAAGTCCAAGGTAATACCATCACTATTAACCCGCCTTGCGGTGGGCTTCGGTTTAGCTACACAGCATCTGGCAAAGTCCAAGTCATTCGCGTTCCGCAATATACCAATCTAACCGTCAACAGTGGTGCCTCTTTGACTGCTCCGGCGTGGAACGGTGTCATTGGCGGCATCGTCGTTGTCAACGTTCAAAACAATGCAATCGTCAACGGAACCATCGATACGAGCGGACTGGGATTCCGCGGTGGAGCATTATCCGGTGCAGGCGGCGGTGGTTTTAGAACTGATTTCGTTACCAATCAGCAAGATTTTGGAGCGGAAAAAGGTGAAGGCATCGGCGGCTATCAGGCTGATTATGACTTGCAGGGCGGACGGTACGGACGTGGAGCTGCAGCAAACGGCGGCGGCGGCGGAACATCTCATAACTCCGGCGGCGGCGGCGGTGCGAACGGATCCAATGGAAAAACCTGGACTGGGCAAGGCGTGATGGATGGATCAGTTACTGGGGCAACCGCTTGGACAATGGACCCCGGCTACATCGCTAATGGTAATAAACTGACGGATTCATCTGGCGGTGGGCGCGGAGGATACAGCTACGCGATTAATAACCAGGACGCTCTCGTAAAAGGTCCCGGTGATTGCTTGTGGGGAGGCGATTGCCGCCGGGAAGTTGGGGGATTAGGTGGACGCCCTGTCAATCAAGACACTTCCGGGCGCATCTTTTTGGGCGGCGGCGGCGGTGCTGGCGCGCAAAACAACGACACGGGCGGAGCAGGCGGTAATGGCGGTGGCCTGATCTACATTATGGCTGACAGCGTCAGTGGCTCTGGAACACTGAAAGCCAACGGTGCAAACGGCGGAAACACACGTGGCGAAAGCCGCGATGGTGCTGGCGGTGCCGGTGCCGGTGGAACAGTTGTCGTCGCAGCCAAAACCCTGTCGGGCAGCCTTGCTGCGCAGGCGAACGGAGGCAATGGCGGTACCCAAATTCCTCCAGTTGCGCCTTTTGATTTGGAATCAGAAGGCCCTGGTGGCGGCGGCGCTGGTGGGTACATTGCATTTTCAGGCGGAGTATTGACCACGCAAGTTACAGGTGGCCTACACGGTTCAACACAAGCATCATCGGTATTAGAGTTTCCGGTCAACGGCGCAACTCGCGGGGCTTCTGGCCAGGTCGTCAATTCCGTTGCCAGCATTCCCTTCTGTTCAACGACAAGCGATTTATCAATTACCAAAACGAACAATCAAGCCACATCAGTTCCAGGAGCTCCCACTACATACGTGATCACCGTTCGCAACAACGGACCGAACGATGTTTTCGGAATTCCGGTGGTAGATACTCTTTCAGCAGTTTTCACGAATGCTTCGTGGACTTGCACTGCATCGCTGGGCTCGGCTTGCCAAACGGTTTCGGGCACGGGCGGCATTAATGCCAAAGTGGATTTGAAAAACGGTGGCACGGCAACTTTCAGCCTAACTGCCACGCCGAATGCGTCAGCGACAGGCACAATTAGCAATACTGCTACGGTTGGAATGCCTGATGGTGCCGTAGACCCGTCTTCTCCGAACAATTCGGCCACCGACACAGATACTCTGACGCCACAGGCTGATCTTTCGATTACCAAAACCGATGGGTCTTCAACAGCCGTGGCTGGCTTGCCAATCGTCTACACCATTGTCGTTCGAAATAACGGCCCAAGCGCTGTCAATGGCGCAACAGTAACCGACAACATTCCGACCAAACTGACCAATGTCAACTGGACTTGCACTCCGTCTGTTGGCGCAAGTTGCGCAGCTGCCAATGGCAGTGGAAGCATCAACACCACAGTCAACCTGCTGCCTGGGGCGACAGCCACATTCAATCTTCAAGCAACAGTGATCAGTTCAGCAACGGACACGCTGAGCAACACTGCGACTGTTACGGCACCGGCTTCTGCCCCCGACACATCTGCAATCAACAATTCTGCTACTGACATTGACACAATCGTGACGACAGCTGATCTGGCGATCACAAAATCTAACAATGTCACAACATTGGTTCCCGGCAATCAAACAAGTTACACAATCACTGTCAGCAATTCCGGCCCAAGCGCTGTCACCGGCGCAGCCGTTGCCGATAATTTACCGGCAACATTGACCAACGCTTCCTGGACTTGCACGGCATCATCCGGCTCAAGCTGCGGATCAGCCAATGGAACTGGCAGTATCAATACAACGGTTAATTTGGCAGTGAACGGAACAGCGACATACACCTTAACGGCTACAGTTGCTGCAACTGCAACTGGCTCCCTGACGAATTCAGCCAGTATTGCAGTACCACCAGGGTCAGTCGAAACGAATGCCGCGAACAACTCGGCAACAGATACTGATACGCTGTCTTCAACCGATCTGACAATCACCAAAACCAACAGTGCGGTGAATGTCACGCCCGGCCAACCAACAACGTACACGATCGTTGTCACCAACAATGGCCCGATAGCGGTAACAGGAGCGACCGTTACGGACGTTTTGCCTGCAACGTTGAATAATGCCACTTGGACTTGCACGGCTTCGGCTGGCTCAAGCTGTGCTCTCCCCAGCGGCAACGGAAACATCAACACGACTGTCAACCTGGCAGTTAGTGGAACAGCAACATTTAGCCTGACCGCTCAAACGGCGAGCACTGCGACTGGAACTTTGACCAATACAGCATCAGTTGCCCTGCCAAATGGAGTCGCTGATCCCAATCCAGCTAACAATGCTTCAACGGTCGTGCGCGAATACGTGCCGATTCACGATTACAGTATCACCAAGACCAATAACACGAGCACGCTCGTTCCCGGCACGCAAACGACTTACATCATCGTCGTCAGCAACGCAGGTCCAAGTGCAGGCACGGCAGCTCAAGTCAAAGACATCATGCCAAGTGGCCTTGTCATAGGCACCTGGACTTGTACAGCTTCGGCGGGTTCAAGCTGTGCAGCGCCAAACGGCACTCTGAACATTGATACAACGGTCAACTTGTTGCCCGGAGGAACAGCGACGTTCACGGTCAATGCCACTGTCGCAAGCACTACCACCGGCACATTGACCAACAGTGCAACGGTCACAACGGAAACCGGAGCTTCGGACCCCAATTCAGCCAACAATTCCGCAAGTGATACTGACACGCTCACTCCGACTTCGGATTTATCTATCACGAAGTCAAATAACAGTTCGATTGTGACGGCAGGAAATCAGGTGAGCTATACAATTAATGTTATCAATAACGGGCCAAGCGCTGTCACGGGTGCAACTGTCGTTGATGCGTTACCTGCGAAGCTGACCAATGCGACCTGGACCTGCTTTGCTTCCAGTGGATCAAGCTGTGGCGCGGCGTCAGGAACCGGCAGCATCAACTCCGCAGTCAATTTAGCCAACGGCGGAAATGCGACCTTCACAGTGAATGCAACTGTCGCGGCGGATGCCCTAGGCACCCTGACCAACACGGCGTCAATCGCCACGCCATCCGGCTCAACTGATCCTGCGTCAAACAATAATTCGGCCAGCGATACGGACACCGTCATCTCGCAAGCGAATCTGCGGATCGCCAAAACGGCAACGCCGACTCAACCAATTCCAGGTGCGCCGTTCAATTACATAATTACGGTGACCAACGACGGCCCAAGCCCTGTCACTGGTGCGACTGTCACAGATAACGTGCCGAGCATCTTAACCAACGTCTCTTGGACCTGCTCAGCCACAAGCGGGTCAAGCTGCGGCGCTGCGGCGGGTACCGGCAGCATTAACTCTACGGTCAACCTTGCCAATGGAGGCGTAGCCACATATACGCTTACGGCGACCTTGCCAGCCGACGCGACAGCGACGGTTACCAACACCGCAAGCGTTAGCATTCCAAGCGGTTCGACGGATCCTGACTCCAATAATAATCAGACGTCGGTCACATCGACACCCGTGCCAACTAGTGATTTAACAATCACCAAGACGGCGAGCGCCTCACAGGTTCGTGCTGGTGACGAAATAACTTATACGATCACCGCCACAAACAACGGTCCCTCTGTAGCAACCAATGTCGTTGTCACAGATCCGATTCCAGCCGGGGTCACGCTCGTTTCCGCGACTTCAACCGCAGGAACCTGCACAGGCTCAACGACCGTCACCTGCAACATCGGCACGCTGGCTCCAACTGCCCCAAACAACAAAGCGGTTGTAACCATCAAAATCAAGGTGCCGTTTACCTTCCCTGTTGGCCCGCTGAGCAACTCCGCTTCAGTTGTTTCAGGCTCAACCGATCCAACCGGCAACAATAACAGCAACACTTCTATTGTGACGATCAATCCGCCACCCGGCGCGAAATTTACGCAAAATGACATCAGCGTCAAAGCAACCGGCGTTGATGTTTGCATTGGCGGCGGAAACGTCCTGACTGTTGAGGTGAAATCTAAAAACTCTGGCGATGGATTCCAGCACAACGATCCGAACAAACCGGAACTGTTGGCGTCTTTACCAGTCGAGCTCACAACCATTCCAGGCTCCTGCACAGCCTCAACGGGCACTTGCAACCTGACCGCTGCGCAAGCCGAATGGAACGGAGACATCGCCCCTGGCGAAACGCTGACCGTTACGTTCCAGGTTCGTGTCAGACAGAGTGTCGTTGAAGGGACGCGTTTCTGCTCCACGTTCACAGTGAATTACGACACAAATAGCGATGGAATAGACGATGCTACGACTGCGGTCAATTTCTGCCAGACGGCAAATTGCCCCGCCAATCCTGTGTGTAGCGGCTCGAATTGCCCTAATATTGGGCCAGGGCTGGACTTCAGCGATTTCCAAGCTGCTCAACCTTCCGTAACCAACGCGGTAAGCAGCGACCAACGAACTGGTTCGGTACTTGTTTTCCCGATCTATTCGTCCAGTGCGACAAATCCAAACCAGCAGAATACGCGCATTAATTTGACCAACGTGCACGGAGCTCTGCCGGCCTATCTACATTTGTTCTTCGTGGATGGAACCTCCTGCTCGGTGGCAGATAACTTCCTTTGTTTGACCCCGAATCAAACTAGCAGCTTCCTGGTTTCGGATTTTGACCCTGGTATTACCGGCTACATCATCGCTGTCGCTGTTGACAGCCGAGGCTGCCCGACAAGCTTCAACTACATAATTGGCAGCGAATTTATCAAATTGACTTCAGGCCACTCGGCTCAATTGGGCGCAGAGGCCAGTCCGGCAATTCTTCCAACGACCGGACCGGATCCTTATACTTGCTCCAATATCGCAAGCACTGCGGAATTGGTTTTTGATTCAACCTTGCCTGCGGCGCCAGCCGCTGCCAGACACTACGCCCGGTTTGGCCGTGTAATCGCAGCAGACGGTTTACCCAGCCGCGCCGATGGCAACGACACCAAGATTGTGATTGATAGGATAGGTGGAAACCTTGGTTTGGGAGCGTCGACACTTGGAACAATGTTCGGCATTTTCTATGATGATGCTGAAAGCGCTCTAAGCTTCACGTTCACCGGCACCTGTCAATTCATAGATTCGCTTAGCAATAGTTTCCCACGCACAACACCGCGCTTCGAAACCTTTATCCCAGCCGGACGCACCGGTTGGCTGAAGATTGGCTTGGCCGCCAACCTCGGTAATGACGGCGCGATAATAGGTGCAGTGCTAAACAATAGAACTGTAAGCAGCGGTTATAGTGGAGGTCGGAACTTCCATAAGCTGACATTGAGCAATAGCGCCAGCTTGATCATTCCTGTCTTCCCGCCCTCCTGCCAATAAGCTTGTGGCTTAAAAACAAAGGCCGAGCAACTTGAATAGTTTGCTCGGCCTTTTCTTTTTTCAACGTAACCCGCGGTAATCTATTGCCATTGCTTCAACCGGACAAGAAAGCCAAGCATTTGTTCGCGCTTCCGCTCAAACATGGCAACAGTGTATATGATCAAAATCCCCAAACCGATCCCGGTCACATACCACAACCAGGTCCATCTCAAGTTGACCGAAGCAGACCAAATCATGGTTAGCATCGAAAGTAGCAAAAACGCTGTTCCTAGAAACAGGAAAGCTCGAATACGAAGCATTAATCCGGCAATCACTCCACAAACGGCCAAGACCGCTAAAACGATTGGCAACCACGGGGAATCTGTTACACCGTTCAGAAAAATGTCGGCTGTTGATGAAGCATAGACAGTGACCAAGGCGCTATATCGAATCGAATTCATCTGGTCCGCTGACAAGCTGTCGCGATTAATGCGTGCTGCCAGCAAAACTGACAAAGCTGCCGGAATTAACCATAACTGTGGATGTTGATGAAATGCCAGCCCGCCAACTCCATTCAGAAAATGCCATAAACCAGCATTGCCAGCGAGCGCCGCAAGAACCCCAAACGTAAATGACCGCCTTAAGACAGACAAGACCCCGTAAAATAAGCCGACCAACAATAACAGAGCTGAATAAGGGACGTCGGAATTCAACGACCAAAACCCAATTACTGGCAACAGCGGTAACAAAATCCCTGTTTTGCCCAAAGGCTCTGCCAAAACCAATCTTCCCTGCCGCTGGAAAAGCTCGGCCAGTCCGACACCTGCAAATGCCAAAACCATCACCAGGATCGGCCAGTAGGCTGAAAAAGCTCCGCCAAATATCCATGGCATAGCCAGACGCAAATGCGCGAAAGTCAGAATCAAAAATGCTTCCGAAGCATAGACGTACCGCATGCGTCCACGATCGTCGAGCTTAAACGGGTCTTCGCCTGGCAACACAGCAAAGGCAATTCCAATCAAACTGACTCCAATCAGAGTAACCAAAATGGCACCAATTGCTGGCCAACCTATGAGAACCGCACCTGTACTGACAAATTGTTCAAACTCAATCACCAGCACAACAGTCAGCAAAACCAATCCAATCAAAGCCAGCGATGGCAGATCGGCACTCAAACTTTTTCTCCACAAGCTCTCCTCAGTCACTTGGCGCATAATCACCAATCGGTAGGTAATCATAACGACTTCAACAATTAACATCACAATCACCAGCCGATTGACGATCTGCCAACCTACCAAAGTCGCGGGCGACAACCAAGCCCAACTCCATAACACCACATTCAACAAACACAGCCTAAGGGTAGTCGTTATCAGCCGCTGGTCTTGTTGATTTCGAACAATAAGAACAAACGAGGCGGGCAGTGCAAACGCAGCAGTCGTTACGCACACTCGCTGCAAAAGCGAAGGAACACTAAAAACAATTTCAATGCTACACATCAGAATTAAAGCTGTTAACAGGCTATTCCAAACCAGTAACCAGTTCCACAAGGAAGTCGCTATCGCTGGGCTTTGGGACATGCCAAGGTATTCCGCCAGTCGAGCCAGAGAAACTCGTTTTCGCCACATGCTACTGATCGCCAAAACATAAAATGACCAAATAATGAGAGACGCTGAAAGTAAGGCTTGCCCCTTGAATGGCAGCAAACAAATGCCTTCCAAGGTTATTATCCAGCCAATTAGATACAATCCGCGCAACGACGCCAATCCATTCTCTTCCCACAGGTAAGCTGCCAATAAAATTGCGGTCGAAAGAACAGCTGCCCAATTTAACCAAACCGCTCCCCAATCCTGGCCGATCAAACGGGCCCACCAATGAAAACCGCTCAGCAGCAAAATCGTGGGCAATGTGACGAAAATTGTTTGGCGATGGAAGAAATAACTGCTCACAGCAAGTCGCATAAGTTTCAGATTCAGAAACAGCCAAATCAGCGACGAGATCGACAACACAATAACGTTGACTGCTAGAAATTCGGGCAGCTTGTCTAACACATCCCAATGCCTGGCAAATAACAGCGACGCAATTAGATTCAAAAGCAATGCGCTTAAGTACACGTAGCCTCGATGCTGCAACACTATGGCCATCCAGCCATATAACAAACTCAAACCTGCCAGCGAAACGATCGTCCACCAAATTGAGTTCAGCGCTTCCATCCCTCGGAGCGTCAGAACAAATTGCGCCAAGCTGAGACCAATAGCCCACCCCACCGCTGTTGGAGCTCCCTCCTTCAACCAATTGAGGCGATAACGACGAATGGCGAAGACCAGCCAAGCCAATCCCCCAATACTAATCAGTAGCGCGTGGTAACTCGCCCAGCCGTCCACAATTCGATCCAAACTGGAAACACCCAATGACATTGAAGCCAACAACGCTACGCCAAAGTGATGAATATTTAGTCGCTTAAACCTCTCACCAAATCGCTCCTTTCGCAGATTCAGCCAAGCAGCGACTGACAGAATCGCGGCAAGCCATCCCCATCCATTACCAATTGCTGCAACGGTTTCACTGTCATTGATCGGGTCAACAATGATTCGCACGTCGGCAAAGATCAAAATCACCAAACAGATCAAGAGCGTGATCAGAACTTGAAACCGCAATAGGCTGCTGACGGATCGTTTCGTGTCATCGTTTTTCGCAAGCCTTCGTCTTCCTTCCAGCCACAAAAGTGACACAGTGGCAAAAGTAATGACGTTTATCTGTAAAACCGTTATCAGTCCCTGGTCTGCTCGCAGAAAATAGCCCAAGGTCACGGCAAGATTCAGGATTAAGCCTGAAGAAAAGGCATAGATCGCCGAGCGTTCGCGAATTGCATGCACTGCCAGAATCACACTGACAATCAACATAGGTAAAAGAAAAGTCAGGGTCGCTGACAAAGAACTCGGCTCTGACCATCGGGTTGAAACCAGAACAGCTGTCAGCACCAACACGGGAACAGCAAAGAACGCCAAGGATTCAGCGCGGGCAAAACTGGCCAACCCGGACGCCCCACTATCCATCTGGGGCCATTTGAAACGCTCACAATATCGCCGAAGCGGATTGCGAAGAATGATTGGCAATGCGACAAGCGCAAAACTAATCGCCGCCAACCAACGAAGCGTTGGCAGAACGGAACCAACCCCAGAACGCGCTGCAATCAACAGACATCCACAAACAAGCAGTGTCATCATCGCCATCGGCAACCGCTTTCTGAATCGTTCCCACAAACTGACAAAGAACACCAGCGCCAAGGCGAGCAATAACAACCAAGAGCCGAAGCCGCGAGCGCGGACAGCAAAATCGCCGGTGGCGGACAAGGGCGCTTCACGAAACTCAATGCCACCGAAGCTGAGCGCAACCATCAGTCCCCAAACCATCACGATGACGATTTGATCAACTTTGAACCAGGAAGGAAAAAGTAGCGTTTGAAAATTGGACAAAGACTCTTCCTGATCATTGCGGCGAAATGTCAGCCGAGCAGCAATCCAAAAGAGGCTTAATAAAGTGAGTGCAATGCCTTGCGCCTGTAAGCGTTGCGGATCTCTCCATGACAAATGCGACGGTAATGCGCGAGCATCGAAAATCGCAGCCACTCCGCAAAAAACTCCGATGGTTAGCAACGTTTGAAATGCAGTAAAAAGAACTGGCCAGCAATTCATCACTGCGAGCGTCAACCAAATCGCCGACAGCCAAAAGATTCGAATCGTCACCTGCTCCAACGTCATCCAGCCGCCGAACAACACAAAAGGAGCGACTGCAATCGAGCTAACAAGCGCAGCGAGAGTTGCCGGTTGAACAAAAACACGCCGTACGTTCTCACCGCGTTTCCGTAGAAAGACAGCAACAATGGTTGCCAAACTGGCAAACGTCAGAAATGACAATCGAACCGGATGATAAGGCGCAAGCGGGTAACCGAACCTAAACGCCAAGGCTTGCAAAATCGTCAACAACGACAGGCTCAACCCAGCCCAGCTTGCAAGGAACTGATTGCGATGCCGCGCAATCACAAAGGCAGCAACCGCATAAAATAAATAACCCAGAGTCAAATGCTGAGGGTCACCCGCCCGACCAATCCCGTGCCAGGTCAGCGTGAGCAGGCTCAAGAAGGCAGAAACAATCGCTGAAACTTCATATAAACGCGATTCGAATCTGCGGCCAATTTTCCGCCAAATTTCGGCGACTGCACAGAACAACACAAATAGCGTCATTAACGAGATGCCACTGTTATTCGTCCAGAAGCTGGCAATCAATTGGGCGCTATCTTCCAGCCACTCAGGGAAACCACCCCAAAGCACGCTGGCTCCTAACAAATAAGCCAACGCAAACAAACCAATCGCGACACCATGGGCCAGTTTTAGAGCCAGCCGCCAAGCAATAACTCCGCAAACAGCGCAATTGATCAATGCGACAACGATCAAGGGTAAAGGCCGTGGCCACGCCAAAGCCAATCCGCCAAACGCCAGCAAAGCGCCTAGTAATGCCAAGCTTGTCGCGGCAGTTTTCGTTCTCCCCGACAAATCACTTTCGGCCCGTAACGTCAGCCCACAAGCAATCGCTGGAACGCCAAACAAGGTGATGAAAGTTGCAAAAGAGTGCGCCTTAACACTGAAAATCCCGGATTTGATCAGCAACAATGCAAAAGGAAGCAGCGATGCAAACGAAGCAATTCCAAGCATCAGAAAGATTTGACTTGCCGCGCCTTCCCTATCTTCTCCCTTTGAACCGCGCAGCATCATCCCGGTCGCCAACCAGTAACTGATCAACGGAGCGATTGCCAGCCAGACAATCGCCACTTGGCTGCTTTGCCAGTGCTTGGCCATCAACATGGAAAACGACGGCAGCAAAGTTGCGCCAGCCATTAACCATGAATTGCCAGGCGCAATAACTTTCGCGGCTTGATAAACCAAAAAGAAAAACAACACCAACGCAACAAACTCACCGCTGAAAATGATCGCCGAGTTCGGATCAACACTTTGCGAAAACGCCGTCATCGCCAGAAAGTTAAGCGGAACCAGCAATGTCGAAATCGTCAACGCTCCTCGGCTAGTCGTAGGCAATTTCCAACGATGCGCGCTGTAAAACCCAATCCCAAACAACCCGGCCGTCACCCCCACGAATACCGAAAACTTTAGTACAGGCACAGCCGTGATTTGCGACCACAAGCTGATCACCAAAGCCAGCGAACAGCCGATGATCAACAATCCACCGATCAGTTCGCCCCATCGAATGCTGCTTTCTTCCATAAAAGTTTCCAGCATTTCGGCAAACGACCGGCGAGGTTCGCGCGGAGGCTCGGGCGGAACTTGGATCGACTCTTTTTTGAAGCGATCAGCAGCGTCCCAGTCGAAGGTTGGCGGAGCGACAAAAGCAGGCTCTAGAAGTTGGTCAGACTCCGGCGCCTTCGTCATCGAATCCAGAATTGAGGGAGAAATTGGATCAACCGCATCTGGCTCAGGCTTGATGATTGGCGCAGCTTTTACTGGTTCAAAAGTCTCAATGGCGGGTTTGACTGATTGAGGAGGTTGCATTGGGGTGACCAACCGCTCTCGCTCTTCCTCAATGACATTTATGACTTGCTGGTGAGTTGCCGGATCAATCTTTCCCAAATTCAGAAAGCGATCCATCTGCCGAATAACAATTGTCAGTTCCGCCAAAGGGTCAGCGTGGGAACTGAGTTTCTGCGGACGCCCACAAACTGAGCAAAAGTCATCATCAAACTTCAGGCTTGCGCCACATCCCGCGCATTCATTGCTGAGCAATATCCGCTGTTTTGCAGGCTCAGATGACGAGCCTAGCAGCGCCTTAATGATTGTGGCGAACATCCACCAAATAGCGTGCCCGACGACTGTAACAATGCCTAGAACAATTAACAGGCCAACGAGAATTTCTGCCATCTTTCCTCCCCAAAGTCCGGAAAAGAGCTTGAGATGGGCGGACAAAATGTCGCCGTATTCCATCTTTTGTCAGTTGTCGCTGTCAGCAACAACTCCATTTCAGCCCCAAACACAATCCCACGCGCCAGAATGAAATTTGAGTGCCGAAAGGGTTCACTCCTTCCACTTAGCGAACTAGAGAATAGCGGCAAAAACAGAAACGACAGCGGAAAGTATGACACTTCCTTCATTGTCACAACGATTGCAATTCAACAGTTGGGACTGGTCAAAAACCGATCAACGTAATTGCGCAATTCGTGGAGCGAGGTGTCAGAAATGATTTGAAAAACTCGAGTTCGAATTTCAGGTGGGATTTGAGCTGCTGTGGCGGCATCGGTGATCACAACAGAAGCTGAGCGCAGCCCTTTTTGCCAGCCGTTTTTACGCGCATCACGAAAATCCAGAGCATCCGGGTCAAGTTTGACCGCCGCCAGCATAGATCGTGCGTAATTCAAAAATGTCGGCCAACTTGAAACAACTGAGATTAAGTCTTCAATCGAAGGCGGGGTTTCGCCTTTCAAAGTTTCGGTTACCGATCGAGTACGAATTAACAAACAAGCCATTTTCGGTGGCAAAGCGGCTGAAACGATTTCAGCTTGTCCATAAAGTGCGACGGGAACTGCACCGACCAGATTGCTGCGATTCGCGCACTCTTCAATGCTTGCGCCCAGAGTGCGAAAGCCCGTCGCATTGCGAATCTCAGCCGTCAGAATTTGCCGAAATTCTGGATCGGGATCAACAACCAAAAAATGATCCGGCGGCTGCAACCGCAACCAATGTTTAACTCTGGACTGAACATCAG
Source organism: Blastocatellia bacterium (assembly GCA_035429885.1). Lineage (GTDB taxonomy): Bacteria > Acidobacteriota > Blastocatellia > RBC074 > RBC074 > RBC074. Next base: position 65,635 of record DAOMFR010000010.1, read on the forward strand.
CCAGCGAAAACCCCTTGCGGCGAGCGACCTGAAGAAATTCAACAATCATGTTGTCCAGATCAAGCTGAGCTTCCAATTCGACTTCACGGTCGAACTTCCTGACATAAATGCCGCTTCCCGCGCGCATTTCCACCCACCCTCGATCAGTCAGTTCCCGATATGCAGCGCTCACCGTATTGGAATGAATTTTCAGCCGACGAGCCAGTTCGCGCGTGCTGGGCAATCGCTGCCCCGGTTTTAAATCCTGACTGAGAATGGCTAGTTTAATCTGCGCCATCAATTGCTCGCGGATAGAAACATCGCTCTCTTTGGAAAGCCAGATTTGCATTCAAGTGAATGAAATATAAGGAGAGTTAGAATTTTACGGACACGTAATTTTCGTTGGGCGGCAAGGTCGTGTTAACGGAAGTGTGCACTTACGACTTGAAACCGGCATACACGCCATTCCGTACCTTACTTCCCTTTAACATCGTAACAAGTCAGCGTTTTCTGATCGCGGATATAAAGCTTGCCACCTGCAACGACAGGGTGTGCCCAGCTATTTTTGCCAAGATCAGAGATTGTGAAGCGACCTTTTTCGATGTACGCAGTTGGCGAGGCTTCAGCCAATCCGACAACGTGATCTTCACCAAGTAAGTAAAGCATTCCATCGGCATACGTCACAGCTCCCTTGCCGACGCTACGATTCACCCACATTCGTTTGCCAGTGGCAAATTCCAGACAGGTCAATGCTGAATTCGAAAAGCCGTAAATGTAGCCATTGACCAGCACAACTCCGCCGTGATGGTTCATCATATCCTTGGTGAAGTAAATTTCCTGAGACTTCACTTCTCCGCCCTGAGCGCTCAATCCGAGCAAGGCTCCGCCCGTCCCATAATTCGAGGTAAAGAAGACTTTGTTATCAGCAAACACCGGAGTCGTACAATTGGCGGTTCCGTTGGCGGCCTTGTTGTATTGCCACATCAGCTTTCCGTCGCTGGCTCGCACTCCGACTGCCGCTGCAGAGGTAAAGTTCATAATCGTGCGCACTCCACCAACGTCCGCAACGATACATGATGAATAGGCCGCCTCGTCGCTCAGGCCAGCTGTTTTCCAAATTGTTTGGCCGGACATTTTATCGAGCGCGACAATTCCTGCGTCGCGACCGCCTGGCGAAACAATCACCCGATTGCCATCCACAAGTGGCGATTCGCTAATCAACCAGCCAGGATTGCTCCCGCCAAAATCTTTCAAGATGTTCTTGCGCCAGACTGCCGAACCATCACGAGCGCGCAAACAGGCCAAGTCTCCGCTTTCCGTCAACACATAAAGCCTATCCCCATCCGTAGTCGGTGTTGATCTTGGTCCATTGCCACGCCGTTCATTTCCCTTTGGCCCCAATGCGGTTGACCACACCGTTTTGCCATCGGCCCGATTCAACGCGAACACCACGCTTGCTTCGCCACGAGTCCCTTGCACATAAATCCTGTCGCCAACAAGGGCCAATGAGCCAAACCCTTCGCCAAGCTCGGCCACAGACCAAAGTGATTTTGGCCCTGTCGCAGGCCATTGTTTCAACAATCCGACTTCAGGCGATAAACCATTGCGGTTGATGCCGCGCCATTGCGGCCAATCGCCATCAGCAAATGAAACAGGCGCTCCGGTAGTTAACGAGGAAAACAAGAGCACGAAAAACAGTGCTGACAATCGAATCTTTTGCATCGTTGATTCTCCTTTTTCTCCTGTGGCAGGAATGTGGCGGATTAGGATTTTCGCTTTGGAAACAATTGGTTCAGAATTTCATCTTGCCAATATTCAACTGAGCCTTTCATTTTTTGGCGAACCTGTTTGTCTTTCTTATTCTGCAATGAGTCTATGATCTCTGCATGCTTGGCCGCGCTATCAATGTAATTCACTTGTTCGCGAATGTTCTTCATAACGAAAAAAGCGAACAGCGGAACTACGACTCTCTCCAATGCTTCCGCTAAATACGTGTTTCCAGTCAATTCCCAAATCTTGCGGTGAAAAGCCAGATCGCTTTCATAAAACACTGGCAAATCCAAAGCCATAGCCGCTGTTTTCATGCTTTCAGTGAGCAGGCGCAATTCTTCAATATCCGCGTCCGTCACATTTTCCTTGGCCCATTCCAGCGCCAAAGCTTCCAATTCGGCACGCAGCCGAAAAATGTTATCCACATCCTCGCGGCTGAGTTTGGTGACGATGGTTCCCTTGAAAGGGACTTTCTGAACAAAGCCTTGATGTTCCAATTCAATCAGCGCTTCGCGCACCAGCGGAGTGCCAACGCCCAGCTGTTGCGCGATCTTGTTCTCTACAATCGGGTCCCCCGATTCCAACTTGCCAGCCAAAATGGCGTTTTTGACTGAAATGACGATCTGGTCCTTTTTTGTGATCGGCTTGATCTGACCCAAAGCGTCTGCATTCATTTTCATTTTCCTTGGTTCTTACTGCTTGGTTGTCTCAAGTTCTGTTCATCAAAACTGATAGATTTGCCGGTTCTCTGGTAATGGTAGCACACCTTTTTCCTGTTCTCTTCCCGAATCAGCCTCGAACTCAATCGCGTTGATATTTTTACAGTTCAATGTTACTTCAGACTTCTTACTTTCAAAGACGGCAACCGATGAATCCTGTGTCACCAACCTAGCAACGCTCACTTAACGGAGATTTTCTGAAAATCATTCGCCGAATCGTGCCGGTTATGTGTGCGCTGATTGGAGATTCTCCGTCGCCGTCGCGATAAACGTAAAGATTGCCTATTCAATGCGCCTTACAACAATTCTGCCGAAATCTCCTGACCAGGGTTTGATTATCGCGACTCTGATCAATTGCGATCATTTCGGCAAACATCTGTTCAAAAATCAAATCTCCAAAATTCTTTTGGAGCCTTAAACTTCATCTCAGTGAGCACAACCATCATTTCTCAAACCAAAGAAAACCATTCCACAAGAGGCTACCTGCTGGCAGCATGTGCGGCAGCGCTGTGGGGTTTTTCCGGAGTCGTCACCAGCTATCTGCTACGACGCAGGCAAATGCGCCCGGACGATTTGCTGGTTTTTCGCACCGGTTTCGCTTCACTGATTTTGTTTGGCTGGTTGTGGCTGACAGCGAAACACCTGATCAAAATTCGCCTGAGGGATATTCCTTATTTTGCATTGCTGGGTTTAATCGGCCTGGTAGCCAACCAGGGCTTTTACTATCTGGCGCTGACCAAAGTCAGCGTTGGCTATGCGTTGATGCTGCAATATCTGGCGCCGGTGTTTCTGCTGGCGTATGGCGTGCTATCGAGAACAGAACGACTGACGGCTGGCAAAGTCTTTTCAGCAGCGATGGCGCTGAGCGGCGCGGCGTTGATGCTGTTGGGACAACCTGGCGGACTGGGACAAATTTCCTGGATTGGCACTCTGTGCGCGATTGGATCGGGAATTGGTTTTGCGTTTTACACGGCTTACGGCAAACACGGTTTGCGCAGCTACGATTCGCGGACAATGATGGCATACGCATTTTTATTCGCCTCGCTCATCTGGTTGCTAATCCGTCCCCCGTGGAAAATTGCCTGGGCAAGCTACGACGTTTCAATGTGGGTATTCTTTTTCTATTTGGGAGCAGTCGCAACAGTGCTTCCTTTTGCCTGCTACCTAGCTAGTCTGAAACATCTGGAAGCCAGCCGCACCAGTCTGACTTCGATTCTGGAACCAGTCGTTGCCGCCGCGGCTGCCTGGCTATGGCTCGGCCAGACGCTCTGGCCATTACAAATCGCCGGAGGCCTGGCCGTGTTAGCCGGAGTTGTATTGCTTCAAGTCGAGTCAATGATTCTGAAAAATAGGCTCAAACACAGCTGAGTCTATTGCTTCTTTTCAACCTGTAATTCGTTTTTCACTTCAAATAAACCCGACACGCCATTGGCTTTAATCGCAGCCATATCACTGTCGGCTTTGGTTGAAACAACTCCTTTCAGTGTCAGCCGTCCATTTTTAATGATGATGTGGATGGAAGGAACCGCTCCTTGCCCGTAGCGAAACAACGTCGAATTAGGGTTGAACAAAGCTCGATAGACGGCAGTTCTAAGCCGATCATCGCTGGAAGACAAAGGCAACACTTCGATTTTGTTGTCAACGCTGGCGACCCCCTCGATTCTCCGAACGCGTCTTTCAGCATCCTTTTTCATCGTCGGGCGAGTGACTTCCCCGCGCAAATGAACCGTGCCATCCGCTTCGACATTGCCTTCCAGCCAATCAAAAACGCCGAAAGTCGGAATCGTCACCAACTCTTTTCGAACTTCTTTGACCAGCCGTTCCACTTCACGCGTATCGCGTTCGGCCTGAGGCGCCTTTTGTTCCAACGTCTTTTTTTTCTTTTGGGGTTCAAAAGAGTTTCGAGCAAAGACTTCAGAAGCGAGCAGCAAAACACAAACTGTAAATACAGCCAAGAATCTGTTCTTCATATTTTCCTCCGTGGATTTAGAGCATAGGCCTCACTTTCCCAGAATGGCAAAGCCGGCCCAGTTAAATGGGTGCCTGCCTTCCTCACGGCCAATCAATTGCAAAACGGCTGAGCGCCAAGCGGCAGCTCTGGTTTGTTTGTGAGCTTTCAATTGGCGGTGAAATTCCAGCATCAAGTCTGTTGAATCCGCTCGCCATTGACTTAGCAAAACAGATTGACTGCCAGCGACAAACCAGGCCCACCCCCAGGCCGTCATCGCTCGATTTGTCAGAGTTCGCGGTTGTGCCCATTGGCTGGATTCCATCACGACCAAATCAGCTTTCAAATTGAGTTTCAGCAATTCTCGCAACTCGAGCAAACCATCTTCTTTTACTCCGGCTGCCTGAATTTCAGGATTTGCTGTTAACGCCAACCAAGAAAACAACGGGCTGGCTTCGAAGTGAATTCCATTCGTTGCAAAATGAATTACGCGAGCCTTGCCGAGTTCGGATTTTACTTTCCCCTCTGCGGCATCGGGACCAGTCAGTAGCAAACTTTGTCGCGAGCCGTATAGCTTGCTCAACTCTTCGGACTCTTTTTCGCCGCCTGCCAAAGGGTCAACCTGGTCTAAAGCCAAAGCAGTCTTGATCTGCCCCACCGTCTCTAACTTCAGCAAAGGATTGACCACTGCCAGCACTTCGAGTGGTTGGCTGCGGTGACTCCTGGCTGAAGCAACGGCCTTGGTGTTTAGCTGCGCGCTCAGAATCGTCAACGAAGGCACATAACTAACAGCATAATCTTCAATCAATAAATGGTCGGCTTCCGTTTTCAAAGCCTGAAACGGTAGTCCCCAGGAAACAGCGTCGGGGGCAAATACTAAATGAGTTTTGCCTGCCAGCGATGATTGCGCAGGCTTTAACAGCAAGTCATACAATTCGCGAGCTTGCGCATAAACAGTTTCGTCACGGGCAGCAATCAACTGATTGAATCGGGACAATCGTCCGTAAAGATCTCCACGCGTCGTATCCAGAATGAAAATTTTCAAGGAAGCGGCGGACCTATTCTTCACGGTTTTCGCCTGATCCTTGGCAAATACAAACAAGTACACCCGTTCGTCAGTTTCGACGAATTCCAACAACGCCGTTTTCGTATCAGGCACCAAAGACACAGCCTGTTCAACAGTCGCAGGTTTAATTTCGCCGCGCAGCGTTTTCAACGTTGGATGCAAGGCGTAAAGCCTTGAACGAAAAGTCGCGTAATCAGCCTGGGCTTTTTGAAGCTTTGTTTTCAGCTCAGCGACTTTGGCGGGCACGCGCTTTTCACGCTCTTGCTCCCTGTAAACCTGCAAGTTGAAGGTGTTGATCTCTGCCAAATATTGACGTTCTCGCTCCTGCTCGCGTGAAGTCATGGTTTTCGTGATTTGCGTTTTGACGCTTTGTAGCAACCCTCCCAGCACACGAATCTTGGCGCGCTGAGAATAATGGTACGCTTCATTCCCCTGCCCTTCGCCCAACGCCACATCCACCATCGCCAGATAAGGAGCCATCTTGCTTTCAAAATATCTTGGCTGCAGACCACGGCTGGCTTGAGGGCGCATGGTTTCGATCATGTGAATCGCTTCGGTAAAAGATTTTCGAGCAGAAGCCAGATCGTTCAATCGAAAGTAAGCCTTGCCCGCACGATGCCGTGCTTGCCAGAAAAGATCCTGCTCGTTGGCTTGTTTGGCAAATTCTGCCGCTTGTTGTGCCACTTCAACCGTTTTGGGGAAATCCCGTTGCAGATAATGCACCTGGGCAGTGTTTAACAACGCCGCTGCGACGCCCGAAGAATTACCAGACGTTTCGAAAAGCTGGCGACTGTGACTGTAATGCTCCAAAGCTCCGAGGTAATCCTGCCTGGCTGAAAGTGTCAGGCCGACATCCAGCAAGGCCAGCGCAGTTTCCTGATCGTCACCGAGTTGTTCGCGCAGCCCCAGAGTTTCTTTGTAAGCTGCTAGAGCCTCATCCAGCTTGTTCAGGCTGAAGTTTGTGCCTCCGACTTTTTGCAAAACAGCGGCTAAATCCGCCTTGTTTCCCAAAGCTCTGGCAATGACCAAGTTTTGTTCGTAAGCCTGTAGCGCAAGCTGATACGCACCATTCAGCGAATAAATCAGTCCAATGCCTTGCAATGCGCCCGCTTCGCCTTCGCGTGTTCCGGCTTCGCGCTCGGCTTGCAAGCTTCGCTGATAAAAAAATAACGCCTGATTGTAATCGCCTTGTTCGTAAAGAATGTTGGCGACGTTGTGATAAGCATATCCCAGATTGCGGCGGTTACCAGCGGCAATAAACCTATCGGCGGCTTGTCGAAACAGATCAACCGCTGCTACGTCATGGCTTTGTTCGTATTCGAGGCGCGCAATTTTCAACACCATGCCAGCGGCTTCGTTTGCGCGCTTGGCGTCGTCGTACAGCTTTACACAACGCTGATAAAACCCAATCGCGTTTTCATAATCGCCTTTTTCTTTGTGAACATTGCCGATGTTTTCAACTGTTCGAATCACTTCCTGTTTTCGATCAAGTGTTTCGTAAATTGCCAAAGCACGCTCGAAGTAATTCAACGACTCGAAAAACTTGCTCTGCGACATAAACACCAACGCGATACTGCTCAGAGAACGAGCGATTTCATCTTTACGCCCCGATTCTTCGTCAATCGTTAAACTGCGACGATACGCGACTAATGCTTCGTCAAAGTGTTTTTGCAAAAAGTGAATGATCCCAGCCTTATGCCAGGCATCGGAAAGCTCGGCACGGTTGTTCAGCCGCTCAGCCACCAGAATCTGGCTCAGCAACAAGCTGAGCGCCCGCGCCTGATTGCCCTGGGCATAAGCGCGATCACTTTGCGCAGCAATCAGAAAAAGCAATTCACGCGTAACCAGATCGCTTTCCTGGTCCAACAAACGACGACGCTCTTCATCAGCTTTCGCTTCGGTCAAGGCGTTCAGCAAGCCTGTCATCGGCGAAATTTCACTCCATAACTTCCATTCGCCGTTTTCTCTGACAAAAGCCATCTCTGCTCGAACATCCGTAGTTGAGTTCGTGGTTGCGCTTTTTACCTGGCGACGAGCAGAAACTCGCACACTGCCAGTGCTGCCTTCAATTTTGATGCGAGAAATATTCAGGTCTAAAAAGCTCAACTCAGCTTCCGCGAATTGGCGCGGGAAAACTTCAAAGCGTTGCCCTTTGCCCGGCGACGCCTCATGCCAAATTGCCTGCATGGCTGACCAGTCTTTGCGCGCGTAAGCGTCAAAGTATTTGCCGACAATTGCACGCAACGATTCTTCATCGGATTGCGCAAAAGCCACCGAAGCAAAAGCACAGATCATAGCCAGAATTCGGATCGCTCGCCTCATTCTTGTTCCTTCTGAATAGTTTTTATTGCCCCATCCAACGGCTCACTGAGACCCACAATTTTGCAGATGAAAGGCAAATCTTCAATTCAATTTGATCTGAATGAATTACATGGCCGCCAAGCTTTACGATCTCTCTGCTTTACGGCATGCTTGCTTCAAGTTCCTATCATTCCCAAAATCACTGACTTGAAAGGAGAGCTGCGCGCCTGCGGGCCGCACAAATCGTCATATGAAAAAACTTGGCATAGGTTTCATCGGCAGCGGTTTCATCACTCGTTTTCACATAAAATCCTTCATCGCCGTACGTGATGCAGATGTGCTCGGTGTGTGGAGTCCTAACCAAACCCACGCGGAAGAAGCTGCTGCGCTAGCGCGCTCAATCCGCGTAGGCAATTGTCAGGCGTTTAACTCCATCGAAGAGATGGTCGCGTCACCCGATATTGACGCCATCTGGTTATGCGGTCCCAACCACAAGCGCATTGAAAATCTGGAGGCAATCGTAAAGACGATCAAATCCGGTAAAGGTTCCTTGCGCGGCATCGCTGTCGAAAAACCATTGGCGCGCAATGCCGCCGAAGCCAAACGAGTCATTGAGCTGATTGAAGAATCCGGGTTGTTGCACGGGTATCTGGAAGACCAACTTTTTGAGCCCGGCGTTGAACGCGGCCGAGAAATTCTATGGCGCAGAGCCGCTGCGCTGACCGGTCGCCCTTACATCGCTCGCTGCGCCGAAGAACATAGCGGGCCGCACATGCCTTGGTTTTGGCAAGGCGAGCTGCAAGGTGGCGGCGTCCTTAACGACATGATGTGCCATTCCGTCGAAGTCGCCCGCTTTCTGCTGACCGATCCCGCCAAGCCGCGCAACAGCATCAAGCCTGTCAAAGTTTCGGCCACCATTTCCTGTTTGAAATGGGCGCGTCCTGAATACGCCGACTTATTGCAGCAAATGATGGGCAAGGAAGTTGATTACCGAAACCATCCATCCGAAGATTTTGCCCGCGCCACGATTCATTACGTTGATGATGTGGGCAATCCATTGATTGCCGAAGTTACAACCTCATGGAGTTTCGTTGGACCAGGTTTGCGCCTGTCATCGGAACTACTTGGGCCGGAATATTCAATGTTCATCAATTCGCTCAACACCAGCTTGAACCTATTTTTCAGCCGCAAAGTCACAGGTTCCACCGGCGAAGATTTGGTGGAAAAGCAAAACGCCGAACAAGGCTTGATGCCAGTTGTTGCGAACGAAACGTCTGAGTATGGCTACGAAGCCGAGAATCGCTATTTCGTGAATTGCTTCCTGGACGGCAAACAGCCGGAAGTGAGTTGTTATGACGGATTGGAAGTTACGCAATTGCTGATGACGGCATACAAAAGCGCCGAAGAAGAACGAACCGTGGCTTTTGATCCGGCAGCAATCGAAAATTTTGTGCCGGCTGTCGCTCGCGGAACGTGGAAGCCCTGACTACATCTTCATGCTGAGTTGCGACGATTGGCTAACCAACTGTGAACCACCAATAGCGCCAGCACGAAAACCAGCAGCAACCAAACTACGCTGCGATATTCCCATTGCAGCGTAGTTGCATTTGCCCAATTGCCCCAACGCCCGGAACTGGCGGCAGTCAAATCCGATTCTTCACGGGAAATGGCGTTGGCCGCAAAGGCATATTTAGACTGTCCTGCTTTTAGTTCATATACTCCTGCGAGATCAGCTTTTACCGTGATCGCTTTTTCGCGAACGGCCAACTCGCGAATATTCTTTTGCGGGTCAGTCAGGCTGACGGATTTCATTTCAGGCTCAATCGTTAGGTTCGCTTCGCCACCCAAATGAATATTTGCCTGCCGCAACCCCGGCGCAGCGCTGGCTCGCCAGTTAATCAAGTTGGACATCAGAATTGGCCAGTTCGGCGTTTCATGAAGCGTCGAAAGTTCAGGGCGAAATCGCAATCGCAATTCGTGCCGACCATTGCGATCAATGTCTGTTAGCAAAGCGATGTTGCCGGCCGTGATAATCGGAGCGCCGGGGATTTGCGAACTTGCCGCTCCCCAGACGACCCCGCCTAGCGATAATCCTTCTGTCAATGGATGCACGCGATCTACAACAAACGGGCCAAGATAACTTGAAGCCCCCGCTTCACTGAGAACCTGTAACGTCCAAGCGACAGGGTCGGCGACCTGGTCTGTTTTGTCTGTAATAATCAATTCAGGCTGTTCCGAATTAAGTCGAGTTTGAGCAGAAGACCTAATCGCTCTTTCGAATAAGTCGCGCATTTGTAAATCATTCAGCCGTAAATCCACTCGAACAATTTTGCTGGCTTCGGGCAATAAGACGACTTCGTTATCTACAGCTAAAGCGTCTTCACCTAATCTCGCTCGCAAAGGCGAAGATCCGTTTTTGAGATTTAACGTAATTCGGCGGGACTCTTTGGCTGCGAGTGAAAAGCTTTGAGGTTTGACCGAAGCATCCGATTCGATGGTTAGATTCGCCATCGCTGATTGCGAAGACAGATTGGCAACCTCCAACAGCACTCGCTCTTCATCGCCAAGTGAGGAACGAGTCGCTGCCGTGAACGCCAGATTAGGCAATGACGTGCCAAATGCCCACCACTGCAAACTGCTGTCGCCGAGTTCCTGTTCGGGAGCGCGATCACTGATGACCAGCACGCGCGCTCGATTACCGCCAAGTTCAAATGCAAAGGCAATGGCGTCTTCCAGTTTTGCCGAGGGCGCTCCGCATTTCCAGTTTTCCAGCAACTGGATTGCTTGCTCAGCATTGCCCTGAGATTCACCTAAAAGCTGAGGAACTTCTCCTGCCAGCACAAACCGCAGCGGATCATAACGGTTTGCTCGCAATTCACTTTTGAGTGCAACCAGCGCCCGGTTGCGTACACTGTCTTCGCCGCCTGCAAGCATGGAAAACGAACTGTCCAGCACAACAACCAACGGTCTAGCCGCGTCGCCGGTTCGCATCAAAGGTTTGGCAGCTGCCATCACCAGCAGGAAAATCGCCAGCAATTCCAAAACAAAAAGCAGCGGCATTTGCAACTTGTGAATTCGCTGCCCACCATCCCAACGTTGCCGCACATCAAGCCAGAAGAGCAAGCTGGAAACCTGTCGCTCTTTTGCACGGTTGCGCAGAAAGTAAATTGCCACCAACAGCGGCACAGCCAACAGCGCAATGAAAGCAACAGGAAAGCTAAAAACAGGCATAGACAATCCAAACGGCTGAGTTACCGTAACCAGTGGTTAAAGCGGAAACAATTCATTCAATTCAGCCGATGAAGGTTGCGCGCCGTACTGGCAAAGTTCAAAAGCTTCGGCGTATTGAACCGCCTGCCCTCTTTCTGAACCATACCGCTGCACCAGCAAGTCGCGATAATTATTCGCCACATCGGTATCGCGGGCAATCAACCAATCACGAATGAAGTTCTTGCGCCCTTCATCATCTTCGGGAACACCAGGCAAATACCTGCCCATCCACGAATCTTTGTCGGCAAATTGCGATGGCATGTGCTCGATGCAGGAGCGCTTTTTATCAATCACGTCGTCAACAGCGACGATGATTGCCGGATCGAACGGATAAGGCTTTTTGAAATTGTCCGAGTAATACAAGATCACCGGATTGCGAGGGCACGGCGGCACATCCGTGACAAAAAACGGGGCGGCAACCAAAACAGCAGCGTCTTCGACCAACACACCTGTGTACCGATGATCCGGATGGTAATCGCAAGTTCGATGGCAAAGCACAACATCCGCCTGCCAATCACGGATCAGTCGTGCGATGGTGCGGCGGTTTTCCAACGTAGGCAGCAACTCACCATCGTGAATGTCCAGGACCTGAGTTTCGATGCCTAGAATTTCGGCGCACCGTTTGACCTCCGCCGTCCGGCGAAGCGCCAACGGCCCACCAGCAGTCGCAAAGTGACCAACATCGCCATTTGTCGTCGCCACGAATTTAACTTTGTGCCCAGCCGCAGCCCACTTGGCGGCGGAACCGGCAGCTTTCAATTCGCAATCGTCCGGATGCGCTCCGAACGCAATGATTCGTAATGCCATTCGTCGTTTCCTTTAAAGTTAAAATCCAACCGCAAGTTACGCACCTGCAAGCTGAAAAAGATCGGGATCGCTTCGTCTCAACCCTCTGACCAATGCCTGCCACAAATCTTGGTAATGACCGATTTCAATATTCGCAGCCTTGGTTTGCCGGGCAATATCGTCATCCAGTTTATCAGCCTGGCTAGCTCCAAATTGAATTGCCATTGCTTGAACCCGCGATGCTCGTTCGGCCAGCAGTGTATATCCAAGCGCAAAGCCAATATCTGTCCCAACTGTAATCAGTCCGTGATTCTTCAGAACCCCAACGTTCTTAGGCCCCAAGGCTTCGGCAATCGGTTCAGCGCCGTCTTCAGAAAACACGGTTCCGGTAAATTCGTTGTAGATAGCTTGCTCTTCAAACACGAACGAACCGACCTGATCGAAAACTTCGATCTCGCGGCCCAGTGCGCTGTAGGCCGTTACATAAGGCGGGTGCGTGTGAACAATTGCTCCCACTTCAGGCCGACGCCGATAAATCGCCGGATGAATATCAATTGACGGATTCGGCTGATGCTTCCCTTCAATTACTCGGCCCTTCATATCAACACGAACTACGTCGTCGGGCAAAATGTCGGCAAAGTAAAACGGATAAGGATTCGTCCACATTTCATCCGTGCCGGGAATGCGGATGCTTAAATGGCCAGCAATGCTGTCATCCATTTTTTCGTTGGCAATAATGCGACAAGCGCATGCCAGATCAAGCCGAATTTGATCATGAATGTTCATATGCAAAACTCCTCGTTCACTTCTTCATCAAATCCAGCACCAACGAAGTCATCGCTTTGACGCCGGTTTTAAGTGTCGGTTCCGGGTTTGGTGGAGCAAACGAACTGGAATGATTACTGGGCAACTGTTTGCCAGTTTTCTGAGTTTCGGCGATCAGCTCCTGCGGGTAAACGCCGATGAAAAAGTAAAAGCCCGGAATCTTATGGTCTTCCAATCCGAAGAAGCCGAAGTCTTCGCTGCCCATCACCGGGTCGGCTTTGGTAACATTTTCTTTGCCGAGTGATTTTTCCAACACCGTAGCCATTCGCGCAGTCAACGCCGGATCGTTGTAAGTCGCCGGAGCGTTGGAAGCGCCGACTGTGACAATCGGTGCTAAGTTAGCAGGAATGCCCGCAGTCAGGGCAATGCCTTTGGCAATGCGTTCAATCGAGGCCAGGATGTTTTTGCGAACTTCGGCTTTGTAAGTCCTGACCGTCAGTTGCAGATGAACTTCGTCGGGGATGATGTTGTGTTTGGTTCCGCCGTGAATCGAACC
>DAOMFR010000011.1:0-8752 GCA_035429885.1 Blastocatellia bacterium
GGTCAGCACCCAGCGCAGCTCGTATGGCAAATTCTCGCCGCCGGGCGGTCGCTCTGGCCAAAGTCAGATTGGCGATATTTGCCGTGGCAATCAGCAACAACATGGCCGTTGCCACCAGTAACATCCACAACGCCAGTCGTGCATCGCCGAACAGGTGCGCAACGAGCGGCGTGATGACGATGCGATGGCCGCTGGCTTCCATTTTAGGATGGGTGGCAGCAATGCGGGCTACGATGGTGTTCAATTCAGCTTCGGCCTCTGCGAGCGTTACGTCAGCTTTGAGCCTACCAACGGCAGTCATAAATGAACCCGTATAACTTTCCGTTTGCTGTGCTGACGCGACCGTCTTGAACGGCAGCCAGAGATCTACGCCTTTGGGAAACTCGAAACTCGCGGGCATGACGCCAATCACTGTGTAATTCGCTTCGGTCAGCGTGATGGCTTTTCCAATCAGATTCGGATCAGCATTGAAACGCTCGCGCCAGAGTTGGTTGCTGATGACGACAACTTTAGGGCCATTGAGTACATCGTCGCTCTCCGTGAAGACGCGTCCGTGTGCGGCTTGCACCCCGAACAATGAAAAGAAGCTGCCCGATACTTTCGCGCTTTCGAGTTGCACCGTATCGCCCCGGCCCGTCAGCAGGTAACCATAGCCGTAAACTGTCGCAGGTAAGGCTGCTATGGTGGACAAGCATTGCGTTTGTTGTTGCCAGTCGCGCACTTCGGCGGGTGCCAGTTCGACAAACGGTGTATTGGACGCTGTATCCCGTTTCCAAATCGTTACCAGTCGCTCCTGTTCAACAAACGGCAACGGGCGCAACAAAACCGTGTGAACCACGCTGAAAATTGCTGTGTTGGCACCAATGCCGAGCGCCAGCGTCAATATAGAAATCAATGTAAAACCGGGGTTTTGCAACAACGTTCGCATGCCAAACCGCAAGTCTTGAACCATTTCGTCCTCCCATCTGCGTGGTTGCAATAGCAGCGCGTCCGAAAATGCGCCGAAACTTTTGCGCAACAGATCAATCTTGTTGAGCAGGTCGAGCCTGTCCCATTCAGCCAGCAGCATTTCGCGATACCGCAACTCTGCTTCCCACTCTTGCCGCCAATCGGCCCGCAAGCGGCGCGGCACCAGCACACCGATAGCGCGAATCAGCCAGAGCCAAAAACGAAAGCGCATTGTGTGCTTCGAATCGTTCATCGGTTTCACTCGTGCCGTAATGCGACAAGCGGATCAACTTTGGTTGCGCGCCGTGCGGGCAGGAAGCAGGCCAGCAATGCGACGAGCGTTAACAACAGTGCAACGCTGAAAAATGTGAGTGGGTCGGACGCGCCAATGCCGAAGAGAAAACTCTGCAAGACGCGCGTTGCCACAAAGGCCAGCGCCAATCCCGCGCCAATGCCGAGCAACGTCAGTCTCATCGCTTGTCCAGCAATCAGCCGCAGCACGTCTTGCCGTTCAGCACCCAACGCCATGCGCACGCCGATTTCGCGTGTGCGCGCGGCAACCGCATATGACATCACTCCGTAAAGCCCTACGCTGGCGAGCAACAAGCCCAGCAAACCGAAAGCCCCAACCAACCGTGCGCCCATTTGCATCGGCCAGAAGGAGAATGCAATAAATTCGTCAAGCGTCTTGATCTCCTGCGCGGGTATGTTTTCGTCCAGCGCCTGGACTTCATGTCGAAGGGCTGGGAACAAGGCTTGTGGATTTCCGGTGGTATGAACCACCAGTGTGATTCGTGAAGAATGCTGCTGCGCCAATGGGCGATAAGTGGCAGCTCTCGGTGCTTCAGCAATGGAGGTGATGAGGGTGTCTTTCGCGATCCCGACAATTTCATAGGGTTGAGCATTCGATACCGGGTCGCCAATGCGTACGCGTTTGCCGATGGGGTCTTCGTTCGGGAAGAAGCGGCGCGCCAGCGTTTCGTTGATGATCGCCACGGCAGGCGCATTGGCCGAATCCTGCGGCGTGAAATCGCGTCCGCGCACGAGCGGTGTGCCGATGGTGCGGAAATAATCCAGGCCGACGCGTTGCGCGACGGCATTTACCGTCGGTGATGTGCGCCCGTCAATCACTGCCGATTCAGTCAATCTCATAAAACCCAGCGGCAGGAAATTGGCCATCGTTGCCGCTTGCACGCCGGGAAGCGCCCGCACACGCTCCACCAGTTGGCGAGCAAACTCGCGCCCTTTCGCCTCGTTGTAGCCTTCCGGTTCCAAATTGAATGAGAGCGCCAGCCGATTTTCGGTTTGAAAGCCAGGATCAACTTTCTGCATCTGCTGCAAACTGCGGATGAACAGCCCGGCGGCGATCAGCAAAACCAGCGACACCGCAAGCTGCACGATGACCAACACGTTGCGCAAATTGAATCGCAGGCGCTGCCCACGCTGCGTTGCCGCGCCCGTCTCATCCTTCAACGCCCCCACGACATCCGGTTTCGAAGCGGCCAGCGCGGGCACAAGGCCAAACAGCAGGCTCACCAATAGTGCGAGCAACAGCGTGAAGCCCAGCACTGGCGCATCCAACTGCAAATCCAAGCTAAAACCGACTGCCCCCGGCAGCGGAGGTTTTAGCGCCATCAGCGCGCGGTTGATCCAATAAGCCAGCAACAATCCCGCCCCCGCGCCTAACAGGCCGAGCAGCGCGCTCTCGGTCAGCATTTGACGCACGAGCCGGAAGCGGCTGGCACCCAGCGCTAACCGCACCGCAATCTCTTTGCGCCGTGCTGTGGCCCGCGTCAGCAATAAATTCGCTACATTTGCGCAAGCGATCAGCAGCACAATGCCGACGATTACGAACAGGAGCGAGGCGGCGATTCGCGCGCGCCGCCGCATAGACGGAATGCCGATTCCCTGTGGCTGCTCAAGCTTTAACGAGCGATCTTCGTTTGCGTTGCGTCGGCGGGTGGTGGGAGGCGGTTCGGCCAGATCAAGCTGCCGGTTGATTGTTTCGAGCGCCGTTTGGGCTTGCTCAACCGAGACGCCGGGTTTGAGTCGTCCGATGGCGGCGAAAAGTTGATCGTGGCGGTTCGAAAGACTGGCCTGTAAAGCCGGACTCGCCTGTGACAGCATCGTCACGGGCAGCCAGAGATCGGTGGGGAACATCTCCATTGTGCCGTTGAATCCGGCGGGTGCGACTCCAATGACGGTGTACTGCTGGCGGTTAAGCGTAATCGTCTGGCTAATGATTTGCGGGTTGCTGTTAAAGCGTCTCTGCCAGAACCCGTGGCTGAGCATCACGACCGGATGCGCGCCGAGCGTGCGCTCTTCCTCCGGCAAAAAGCTGCGCCCTAACACGGGTTGCAAACGCAACACGTCGAAATAATCGCTCGACACCACTTCGCCGCGCACCACTTCGCTGTGGCTGCCATTGCCGAAGCTCAACTCTGTGAAATACGAAGCTGCCAGACCCGATAACACGTCATTGCGCTCGCGCAGCGCCACAAAGTCCGGGTAAGAAACCGGCCCCAAACTCAGTCCTTCGCCCCGGTTGATGGTTACAAGTTGCTCAGACTGCGGCACGGGCAATGACCGTAACAGCAGCGCATTCGTCAAACTGAAGATCGCCGTATTCGCTCCGATCCCCAGCGCCAGAGTGATGATGGCGACCAACGTGAAGCCAGGGTTTTTTAGCAACATCCGGCAGCCATAACGCAAGTCTTGAAACATTTCGTCCTCCCATCTTCGTGGTTGCAACAACAGCGCGTCCGAAAACGCGCCCAAACTTCTACGCCACAGGTCCACTTTGTTTCGCCAATTCAGCTTGTCCCACTCGGCCAGCAATGTTTCCCGATAGCGCAGTTCCGCCTCCCACTCCTGCCGCCAATCGGCGCGAAACCGTTGCGGAACGATGATTCCGATCAAATGGATCAGAAATAAGTGCAATTTGGGAAAGCGAGTTAAGGTGTCGTGCATTGGTTTAGCTTCACGCCCGCGAAGTTTTGGGCTTTTCGGTTTTGGGTGTCTGCGTTTGTTCCAGTAATCGAAACCGGCTGCGAGCGTCGGCCAGAGCATCCAGTCCTTCACGAGTCAATTCGTAGTATTTGCGAGGCGGGCGCGCTTCTTCTTGCGCGATGCTGTGTTTTTCCCATTTTGAATGCACGTAACCATTGTCTTCCAGCCGTCTGAGAGCCGGGTAAACCGTTCCGCTCGGCAGGCCCGTAACATCCATTATGTCGAATCCGTACTGATATCCGTTGTCCAGCGCCTGCAAAATGGCAGCTGCGGCAAACGAAAGAAAACTTTTGCCCATCGGTGAACTCCAATGTTTGAATTCCTATTTCGTTTGCGACTTATATTGTTTACTATATAGGGATGTCAAACGAAAATTCATAAAGGATGAAAAGGGAGGAGAAGGAGAATTGTTGTTGGCAGAGATAGAGAAAGGCCAGGCCGTTATGGCCTGACCTTTTTCTGGAATGAACGTGAAGGGAGCGTTACACGTTTATTTGGCTTCCTGTTTATCCAATACGACAGTGTCAGTTACGGTGCCGCCATCAGGAGATGTTTGCTTAACCACCATCGTCATGGTTTTGCCATCGGCGGAAAGCGAAATTTTACGAACAAAGCTTCTGCCATCGGCTTTCCATTCGATTAGCCATCCGTCACTTTCCCACTTGACCGCTGTTTGTCCTGATTGCCCCATGATTTCTTGAGAACTTTCTTTGCCATCCGTGGTGTATTTCAAATCCACGGCGCGGTCATTGCCATCATTGGTGAGCGTCAGCGTTTCAGCGAGTGAATTGTCCTTTTGGTCAAATTTGATCACGATGCCAGAAGGGCCACCTTGCTCGAATTTGCTTTTGTCTGCATTCATTTTCCAAGTGCCCGTTAAATTGGCTTGCTTAGTTTGAGCCGAGGCAAAGACTGTTAGTAGGCACAAGGTCAAAGTGGTCAAAATTATCGTGCTGATTCTTGATTTCATTAGACTTAACTCCTGGTTGAATGTTGTTGGGTTGCAATTTGCTGCTGGCATAACGTCCCACTGCAGCAATTTGTTAGCATTTTTTTCATCCAGCCAGAAGTTTTTTGGTTTAACTCAGAGTTCTGGCAGAACAGCAGTGGCTTCTTCAGTCAAAGATCCATTGTTGTATTCATCCTGATGTTCCTGGTGCGCCAAGTCGTGAGCGCCTCCACGAGGAATCAGCCAGCCGATGATGGTTGCTGCGATGACCGCCAGCAAAACGAAAATAAATGCCAGGCGCAATGAATTGGCCAGGGCAGTTCTCAAAAATTCCGCTGCACTGGGCGACAACGAGGCGCGAGTTTCCGGTCGGATAATGGAGGCGATCTGATGACTTTCAGCAAAACGCGCCAGCTCGCCCGGTGCCGCTTCCAGCGAACGTTTCAAGCTCCAATTCATCAACGCGCCCATGATTCCGGCACCAAACGCTGCTCCGATGTTCCGGGCGAATTGAACCGCCGCCGTGGTCACTCCGATTTGGGTGCGCGGCACGCTATGCTGCGCTCCGATCATCAAGGTGGAAACAGTCAACCCGCCGCCCATTCCCATTAAAATCACTGCCAGCGACAAACCACTCCGGGTCGTTTCGACAGAAACGTTGGCGAGCAACGCGGAGCCAGTTAATAAAATCAACATTCCTGTGATTACTGGTAACCGGTAACCAAATCGCAAAACCAGCCTGCCGCCGACGGCTGCGGTGACCACCCACGGCAAAATAAATGGCGTCAGAATTTTTCCCGCTTCCGCCGCATTGGTTCCGATGACCGCCTGAACAAACAGCGGCAAAAACGACATCGTGCCAATCAGCGCCATCATCACAAACACTCCGTGCAGGATGGTGATTAACACAAATCGTTTGGTGAACAGATCCAACGGCAACAGCGGTTCTTTATGCTTTTGCTCAATTCGAATGAATGCGAATGTGGAGAGCGCGACAATGAAACTTAACCCGGCAGTTTCCAGCCATGAAAATTCCGAGCCGCGTTCGACGATGACCAGCAGCAGGGTCAGGGCTACGGACAGGGTTGCGGTTCCGGCGTAATCGAACGAGATGTTTGGGCGTCTGTCGTATTTTTCAGTGTAAGCCCATCGGATCATTCCCAGCGATAGCAAACCAAAAGGAATGACGACGTAAAAGCACGACCTCCAAGACCATCGTGTGTATTCGGTCAGATACCCGCCGATGGTCGGCCCAATCAGACTGGCAATGCCCCACATGCTGCTAAACAGAGGGATCATTTTCATGCGCTGTTCCATTGTCAGCAGATCGGAAACGATGGTCATTCCGATGGGGAACAGCGCTGCCGCGCCCAATCCCTGGATGATGCGAAAGGCGATTAGTTGCGGCATGGATTGAGCGGCTCCGGACAGCACAGAGCCGACCATAAACAGTGCCAAGCCGCCAAACATTGCCGGACGCCGGCCAATCAGATCCGCCATCTTTCCCCAAATCGGCGTCATCACTGTCGAAGCCAGAATGTAGGCGGCAAAGACCCAGCTATAAATTTCGATTCCGCCTAAACTGGCAATCACGGTTGGCATAGCTGTGCCAACGACCGTGCCTTCCAGCGAAGCGGCCAGCAACGCCATTGCCACTCCTACTAGAACCACTTTTGTCTTTAGATCGTATGTTTCGGATTTTAAAGCTTCGGTTGGTGTCGCACTCATTTTACGTTTTGCTCAAAAACTTTCGGACAGCAGCTTGGCAATCAGGCGTCAGTCGGGCGATGACATTGACGTCAACTCCGGCCCGTACTGCCTGTTCAAAGCTCATAGAATCAATTTGATAAAGCAGATATTTGGTCAGCATCAACGCCGAGGGGCTTAAAGAAGCGACTTCAGTCGCAAACTTTTCAACTTCGGTTTCGAAGTCTGCGTCATCAGCAATTCGATTGATGAAGCCCATGGCGGCAGCTTCGTCAGCTGAAAACATCTTGGCTGTTGCCAGAATTTCGAAGGCTCGCTTTTCTCCCAAATTGCGCCGAACGATTGACATGACAATAGCAGGCACAAATCCAATTTTGGTTTCGGTGTAACAAAACTGCGCTGACCGGGTTGCAATCACCATATCGCATGCCGAAGCCAGCCCTGCTCCGCCTGCCAGGGCGCGTCCTTGGACGGCAGCGATAATCGGTTTTTTCAGCTTTCGCATCGTGACGAACAAATTGGCCATTTCAGTTGCGCCTTCAATGTTTTCGATGATCGAAGCCTGAGCCGACTTTTCCAGTTGCGACAAATCCGCTCCAGCGCAGAAATCTTTGCCCGCGCCGCGCAGCATGATGACGCGAATCTGTTCGTCTGCATCGGCTGCTGCAATGGCCTCCCGCAAATCGCTTATCAGTTGATCATTGAGCGCATTGCGTTTGTCAGGGCGATTCAGCGTGATGTTCGCAACGCTGTTTTTAGTCACGTAAAGAATCTCTTTATATTCAGCCATGCCGTTTTCCTCAATGTAGCAAAGCGGTGGTAATTGAATTGATTGAAGCGAGCATTGTTGCTTTGGCAAAGGAGTTTGTCCAATCTGACTTTTTCGAGATGAAGGCAGGCTGCATTAACCGAATTCAGAGCTTTCGGGGACCGTCATTGCAATGAATTCCCAAGCAGGCTGGGAAGCGCATATCCGGAGTTGGAATCCCTGAAGGAGTTCGGTGGCTTGCGAGCAATGATCTACATCAACAGCGGCTTTCAAGGCATCCAGATGAACGATCGCGCTGCAAGAAATACCAGATCGTTGCTCAGGAATACCGCGACCGAGACGAAGGTTGCGACCAAGCCCTGAAATCGTCGCGGGCTTGGCCAACCTTCATGCAATCGAGTGAAAGTCGCAAAGAACCTGGGTTGAGTCATATACCGAGATGGCCCAGGACTTCTATCGTTTAACCTTCTTCACGCCTTGTCACGCAACAGGTTTATCTTTTGTGTTGAGTTTAGCTATTACTTTAGAGCTTATTTTCGCT
Source organism: Blastocatellia bacterium (assembly GCA_035429885.1). Classification (GTDB taxonomy): domain Bacteria; phylum Acidobacteriota; class Blastocatellia; order RBC074; family RBC074; genus RBC074. The sequence continues at coordinate 7,924 of DAOMFR010000011.1, forward strand.
GTCTCGCTTTGGCGTCAAGTTCCGTCAGTTTCAGCCGCACGCTGACAACGTAGGGAAATTCACCTTCGATCCAATGGCCGTAGGTTGTCGTCACGAATGTTCCATCCGGTAACACTTCGACGCCGGGATAAGCGCAATCCGCATCCCAGCCGGATTTGTTTTTGTGGTTGTCCATCAGGCGAACGCGGTATTGGCCTTCGCGCTGATGGGCGATGTCTTCATACCGGCCTACCCAGGCAACCCAATCGCCTTTGGTTGCAGATTCGTGCGTTGTGTCGCGGAACGAAATGAATAGCCGACCGTCGGGGCTGTATTTTCCCGTGTGCCGGTCGCCGGTCAGCGCGCCGGGCAGTTCGATGGGTTGGCTCCAGGTTTTGGCTTCGTCGTTCGAAAACATCACGTACGAATTGCGCGCCCGGCGATTTTCGCGCAACAGCATCGCCAGTTGTTTGCCGTTGGGTGAACGAATCACGCCGGGTTCGCACAAATGAATTTGATCGGATTTGAATAGTTCCTGTGGCTCTCCCCACGTCAGCCCGCCATCTTTCGAAATCGTTTGATACAGCGTCATGAACTCTGTTCGCTTGCCGTCTTTGCGAAAGAATCGTCCGTCGTCATGAAACAGCGCCACGTAATCGCCGTTTTTGAGCCGCTCGACCGCACCCATCGCCACAATGCCTCCGTAATCGCCAATCGGTTTCAGCTCGCTCCACGTTGTGCCGTCGTCTTCGGACACGGACATTCGGATCGGGTACAAGCCGGAAAAAACAATTAACCGCTTTTTTCCTTTGCGATCCACAACGCGGTGGATGGTTGGAGTTTCCAGCGA
>DAOMFR010000011.1:8852-50578 GCA_035429885.1 Blastocatellia bacterium
GACTACCAAAGCTACGCCGAGAGCGTAGCACTCCAAAGTTGCTAGCGCGGAATAATAGGCAACACGATGGCCGATGGATGTTCGGCGTCGTGATAAATCGTTTGCCTGGCTTTGACCATCTTCGTGCCGTGCATCGTTGCTTCGCCTGTGTTCAGGTTGCGGTTGAATCGCGGGAAGTTGCTGCTCGACAGATACACGCGAATCTTGTGGCCCGCTTTGAACAGGTTGCTGGTCGCCCACAAATCAATCGTGTACTTGTACACTTTGCCTGGTTCGATCAATTCGGCGCGTTCCGTCGAGTTGCGATACCGAGCACGGACGATGCCATCCGTCAAAAAACGCGCGTACCCAGTGGAATCCACATCTGCGATCAGCGCCGTGAAGTCCGTGTCCACCGCGGAGCTTGCCGCATACAGTTCCACCGTGATGTACCCGGTCACTTCCACATCGCGGTCCAACGCCGGAGTCGAAAAGACCAATACGTCTTGCCGCGATTCGTTGGGTTGTTGGCTGAATGGGCCGGGCATCGTTCCTCCGCAACACAACCTGCCGCCCACTGTCGGCACAGGGTTGGCCGGGTCATATTCAAAGGCGTCGGCTTTTTCGCTGACTGGAGCTTTGGTGGAAAGCGAGCCGTCGCCGCTGGCTGAGTTTGCGCCTTTGGTCGAATGAAAAAAGTATTTGGTGTATTGCGTCCTGGCCAGCGGAAATTCTTTTTCATTGCGCCAGACGTTTTCGCCCATCACAAACAGCTTCACGGGCGCGTCGGCGGCGAATTCGTTGTTGATGCCTTTCAGCGCGTAATCCATCCATTTGATGATCGTGCCGTTCATGTCCAGCACGGCTTGCTTGCCGAACGTCACGTCACCGATTTTGCCTTCTGCGGAAGTCGCCGCGTGCGCCCACGGCCCAACCAGCAAGCGTTGATTTGCGCGCGCTTCAGGCGTCGCTGCGCTCTTTTGCATGCCGACGTAATTGCCAATGGAGCCTTTCAAAAAGATGTCGTGCCATCCTCCGCTGTGCAGCGCCTTTATGTCCAATTCGGAGTAATGATCCGAAATGCGCCAGCGTTTCCAGTAATCGTCGTTGCGTTCGTGTTCGATCCAGTCGCGAAAGTACGGGGCGACATCACCGACCGTCGGCTGGCCGATCAACTTGTAATCTTCGACCGGCAATTGCTTCATCCATTCGCTCGTCTGAGACATGCGGGAAGCTTTTCGGCGCAAGGTGTCTTCTGCCAGCCCGGTCGTCCACGTGCTGGAAAACGCCTGCATCCACGCGCCGCTCTGATAGGTCCAGCCGTCGTAATATTCCGAAGCCGTCACATACGGAAAGATCGCTTTCAGGTGCGGCGGTTTCGCAATCGCCGCCAGCATTTGCGTCGCCCCAACATACGAACCGCCAAACGTTCCGACCATTCCGTTGGAGTTTGCCAGCGTCGCTGCCCATTCGATGGTGTCGTACCCGTCATCGCTTTCGTATTTGAACGGGTAAAACTCGCCGCCGGAATCAAATCGTCCGCGCGTGTCTTGCAACACGACGACATATCCGTGCGACGCCAGAAAGGTACCGGTCATCGGATCGCGCCGGTTGTAAGGTGTGCGCGTCAACAGCACAGGGAATTTCCCCTCGGCTTTGGGGCTGTAAACGTCGGCAATCAGCGTCACCCCGTCGCGCATTTTGACCTGGACTCCAGTGCGAATCGAAACTTCATAGCGAGTCGGCGCTTGAGCCGGGGCTTGCGAAAAGCCAAACGAAGTGAGAACCGAGACAATGACAGCCAAGGCCGTCAGCCGCAGCAAGTGAAAGCGGTTGAACATCTGTGATGAACTCCTTTGGGTGATGAAATTGGTGAAAGCGCGGCGAACATACAACCGCCCTTTGATCACTGCAAGAGTTCAACCTCTTGCCAGCTTTCGGCCAAACGTGGAAGATGCCGTATCAATCCAAATTCCATCATAGGGAATCATCAAACAAAACATTATGGACGGTTCAGCAATCGTTTATTGCGAAGGATTTTTCGCCACGCCGGTTGGCAAAACGGCCAACGGGTTGGTGCGATTCACCGCACGTTACAACGTCGTCGGCGTCATTGATTCCACCAAAGCCGGACGCGATGCGGGCGAAGTGTTGGACGGCAAAGCGAACGGCATGCCGATTTTTGCCAGCGTTCAGGAAGCGCTTGAGAAAGCCGCAGAGCACCCAAAATACTTCGTCATCGGGTTGGCTCCGGACGGCGGCAAGTTGCCGGAAACGGCTCGGTTGGCGGTGAAACAGGCAATTGCGGCAGGGTTGAATGTGGATTGCGGATTACATGAGTTTTTGTCCGAAGATCCGGAATTCGCCGCCCTGGCCCAACAGCATCACGTCCAGATTCGCGATGTGCGCCGAACTCCGCCGCGCTCGCAGCTTCATTTTTTCACCGGCAAAATCGAAGAAGTAAAGGCGTTGAAGTTGGCCGTGCTGGGCACGGATTCCGCGATTGGCAAACGGACAACAGCGGTCAAATTGAATCAGGCGCTAAACGCCGCAGGCATCAAAAGCGAATTGATCGGCACCGGGCAGACTTCGTGGTTGCAAGGCGTGAAGTATGGGTTGTTGCTGGATTCGCTGGTCAATGATTTTGTCACCGGGGAAATCGAACACGCCGTCCACGAAGCCTGGGTCAACGAACAGCCGCAAGTCATCTTGCTGGAAGGTCAGGGAAGCATTGCGCATCCGGCATATCCCGGCGGATTTGAACTGATCGCAGCCGGACGCGTGGATGGCGTGATTTTGCAGCACGCTCCGGCGCGAACGTTGTACGACGGATTTGAGCAGTATCCGATGAGTTCGCTGGAGCGCGAAATTCAGATTCTGGAATTGCTGGCGCAAAAGCCCGTTATCGCGCTGACCATCAACCACGAATTAATGACTGAAGCTGAAGTTCATTCGACCATCGCCGAATACGAAACACGGTATGGCAAACCTGCAACGGATGTGCTGTTCGACGGCTGTGATAAGCTGGTCAGCTTGATTCGAGAAATGCTGAACACTAAAAACTGATTGGGAGACGCCGATGCGAAAAGTTTCAATGATCGCCATTGTCTTGTTGGGGCTGGTCTTTGTTCCGGCGCGATACGCCGACGAAGGCATGTGGACGTTCGACAATCCGCCGCTGAAACAGTGGAAAGAACGTTATGGATTTGAACCTTCGCAAGCCTGGCTGGACCACGTGCGGCTTTCGACTGTGCGGCTCAGTGAAGGCGGCGGCGGAGGCGCAACCGGCTCGTTTGTCTCGGCGGACGGATTGATCTTCACCAACCAGCACGTCGGTGCGGATCAGGTCGCCAAGCTTTCCAGCGCCGGACGCAATCTGACCAAAGACGGGTTTTACGCCGCGACGCGCGCCGAAGAATTGAAATGTCCGGATATGGAAGTGAACGTGCTGGTGTCGTATGACAACGTCACCGCGCGTGTGCAGGGCGCGGCGAAATCCGCTTCGGAAAAAGACGCCGCCACTGAGCGCAAAGCCGTGATGGCCGCGATTGAAAAAGAAGAAACGGCCAAAACCGGTCTGAAGTGCGAAGTCATCACGCTATACAACGGAGGCGAATACTGGCTGTACCGGTTCAAACGCTACACCGATGTGCGGCTGGTATTCGCGCCGGAAGAGCAGATTGCGTATTTCGGCGGCGATTACGACAACTTCACCTATCCGCGGTACGACCTGGACATCACCTTTTTGCGCGCGTACGAAAATGGCCAGCCCGCCAAAATCGAACATTTCCTGAAATGGGCGGACAAAGAAGTTGCCGAAAACGAACTGGTGATTGTGCCGGGCTTTCCCGGTTCGACGGCGCGGTTGTTGACGGCGGCGCAGTTGCGGTACCACCGCGACACGGGGAATCCGTTGCAGATGCAGGTGTGGACTTCTCGCAGCGCGGCGCTGAAAGAATATTCCAAGCTCGGAGACGAACAGCGTCGCCAGGCTTCGTCTGCCATTCGCAGCCTGGAAAATTCCATCAAGCGATTGATCGGCCAGCAAGCAGGGCTCGAAAACCCGCGCATCTTCAAAAAGAAAGAAGATGACGAAGCCGCGTTGCGCAAAGCCATCGCCGCCAATGCCGAATGGCAGCGAACGTTCGGCGAAGGCTGGACGCAGGTCGAAACGGCGTATGCCGCCTTGCCGCCGATGGTGAAACGCATCGCGTTTTCCAGTTTGACCCCTTCGCGGTTGGGGGCGCTGGCATCGAATTTCGTCCGGTACGCCGAAGAGGTTCGCAAGCCGAACGACAAACGCTACGAGGAATTCCGCGACAATCGGCTGGAAGCCTTGAAGCTGACTTTGTTGTCGCCTGCGCCGATTTACCCGGCGATGGAAGAAGCGATTTTGACGGCGTGGTTGAATGAAGGTTTGAAGACGCTGGGCAAAGATGATCCGTTCATTCGCGCGGCGCTGGGCAATTCAACGCCTGCCGAAGCGGCGAAAAAGTTGATTGCCGGAACAAAGCTCAACGATCTGGCGTTTCGCAAAGCTCTGTTTGACGGCGGAGCGGAAGCAATCGCCAAATCCAATGATCCGCTGATCGAATTGGCTCGGCGCGTGGAACCGATCATTCGCGAATTGCGCGCCTGGAACGAAGAGAAGATTTTGAGCGTGGAATCTGCCGCCGGTGAAAAGATCGCCAAGGCGCGATTTGCCGTGTACGGCAAAACGATTTCGCCGGACGCGAATTTCAATCTGCGCATCACATTCGGAACGGTCGCTGGCTACGAAGAAGACACGACGCTCGTTCCATTCAAAACGACGTTTTACGGATTGTTCGACCGCGCAACCAGCTTTGGCGAAAAGCCTCCCTATAATTTGCCGCAGCGTTGGCGCGACGCGAAATCCAAGCTGGAGCTTTCGACGCCGCTCAACTTTGTGTATTCGGCGGACACGATTGGCGGATGTTCCGGCAGTCCGGTGATTACGCGCAGCGGAGAAATTGTCGGCATCAATTTCGACAGCAATGTGCAAAAGCTGCCGAACCGATATTTATACATTGACGAAAACGAAGGATCGCGCGCGGTTGGTGTGCATGCTCTGGCGATTGTTGAAGCCTTGCAAAAACTTTATGGCGCGGGCGAACTGGTCAAAGAAATCAAAAGGAGATGAAAGAGGGAATGAGTGGTAGCACGAAAACAGCGAAACACGATGCCAAAGAATTGGCGTATCTGTACGATTTGTACGTAACTCCGGGCTGGCGCGAAGTGTTCGACCGGTTGGTGGATGAAGAAATTGAGTTGCCGAAAGACGGCAAATTTCTGGACGCTTTGTGCGGTACTGGCGGATACGCTGTGGATTTGTCGCTGCGCGCCGGATCAAAGGTGGAAGTGGTTGGCATTGATCCTAGCGAAGAGCGGCTGGCGTTGGCGCGCGGTAAAGCTGATGTTAAGAAGCCCAATCGAGCGAGTTTTCAACTGGGTTCATTAAAGAAGCTGGATTTTCCAACGGGCGAATTCGATTTGGTTATCGGCGATCTTTCCTTGTTGCCGGTTGCGGAAATCGAAGATGCGCTGGATGAATTGATTCGTGTCGCCAAGAAAGGCGCAACCGTTGTGATCAAACTTGCGACTCAGGGAAGTTTCGGCGAGTTCTTTTCGGTGTATTGGGAGGCGTTGTTTGAGTTGGATTTGGTTGCGCATTCGCCGGAAATCGAACGGCTGATTTCGGAGCGCGTGAGCGCGAGCGATGCTGAAGAGTTGGCGTTGGATGCAGGGCTGCGCAAAGCGCGCAGCGTGACTCACAACGAACGGTTTCATTTCAAAGACGCCAGTGAGTTTTTCGCTTCACCGCTGATTGAAACTACGTTTTTGGACGACTGGTTTGCGTTTCTGCCGGACCAGGAAACTCGACGGCAGGTAGAACAACAGCTTGGCAAAATTATTGATCGCGAACGCCAGGGAGCTGAGTTTGAGTTATCAGCCAAAGCGACTCTGGTCGTCGGCCAGAAGTAGCGGTCATCGAAGTGGCAAAAAAAGAGCCGTGCGGAAGAGATTTCTTTCGCACGGCTCGAATTGTTTTATGACTGGTCTACGGAGCAAAAAATCCCGTCACATCAATTACCGCGTGAACGGTGGAAAAGGTATACGCGTTGAATTGACCATAGGAATTCAGCCCGGCAATGAAAGAATTCCCTCGGACTTCGTACGGCACGAAGTTGATATTGGACACCAGCGGAACACTATTGCCGGTGGGATACAACGTGCCGAAGCCATAATTCGACAGCTGGTTAACCACCGTAAAGTTGCCGGTGATTGCCATCGTGTTGCTGGGAATGCTCAAGCCGCTGCAGGTCACACGAACATTTTCAGTGCGTGGAACTTGTGCCTGAAGCGGTTGCCCAGGAGTGTCGCAAGCGGAATATCCCGACCTTGTATCCAGCAACCGCATGGGCGATGCCAATGGTTGATAGAGCAATCCGGTTCCGTTCGCATCCACGGCTTCGGTGCTGAAATATCCGGTGACGTCAAGCACCGCATGCACCGTCGAAAAGGCATACAGGTTGAACTGGCCGCTGGAATTTAGCCCGGTAATGATAGAACCGTTCGTCACTCGGTTTGGGTTGTAATTGACGCTGTAGGTTTGTGGAACTGTCACCCCGGCCGGGTACGTGATTCCAAAGCCGTAATTGCCGGATTGGTTGACCACCGTAAAGTTACCTGTAATGGCTCGCGCCGCCGAAGGGATGGTCATGCCATTGCAGGTTCCCCAGGCACTTTTGGTGTATTGAGTTTGCGCTTGAAGAGGAACTCCTGGCGCATCGCAGGCTGTCTGGCCTGATCTGGTGTCCAGCAAGCGAACCGGCCTTGGCAAGGGATGGTAATAGAGTCCACCCGATCCCGGAGGCGCAAAGTATCCGGTGATGTCAATTTGCACGTCCACCGTCGTCAACGCGTAAATGTCGAATTGTCCGCTGGAATTCAATCCGGTGATAAACGAATTGCCCACGGTTGAGTAAGCGGAGTAGTTGACGTTGGACGCCAGCGGAACAGCATTGCCCGATGGGTAGATCGTTCCATAACCGGAGACGTTGTAGGCGTTGTTGATGGTGAAGTTGCCCGCTATCGCCTGAGCGTTGGCGGGGATGGTAATTCCTCCGCAAGTCAGCCGTGCGTTTTGCGTGTATGTAGACCGGCCTTGAATCGGCGTTGAGATCGAATTGCAGCCGGGATACGCCGGCCTGGTTTCAAGCAAGCGAATCGGGTAGGGAAGCGGGTAATACTGCAAGCCCTGAGGTGCGACTGCGCTTTGACCACTTTGTGTGACCGTGACCGTTTGATTGGCGACAATGAACGTCGCCGTGCGCGACGAAGTTGCCGTATTGGATGTCACGGAAAACGTTACCGAACCACTGCCGTTACCCGAACCTCCTTGAAGCGTGATCCAGGAAAACGAATTGGTGGCTGACCAGCCGCAGCCTGATCCAGCCGAAACATAGACCGTTCCACTGCCGCCATTGGCAGCAATGGTGAAGGACGCCGGGGTAATTGCGTAACTGCACGCGGCCGTTGCCATAGTTAAAGTGAAACTGCGTGTGGCAGTTGTGCCGGCCGAATCTCTGACTTGCACTGTGAAGGTGAAGCTTCCGGCTTGAGCCGGCGTTCCGGAAAGCACTCCGGTCGAAGTCAGCGACAAGCCGGAAGGAAGTGAGCCGGAATAAATGCTCCAGGTGTAACCCGGAGTGCCGCCTGTTGCCGACAGCACTTGAGAGTAGTAACTGGCGAGTTGACCATTCGACAAGCTTGCCGTGGTAATGCTCAGTGGGGAAACGTTGCTGCCTGTGCCGGGATACATAAACTGGACTGCGCTCATGTCATCAGAGCGTAACCCTGCACAGCGGTTATCGAAGTGCGCGTACGCGTACATCGTTGCTGACGAATCCAGGGAATGTCCGATGCCCAACGTGTGACCAAGTTCGTGCGTGGCGATTTCCTGCACGTTGCAACTGTTGCTGAAATAGCAGCTTGCGTAAGGATTGAATGACAAATTCGCCTCAATCGCTTTGAAGAAGGTGATGCCATTTATTACGCGAGTTTGAAATGGGCTGTAGCTGACAATTCCCGCCGCCGCCAGAATGCCTGAGCATCCTCCACCTGACGGAGAAAATGGCGAATAGCTATCGCAATTGTTAAACGAAACTGTGTTTTCACCGTCTGTCACCAACAAACCGCAGTTGCTTGTTGAACCGCCATTGCTCAATCGCATGGCAGAGCCGCTGACTGTTGACCAGGCATTCATTGCCGCCGACACATCGTTCATGATCGTTGAATTCGGAGCGCCAGTCGGATTGACCTTGAATACGACCGGTTGACCCGTGTCGGGTTCAAACCAGCGCGGCGGCTGATTGGGATTGATGAAGGTGAAATTTTGCGTTGGTCCTAAGCCTCCGCCGCTGGCCTCTTGCGGGCGATCCTTCACGGTCAGATTGTTATAAAACCGGGTTTCGTGTGCCGCCCCTGCCGCTTTGGTAGCCGAAATTCGCGAGCGCAGCATTGCCGCAAATTCTGAAAAATCAGCCCGATCGGTGATCGGACCATTTGGGGAACGGCCCACAACACTGACGTTGGCCATGGCTGCGGTACGAGTGACGGTCAGCTTGCCGGTTCGTTCGCTATTGCTGACCACATATTTGCCCAAAAACCAGTTGTGGACTCGCAAGCTGCCGTCAGCCCAGGTGTCCAGGAACAGAACGACGTCTTCGCCGGTTTTGAATTCCGGAATGCCGAAAAAGTAGCTTCCACGCGTACCTGAAATTCCGCCCGGCTCTTTGATAATGATTTCTCCGAGGCTGAGCTTGCCTTTGAATACTTCCTGAACACGAAGAGTGATATAGGTAAAGACTACGTCGTGCTGTCCATCCAATCCGCTGGTGACGGAAACGACCTGGCCTCGAACAATGGCGCGAGCGCCGATAATCATCTCGTCGTCGCTTGGAATAACAACACTGGTGGCGGTCACAACGCTAAATGCAGCCAACACGCACACAATAAAAAAAGAAGAAGTAAGCGTGGCTTTTCTAAAAAACATACTTCTGAAAAACATACAGTTCTCCTACACAGGTAACCTTTGGCACTATGACTCTTGAAAGGAACACGTTGTCGGCGCAGGAATTCTCACAGCATTGGCGTTTCCGCGCGCGCAACGTCTCTTGAGTCTAAATGGCAATGAATTTTCAAACTTGAGTTTGTCGCTACAAATCGGGGCGCCGATAATTTGTTCAAACTGGCTTCAATAGAGCCGGTGCTGCCACGGGGTAGGCAGGGAGGGGCGGTAGTTCAAGCGCTTTGGGCGAGCGCGGGTGTGTGTAGGAAGCAGCTAACTATGTTGTTTGCTATGTTCGATTTGTTCAGCGAATGAAGTTTATCGGTAAATGACTCCGAAAATGTACAGGAGCTGAGTTTAAGCAGACGATTGATAAATACATGGCACCATAAATTTTCTCCTCTGGGTAAACCTGTCAATGCGCACACTTCAACCTGATGCGGCGCAAATACGGGAGTTGCCGTATGCGGGCTTCAAGCCGGGCACAGTTCTAAGTTCTAAAAAGCGTTAAAAATGGAATTTTCTGGGAGACTACCAACTCGAAACAAAACACAAGCCTTTGGGATGCTTGGTGAGAGAATGTGTTTTCGATTGATTACGGGGTAGATCAGTCGAGGGCATTTATGAGCTAGCGGGCGCATTAAAACATCGGCTTCTAATTCTGTCAATTACCTTTTCTTTCAAATTGGCGTGAACTGTCCGGATTGTGCAATCAAGGACAGTTCACGCCCTACAGCGTTTACTTGATACTGAGTTTTAATGTGTTGGCAGCTTTGCCATTGATGGTTAGAATCACATCCACCTCGCCTCGCCCGGCCAGGCTTCGGGGCAACAGAAGGTTGAGCTGATCCAGCCCAACGAATACGCCTTGCGGCCCGGCGTATTGCACGGTCACAGGGGTTCCTCCGACGGTCACAGCCACATTGGACAGCCCACCGTGAGAGCGGATCCCAGAGCCATACAACACAGCGAACACCTGATCGCTGGCAGCACCCAAGTCAATCGGCACGGAAACGAATTTGCCTTGCGCTGTGTCGAACCGATTGATGGGGGCTTCGGTTTGGGCTCCATTCGCCGCAAATCGCAAAGCAGAACCTGCTGCCACATCACGTCCGCTGGAATTAGCGGCAAACAGGCTAGGCGCAACTGCGGAAACTTGCACCGTACCAGAAGACACCGTTCCATCGTCGGAAGTGATGTTAATGGTGGCTGTGCCCGCCGCCGTTCCCGCTGGAATCAGGAAATTGGTCTGAGTTGGAGCGGTGAAAAACAAGGGCGAAAGCCGCTCAACTCCCAGCGCATCGCGGACAACGACTCTGGTTCCGGCCAACACTGTCGGCAATGGCACTGTGCCAGCGATTTCAGTCTTCGTGGATAAACCGGCTCCGAATGCCGCGACAATGGATTCCGCCGCAATGTCCGCCGCATTGAAGCTGGCCGCTGAAACCGTCGCCAAGGTGCGCGATGTGGTTAGCCTGTAAACTCCGCGGCCATGCGTCGCGGCGAAGAGGCTGTTGGTGGCGGTTTGATAACGCAGCATCAGCACGGGAACACGAGGCATTCCATTCCCCAACCGAAGCCAAGTTGTTCCGCCGTCCGTGGTTTGAAACACCCCAAGATCGGTTCCGACGTAAATTGTGTTTGAGTTAGTCGGATGAAACGCTGCGGAGTTCGCGGGCGTGTCGGGCAAGTTGCCGCTGATGTCGGTCCAGGTATTTCCGCGGCTATTGGTCAGGAAAATGTGGCCGGGCGTAGATGGCGTGTTGGAGTTGAAGCCTGAAAAGGTGACGACCGCACGTTGTGAGCTCAACGGATCAAGCGCGATGTCCGTCACGAAACGATTCGGCAACGGAGTTTTCGTCACGTTGGTGAACACCGCGTTTGCACCGGAACCCGCGTTAGCTGTGATTTGCACCGAGCCGTCGTTGGCTCCAGTCCAGACGACTTCTTCGTTGTTGAGCCGACTGGGATGAGCGGCAATAGCAGTTAATCTGCCAGTGCCCTTGGTCAGGTCTGCGCCGAAACCGTCAGTGCTGGGACCGACTCCGTTCCAGGTGCTTCCTTGATCCGCCGAGCGGTAGAGTCTGTGAGTTCCCAGATACACCACATTGCCGCCTTGTCCGGTGAAGCCTGTGTGCAAGGCCATTGGCGCATAAAACGAAACCCGATCAGCGGGATTAAATGTTCCCTGAAAAGCCGAACAGCCGAAACAGCCGCGACGGCTCCACGTGTTGCCGCCGTTGAGCGAAATTTCCGGGCCAATCTGCGCTCGCTCGCCATTGGAATTATTCTGGTTGAAAAAGGTGTGATAGAGCACCTGTGGATTGGATTGGTCAATCAGTGCAAATCCTCCATCGCCTCCGCGGCCTTGCTGCCAGCTCAAACTGCCTGTGAAAATATTCGTTCCATTGTCCTGAGTTCCGCCAATGACAAAATTGGGATTGGTTGGATGAACCGCGATGGATTGAAACTGCGTGATGCTCAGATTCGGATTCAGGCTTTTCCAGACAACTGGGTTGGCTGTGGCGTTGTTTGTGCGCCAGATTCCACCGTCGTTGCCTGTGAATAGAATATTGCGATTCGCTGGGCTGACGACGATGGCGTGTGTGTCAGCATGCAATCCGACATTGCCATCGCCCTGGCTCAAATCGCTCCAGCTTTGCCCGCCGTTCAAGCTGCGAAACACAGTACCACCATTATTGACGCTGTTGGCTCCGGTTCCGTAATAAACAATGTTGGCTTCAGTCGGATCAGCCGCGATTGCCAGGTTGTAAGCTGCCTGCCCAAGAGTTTGCGGCGTCACAACTTTTGTCCAGTTGTTGCCGCCATCCGTGCTTCGCCAGATTCCCAGCAAGTTGTCATTGGGATCAGCAAAGGCCGCGTAAAGTGTTGATTCGGTCGAAGGTTGAAGCGGAGGACCGACGGCCATTTCAACTCGTGTAAAAGTCGGGCTTGTCGTGTTGGCTGCCGGCCATCCGCCTTCCAGCTTGGTCCAGGTGTTCAGCTCGCCGCCTTGGTCCGAACGATAAATTCCCAGATTCAGGATTGCGGCGAAAACGCGCTGCGGTTTGCGCGGATCAACCAGCACGTCTGTGGCTGACCGATCCACGTCGAAATTTCCGGGATTCAAATTCCGCCAGTTGAGGCCGCCATCCGTAGATTTCCAGATGCCTCGGTTGCCGATGGCAACGATGCCGACCCCGCCGGATGCGGAAGTCGTCAAGCCGATGTTTGTGGCCGCATAAAGTGTTTGCGTGTTGCTAGGATCAATTTCTATCGCCAGAAAAGAGCAATTGATGAAGGCCGGCAAGTTGGGGGCTGTCGTCGAAACCGGACCAAGAATCTGTGTCCATGAATTGCCGCCATCCGTGGTTTTCAGCAAGCCTTGGCCGTAATACGTGTCACCGGCTCGATTGCCTTCGCCGGTACCGACATAGATGACATTCGAGTTGGTCGGATCAATTGCGATAGCGCCGACGGCTAGAGAAGGCTGGTTGTCCATCAACGGAGTCCAGTTGGTTCCGTTATCAATCGAACGCCACACCCCACCGTTGGCGGACCCGACGTAGACCGTTTGATTAGAAGTTCCGTTGTAGCCTGGATCGAGCGCAATGGCCGTTACGCGCCCGGAAACCGGCGAGCCGTTGAAATCAAAAGTTTGGCCGGCGGCAATCGGCGCTGGCCCCAACGCTGCCCAGACAGCTTGTTGTTCCGGCGCAGCCGCTTCGCCGCGCAAGGCGCGCAATTGGCTCAAGCGAGTTTCTTCGTCTTTGAGCTGTTCGCGCATGCGGAACCCGGCTTCGGCTGGAATGGTTTTCGCTGGATACGCCCGCTGCTCGTAAAACCAATCTACCCGCCGTTCCCCAGCACCTTCGGTTTCTCCATCCAGCAATTGAGTTGGCGGAACTGTTCTGAACTCTGGATTGGCCGAATTGTCCTCAACCTGTTTGGTCGGTGAAGCCGATTTTGTGGTAATAGCTTTGGAAGAGGTATTTGCTGTTCCGGCGAGTTCCGATTCGTTCGGTTTGCCGAGCGCATCAAGTTGGTTTGCAGGCTTGCTCGCCGAACGCAGAGCCACAGGGCTGTTTGTTCGCTTCATCCATAGCATTGTCATCGCCAGCGTCACCGAAGCGATGACGCCCAGAAAAAACAGGGAAATAATTGAGGCGCGCCAATTGGCAAAAAAACGCCCAGTGAGTTTTGAAAATCGAACCTGCAATTTCATCAAGAGACTCCTGGAAAGGTGGACGTAAGGGATGAAGATTCTTACTCAGCTTGGAACTTGGAACAAGCCGCCTACTCCGCTATCATCTGCCCGCGCTCGCAACTAACTTCAAAATGAAACAAGTCATCTTTATTACCGGAGCATCAAGCGGAATCGGGTACGCTTTGGCGCAGGAGCTTGCTCCAAAGGACTGCGCGCTGGCTTTGGCCGCGCGCCGCACCGAACTGCTCGAATCCTTGTGCGAAAACGTGCGGCAAGCTGGCGGCGATGCCATCGCTTTAACTTGCGACGTCAGTGACCAATCGCAAGTCAGACACGCGATTGCCGACACGATTGCCCGCTTTGGGCGAATTGACGTTGCGATTCTTTCCGCAGGGATTGGCGGTTCGACTGATGCCGCCGACTTCAAAGCGGAAAATCTTGAACGCTTGCTGCGGACAAATTTGCTTGGTGTCGCTTTCTGTTTGGAAGAATTGCTGCCTGTCATGCGACGGCAAGGCGGCGGAACGATTGCCGCCATTTCCAGTCTGGCTGGAGATCGTGGCTTTCCCGGTTCATCTGGTTATTGCGCGACCAAAGCTGCGCTTTCAACCTTGTTTGACGGCTTGCGCGTGGAATTGAAGGCTCAAGGGGTGCAATTGGTGACCATCGAACCTGGGTACGTGCAGACTCCCATGACCGAACGTTTCGGCAAGATGCCGTTTATGATGCAAGCCGACGAAGCTGCTCGGTTGATTTTGCGCCGCTTGGAACAGGGCGACCGCGTTATACGTTTTCCGTTTGCAGCATCGGCATTCATGAAGCTGATGCGAATTCTGCCGGTCAGTCTGTTTGACCGTATTGCGGCCAAACGACGACCGATCAAAACTCAAACGAACAACTGAGTCATGAATCAAAAGCAACATTACTTTTCAGGAACGAAATGGGAACCGATTGTCGGCTATTCGCGCGCGATTCGCGTTGGCAATCAGGTGTTTGTCACCGGCACGACGGCCACAAATGAAGACGGAGATATTGTCGGAGTTGGAGATGCTTATTCCCAGACGGTGCAAGTGATCCGCAATATCGAAAAAGCATTAAATGCGCTTGGCGCGGAGTTGAAAGATGTTGTGAGGACGAGAATGTTCGTGACGGACATTGCTCGCTGGGAAGAATTCGGGCGTGCGCACGGAGAGTTTTTTCGCGAGGTCAGTCCGTGTGCCACGATGGTGGAAGTGCGGCGACTGATTGACGATCGGATGCTGATCGAAATCGAAGTGGATGCCGTAATTTTGAGCTAACTGTCAGGATGCAATTATGGGATTTTTGAGAGTTCCGTTAAGACCGAGCGTCACCCCCAAAGTCTCCGCTGTGGAAGACGATTTCGGTCCCGAAGAAGGCGATAGCGTAGAGGACGTACAAGCCCGATATATTTTCTGGCGCGCTTTGTTCTGGTTGATTATGGCGTTTGCCGTTCAGACGCTGGCCAGTCTAGCGCCGGAAACCGTTGAATCGGTCTACAGTCAGACCGCTTATTACTATTTGGTGCGCTGGTTGTCGGCGGCCAATAAATTCATCTCCAAGCCGCTCGGCGAACTGTTATTTGTTGGCATTATTCTCTGGTACATCGGCTTTACGCTTTGGTATTTGGGCCGGGCGTTTCGACGCGAAACCAATCTGGTGGACGTTCTGAAAGTGTTGGTGTTGCAAGTGGCTTGGTTGTTCACGTTTGCGTTTGCAGCGTTCCTCTTGATGTGGGGATTGAATTACCAGCGTCAGCCCATCGAAGAGCGGATGGATTTGGAGCGACGCGCCGAAGGGCGGCAAGAATTGATTGACGTGGGCCGACGGATCATTGACGGCATCAACCGCAACTATTCGACGCGCGATGCTGTTGCCGCGACCGGAACCAGCCTGATGACTGTCAGTCAACCCAAGTTGTTCCAATCCATCGAAAATTCATTCCAGTTGGAAAACTCGCTTGGCGCCGCCAGTCAGGGAGGATTCAGCGACCCCAAACCACTCATTTTTTCCAAAGTGGCAACCTGGCTGGACATTCGAGCCGTGTACATCCCTTACACTGGCGAAGCGACATATAACGAAAATCTGCTCGACTGTGATCTGCCGTTTGTTATTGCGCACGCCAAAGCTCACCAGCGCGGATTCGCCCGCGAAGATGAAGCCAACTTCATCGCTTTCCTGGCCTGCATCAAATCGAATGAACCGTACGTCCGATACTCCGGGTTTCTGCATGCGTTGAAGGTGCTGGACTTTCTGGCCAGAAGCGACGTGCAGGATACTCAGGCGTTGAGAGCGCAGCTTGCTCCGGGGCCAGCCGCCGATGTGACCGCGCGTGAAACCTTCGGCGTACGGTCGAAAAGCTCCAGCCTGGCGCCGATTTCTGACAGCATCATCAATATTTATTTGCGAGCCAACCGGATTCGCGGTGGATTGAAGAATTTCAGTGAAGACACTCCGCTGATCGTCAATTACATGCTGAGGAACCCCGAACGATAAATGAGCACGCCACAAACTGCCCTAAACCAAAGCATGGAAACGCGCTTGGCGGATGCCATTCGCCGCGCTCAGGATTACCTGTTTGCCCAGCAAAACCTGGAAGGATTTTGGTGGGCGGAACTGGAAGCCAACGTCACGCTGACGGCGGAATACATCATGCTTCATCGCATTTTGATTCACGCCGATGCGCGCAACGCCTTTAGCAATGGCCGCGACCGCGAAGCGCAAATTCAGCAAATGGCGCGCTACCTGCTGCGGCAGCAACGTTCGCACGGCGGCTGGGAATTGTTTTACGGCGACGGCGGAGAAATCAGCACAACCATCGAAGCCTACTTCGCGCTGAAGCTGGCCGGTCACCGCGAAGACGAATTGCCGATGCAACAGGCGCTCAGGTTCATTCTGGAACGTGGCGGACTGACCAAAGCGCGTGTGTTCACCAAATTGCATCTGGCGCTGTTTGGCGCGTATCCGTGGGATGGAATTCCGACCTTGCCGCCGTGGTTTATGTTTTTGCCCGCCTGGTTTCCCTTCAACGTCTATTCGATGGCGAGCTGGGCGCGGTCTTCGACGGTTCCGCTGCTGGTCGTGATTGATAAACATCCTGTGTACGACCTGGGAATTTACGCCGACGAATTGTTTGTCGAGGGCAGCCAAGCCAAAGCCGACACCGGATTGAAAAACAACGATGGCACCTTTGTCGGCGCATGCTTTTTGATGGCGGACAAAGCCTTGAAAACGCTGAATCGAATCGGCGTTGTGCCTCGCCGTCAGGCCGGAATCGAAGCCGCCGAACGGTGGGTCATTGAACGCCAGGACACGTCGGGCGACTGGGCAGGCATTGTTCCGGCGATGCTGAATTCCATTCTGATGTTTCATGCCTTGGGATATTCGACCAGCCATCCCTACATCAAGCGCGGGCTGGATGCGCTCGACCGGTTTTGCATCGAAGAAGGTTCGATGAGCGATTCCGAGTTGCCGCAGTATTTGCGCCTGCAACCGTGCATTTCGCCGACGTGGGACACGGCCTTGGGGTTGTCGGCGTTGCTGGATTCCGGCGTGGCTCCTACCGATTCCCGCGTCAACGCCGCAGGCGAATGGTTGCTGACCAAACAGATTTTTCGTTACGGCGATTGGGCCGTGTACAACCGCAAAGGAAAACCCGCCGGATGGGCGTTCGAGTTTTACAACGATTATTACCCGGACGTGGACGACACGGCGGCGGTGATCATGGCGTTGCTCGGAACTGTGCCTGCAACTGGTAAAGAGCGTGTCAGTACCGCGACCGGTAAGGAGTGGGTTGCAGATTCTTATTTGCTCGAAGCCTGTCGCGCCGCCACCGACTGGGTGATGTCCATGCAATGCAAAGAAGGAGGCTGGGCGGCGTTTGACATAGACAACACCAACGACCTGTGGAACCAGATGCCGTACGGCGATCTGAAAGCGATGATTGATCCGCCGACGGCAGACCTGACCGGGCGCGTTCTGGAAATGCTTGGCCATTGGCAATCGAAGCACGGCGAAAAGCTGTACACCGATTCGGACGTTCATCGAGCCATCACCTTTCTGCTGAGCCTTCAGGAAAAAGACGGTTCGTGGTGGGGACGCTGGGGAGTCAATTACGTTTACGGCACGTATCTGGCGCTGGTCGGTTTGCGTTCAATTGCGCCGTTCGTCGGATTCGAGATGAATTCTGATCCGGTCAATCGAGCCGCCGCCTGGTTGCGCAGCGTGCAAAACTCCGACGGAGGTTGGGGCGAAACCTGCGATTCGTACAAGAAACCGGAGCTTCGCGGCAAAGGTCCCAGCACGCCTTCGCAAACCGCCTGGGCGTTGATCGGGTTGATGGCGGCGGGAGATTACGACAGCGATTCGGTCAAACAGGGAATTGAGTATTTGCTCCACCAGCAAAACCCCGACGGCAGTTGGCCCGAAGCCGAATTCACCGGCACGGGCTTTCCTGGGCACTTCTACATCAACTATCACCAATACCGGAATCAGTTTCCGCTGACGGCGTTGGGACGATATGCCGACAATTTGTGAGTTCATGAACCGATGGGATTCCAAATGGGCTGAGCGTCACAGTAAGCAAGAACTTGTTCAACCGCACCCGCTGGTTGTCGAGTTTGCCGCGAAGCTTGAGGCTGGTCGTGTGCTTGATCTAGCTTGTGGGGTTGGGCGTCACGCGCTGTATTTGGCCGAGTGCGGTTGGCAGGTTGATGCAGTTGATTCTTCCAGTGTTGCGGTTGAAATCCTGCTTGAACGTGCCAAAAAGCTTGGGCTTCATGTGGATGCTCGCGTCGCGAATCTGGAAACTGGCGAATTCCTCATCGAAGCGGACGGCTATGATTTGATCGTCAATTGCTGTTACCTGCAACGCGACCTGTTTCCGGCGATCAAGGCTGGCGTGAAGACGGGCGGTTGTGTGTTGGCCGTGATTGGAATGCTGGATGACGACCCGGAAGTGAAGCCGATGAACCCGGCTTTCTTGCTCCAGCCTGGAGAATTGCGTGCGCACTTTGACGGCTGGGAATTGTTGCACGATTGCGAAAACAAACCAGCCATCGGACGTCGCACAATGGCGGAAATCGTGGCGAAGCGAAATTCGTAATCCGTTGTGGTAAAAACTTTTTGACAAGAAACTCTCAACTGAAATTCAAAAGGAGAATTTGAAATGAATCTGAAACGAACTTTAGCGGTTCTTGCAGTGGCGTGTATGTTGATTGTCGCTGTTGTCGCGATGCAGCGTCAGCGCGTCAGCCCGCGCGAAACCGTCGAAGCGACCATTGGCGGCAAAAAGGTCACCGTCACGTATGGCCGGCCTTATCTGAAAGGGCGCAAAGCCGTAGGCGGATCGTTGGTTCCGTATGGCCAGGTTTGGCGCACGGGCGCGGACGAAGCGACTGTGTTGACGACGGAAGCGGATTTGATGATCGGCAGTTTGGCGGTTCCAAAAGGCAAGTACGCGCTGTTCACGTTGCCCACCGAAACTGGCTGGAAGTTAATCGTCAATAAAACGTCTGATCAGTGGGGAGCATTCAGTTACAAGGATGCTGATGACCTGGGCCGCACGGATATGAAAGTCGGCAAGACGGCTTCGACGGTGGAGCAATTCACCATCTCCCTGACAGGCGGCGTGTTGAAACTGGAATGGGAAAACACGTCGGCTTCGGTTGATGTGAAAGTGAAGTAGGAAGGAGTCAGTGCCGCGACTGATTGGAAATGAACTGCCGGCAATTCTCAATTGCTGATGAGTTGCTGACAACCAGACGCGGTACTGACAGTTATCGAATCAAATCGAAATCCCCGCCAAGCACACGCTCCAACTTGCCTGTTCTCCAATTACGAATGCTGTCGCGCACCAGCGGCGAAGGTTGTTCGCGATAGCGACGGACGATGACCAGCCGGGAATCTCCCAGCCGATCAAAGGATTCGCGCGCCAGTTTGGCCAGTTTGTCATGCGCATCAGTTGGTTCATCGGGCGTCGCTGTAACGCGGACGCGGGCTTTGAAGCGATTGAAGTTTCCTTCCTTGCGCGGACTTTCCAGGATATGAAAGCCAGCTTCGGGCAGCAGCAGCGAAAAGGCTCCGTAGCCGGACACCGTTGCCAGCCAGCGCATCGGTTGTCGGTCGGTGCCCAAGGTGTGTTCGATGACTTCGAGCTTCATCTTTCGTTTGGCCGCCCAATGTTCGTACATGCTCACCAGCCGCAAGGCGAAATCGTCGTTTTCCGTGGGATCAAGCCCCGCATCACGCCCGCCTTCAACTTGCAGGAAAGCATCGCGCGGACGGTTATCTGCCAAATCGTCGCAGGCAATTTCCAGCAGATAAATTTGCTGAGCCAGTCGTTTGATCAAATCGGCAGAAAAGAATTTTCGCTTTTCCGGCTCGGAACCCAGAATGCGCCGCAGCAGGGAATCGCCGGAGCGCAAACCGACTTCGATGCGATCCATGTATTCGACTAAGCCCAACACGCCGAAACGAGCGGGCGAATTCCAAAATCCTTTGACCGATGTTTGCATCAAAGCGGCGTTCTTTTTGGCTTGCCAGTCTTCGGATTCGACTTCGTCCACCAACCGCTCGAAAGCGTCTTTCAGGAATTCGATTTCTTCGCGCGTTCCGGCTGCATCCAGCGCCAGGTCTTCCAACGTGCATTCGGTTTCCGTTGGTTTTTCAGCTTCGAGAACCGGTTGTTCTGGCGGATTCGGGTCAATGAATTCAACCTGGATTTCCTTGCCGTCGCTGCGAACGAACAGAAACTGATCGCCATCGGGAAGCTGGTGGTTGACGATGCTCATCGCCAGCGGCGACAACAGATACCGCTCAATCGCGCGCTTCAACGGACGCGCGCCCAAATCCGGTGTAAAGCCTTTGTTCAACAGAAACTCAAGCGCGGATTCGTCCCATTCAACCGCCCAGTCACGATTGCGCAAACCGCGTCGTTGAATAACGTCGCGCAATTCCTTTTTCAACAAATCGCGCATGACGCCGCGATTCAGCGGGCGAAACACCACCACGCGGTCCAGCCGGTTGACGAATTCGCGGCGGAACGTTTTGCCGATGGTGCGTTCGACCATGGCCAGACTGAATCCGGCGGAATCGGAATTGAATCCGACGCTCATGCCGTGCGGAATCGCCGCTCCCAGATTGGAAGTCAGGATGATGATCGAATGGCGAAAGTCCGCGGTGTAGCCTCTGCGGTCCGTCAACCGTCCATCGTCGAACACCTGCAAAAACAAATCCCATACGCTGGCGTCGGCTTTTTCAAATTCATCCAGCAGAATGACGGAAAACGGCTGGCGGCGAATCTGGTTCACGAGCGCGGTTTGTCCCGCGACTTCTTCGGTTTCGCCGATCAGGCGGCTCAGCCCGCTGCCGGTTTGCAGCTCGCTCATATCAATGCGGATCATTCGCTCTTCGGAACCGAACAGGAAACGAGCCAGCGTTTTGGCAATTTCGGTTTTGCCGGTTCCGGTCGGGCCTGCGAACAGAAACACACCTTGAGGCCGTTTCGGATCGGTGACTCCGGCTTTAATCATCGCCACGCGTTCGACCAGACAGTCAATCGCTTCAGGTTGGCCCAGCACGCACGACTGGAAATATTCGCGCAACGCGTCCAAATCCAATCCGTGCCGGTCGTCCAGAATGCTCAGCGGCAAACCTGTCAGTTGCGACAGCGTCACCAGCAATTCGTCCAGCGTGATTTTGAAATCACCTTCGGGCGAAAGCGCCGCCAGCCGTTGCCGAGTCAGCAACAGAAATTGCAGCAGATTACCCGGCGAAGCCTTTTCGCCCAGAAACTGTTTGGACAACTGGAAGGCTTCGGCCAAGGTTTGTTTGGAAATCAATGTTCCTGCGTCGTGGGGACTGTAATGTTCCACCCACTGACGAGCCAGCGCCATCGTCTTTTCGTCGTTCAACGCGTTGACGCGAACGGTTTCCAGCGCAGTTCGCACACGCGGTTTGGCTTGGAGAAGTCGTTCGTACGCGGCGGGCTGGATTTCGCCAATCAGCAGGATTTCGCCGCTTTCGACGCGTGAAAAGATTTGATCCAACACGCCTGCTTGCTGGTATTTGTGCTGGCCAGCCCACAGCAAATCCTGAAATGCCGGAACGAACCAGATGGTTTTGCGCTGGCTGCTTAACTGCCGCAGCATATTTTGAATGCGGCCTTCCAGTTCGCCGACGTACACCTGACCGGCCATCAATTCGTTGGCGCTGGCCTCAAAAATCACCCAGCCTTCAGTCTGCAACTTTCGGGCGAGCGCGCGAACCAGAGCCGTTTTGCCAACGCCGGATTCGCCCACCAGCAACACCGAACGCGGAATCTGTTTTTTCAGAGAATTTTCGACGGTGTTGACCAACTCGAGCAGATATTCGTGTTCGACCAGCAATTCACGGTTTTGCTCTTCTTCACGGCCCCAGATGCTGCCGATGCCTTTCAAGAATTGCGATAGCCGGGATTGTTGCGCTTGTTCCAGCATCCGGCCAGTCAACGGTTCGCCAATTTCGCGCAACGTCGCTTCTAAAGATTCCAACTGATTTTCTTCAGTCAGCAGGCTTAATTCGTCATTGAATCCGGGCTTTTCTCCAGCGGCAACTCGAGTTTCAATGAACTCTCGCAGAATTTGTGTGCCGTTCGGTGGACGCCAGGCCAAATTGACGCGTGCCATCACAGGTGCAATCAGCGGACGGTCTGAATGTTTGCTCAGTGCGCGAAAGGCGAAATAGAGCTGCCAATATCCGAAATTGGACAACAGATTGATGACGGGGTCGAAGATGTCTTGTTCGACTTTGTCGCGACGGTGCAGCGCTTCCAGCGCGATACAGCTAATGACGCCGTTGGTTCCCGACACGTAATTCAGCAAATCGCCGGTGGAATATGTTTCCGCCAAAAGCATTTTCACGCCGCGCTCGAACTCCGAATGCGTCAACAAATCTTTTGGGTGAGCGCTTTGATCAAAATAGGTTTGCAGGGATTCGGCGAGTTTATACAGCGGGCCTAGCTCGCCGGATTGATTGGGCAAGTTCGCCTGATTGGCTTTGCGGTTTTCCCAAAACTGGCGAATGACAAACCCAAGCGCGATGCCAGCCAGCAGCGTAACAAGTGAAATCAAAAAAGTAGTCATTTGGTTCGGGCTGAAGTTGTAAACGTTCAAACTGCTAAATCGAGTAAGGACACTCTTCCTACGAAGTTCCACAAAGAAAACACCAAGGAAGAAGTGATTGCTGTTCCTGGTGTCGCTTCGCGTGGTTTCGCGGGAGAAATAGTTCTTGCAAACTATTCAAGCGCGAATTCGTCATTTTCGACAAGGACTCGGCCATCGGCGATTAACTTTTCCAGGTGCGCTCGAACGGAAAGTTCGGCCAGTTGGTGAATCGCCGTAGGCGTGTCGGTGTATACCGCTTTGACAATTTCCGCCGGAGTTCGAGCGCCAGCGGCCATCGCATTGACGATCATTTCTTCACGCGCCAGCCGATGAGCAATGTACTCTTCAATTTTACCGCGTGTATCGGCCAGCACTGGGCCGTGACCCGGCATCAACGCCGTCAGCTTCGGCAACTCCAGGTAACGTTGCAGCGAAGCCAGATATTCACTCATATTTCCTTCGGGCGGAGCGATGACGACGGTGCCGAAGCCAACGACGCAATCGCCCGTGATTAAGGTGCCGGTGCGTTCTTCGTAAAAACTCAGATGTCCGCGAGCGTGTCCGGGAGTCCACAGAGCACGCAACCGCCAGGTTAATCCAGTTGCTTGTTCGTTGAGTTCAATGACTTCATCGTCTTCGATCAATCGGTCAACGCGAACTTCGCCACCTTCTGCAATGTTGATGACTTCGGCGGTCAGGCGGTGCGTCGCCACGGGCAGATTGAACTTCTTTGCCAAATGTTGGACTCCGCCGATGTGGTCAGGGTGCAAATGGGTGATGATGATTTCGCGGATGCGGCGGCCTTGGGCGAGAAAGCGCTCAACCACGGCGTCCAGTCTGGCTTGCTCTTCCGGGTAAGGCGAACCGGGATCAATGACAACCATTTCATCGCCGCCGATCAGGTAACAATTCGTGTGCGTTGCGGGCGGAATCGTCGGTGTTCGTAACGCGCACAGGAAAAATCCTTTTCGCATTTCGACACGGCTTTCCCAGTGGTCTCGTTCGTATTGCGGCACATTCAGCATGCGCTCGGCGAAATCGTGGACGCCTTCGGCCAAAGCCTGCATCGCCACCGTGATTGGTGTGACGATCACGCAATCTCCGTCAACCCACTTTTGCAAAGCTTCGTGCGGGCGCAACCATTCGCCGTCCTGCAATTCGCCCTGAATGATTTCCGTTTCCTGGCCTTCGGGGAGCCAGGCGGAAAAGAATCGCGTGTCGTATCGGCGAGGCATCGAAGCAGGCGTCACCCAACGCGGAGCTTCTTTCAGCAATCCGGCGTCCAGCGACAAGCCTTCGCTGGCCAGCAAGTCTTTGAATGTGATTCGCTCAGCGGCAAGCTCGGCTCTGAGCTCGGCGCGACGTTCCGCCGAAAGCTTTTCTGCTCCACGGGCGATGAGCGCGCCGGTTTCTTCAAAAATTTCTCGAATTGCGGCAACGCGCATGACTCCGGTCATTTCGTCAGCCGAGTGCGGAATATTTTCAATCGGGGTTTCATGATCCAGCGCGTCTCGCTGGCCGCCAGGAAACGCGTGATAGCTGGCCATAAAGCGCAGCGTCCGCGCGCGTTTGACCCAAAATACTTTTGGGTCGTCGGGATCGCGCAGCAAAATCATCGCCGCCGCGTCTTTCGGAGTAACTGGAGTGACCGGTGCATTCATCCTAACAACCTGATTTGAAATGGACTTTAGTAAGCGGGCGGCAGCTTAATCAATTTTCCGGTGGCTGGCAAAACTACTATGGAGTGCTGCGGCTCGACGCCGCTTTTCGTTCTCTGGTGACTTTTGCTGGAACATCGAAGCTTGGGGCAAGAACGAAAAGCGGCGACAAATCTTCGCACTCAACATCGCAATCAATTTGCTTGCTGAATAATGATTTTCCGTTCGGATGGATACCCTGCCGCGGTGAAAGTTTCGCGGATCAATCGGTTCGTGTCGAAATACACCTGCCAGTAATGGTCAGTGTGACAGTAGGGGCGAACGCACAGCACGGGGCCGTCCGGGCCAAGCTGCAAAATTTCTACGTCGGGTGCGGGAGTCGCGACAACATTTGGGATTTTGCTCAAACCGTCTTTCAAGAGTTTGATGGCTTCACTGTGACTGACGGAATGGTCAATCGTGGCGGTCAGGTCTACGCGGCGATATGGCGTGGACGAAAAGTTCTGAATCGTGTCGGAAAACACCTTGTTATTGCCGACGAACGTTTGCACGTTGTCCGGCGTCATAATCGTCGTCACGAACAATCCGATTTCGCTGACCGTGCCGGTCACGCCTGCGGCAGTGATGAAGTCCCCGACTTTGTACGGGCGGAGAATGACCAGAAAGGCTCCGGCGGCAAAGTTGGTCAGCAAGCCTCCCCAAGCCGCGCCGATGGCGATTCCGACCCCGGCCAGCAAGGCCGCAAAGGTCGTGGTCTCAACTCCGAAATATCCCAGAATGGCGATGACCAGCGCCAGATTTAGCAACACGGCAATGATGTTGCCCAAGTAGCGCTGAATGGTGTGGTCAACTTTTTGAGCTTCCAGACCTCGTTGCACCAACTGCACGGCGATGCTGATTAGCCAACGGCCAATCAGATATAGAACTACCGCCGCCAAAATCTTCAACCCTAGGGTTGCGGCCACGGCAATAATTGAATTGGTGATTTGATTAATGTCCACGGCAGGTTTCTCCTGAAGAATGCTTGTGAGTTACGGGGATGCTCACTTCATCCATTTCAACTCGATTACCACGCGATCGCGCGAATCGAAGTAGCCGAAAATATTAGTTTGTCGCCCGCCCAGAAAATCTGCGCCAACGCCGATGCTCCAATGATCGCCGAGAGTTTTTGTCAGTTTCGGCCGAACCATGAATTGCCGCTGGTTTAATCCGGTCAACACGAAAAGCTCCGGCTTTAGCGTCTCGCGCAAAAAGTTGGTGCGGAAATAAACGGACGTCAGATGATTGTTGCGCGGAAACAGCAACCGGGTTTGCGGGGCATTGATGGATTGGAAAAAGTATTGGCCGCTGACCCACAACCACGTTTTGGCCGACCAATCCACCCCGGCGACGCTGGAAAACAAGCCAAACTTTTCAAAGCCGGTTTTGATGGGCGCATCGGTGACGGCTTGAGGTTTATTGCGATTCCAACCGGCTTCCATGCGCAAGACGACGGAACCAAAATTCGTCGCGGCGGTCCCGCCAACAACTTCTTTGCGGTCGAATTGCGGTTTGAACACGACAATGGGCAACGGCTCATTCGGTTTGAATTCAAAGCCGCGCACGTAACTGGTGGGCGTGTCTTCCCACCCGTAAAAGTAATTGGCAGTCACATCCCATTTGCCCAGGCTGTGGCTGTATCGCGCGCCGCCCTGAGAAGATTTCAGTTGATACGCTGGGCGTGTGGTTGGATCAACTCTGACCGTGAACGGCGGAAAATCATTGGTGCGTTGCGCCGCGCCGATCAAGCCCAAACCGAAACTGCTGCCCAGCCCGAATTCATTTTCAGCTCCAGGCAAACGCGAAGGCGCGAAGTACGGAACCCAAATCAATTGCAGCGATCCGTTGTCCTTTCCCAGCGGGACATCCGCTCGAGCCATCCACAACGGGCGACGCGAATCCAAAAAATCTTCCAGAATAAATTCGCGGTAATCCAACGGGTTGATGGTATCCAACACACGCAAACCGTCGGCTTGTCCCCAAACGACTTGCTGCAAGCCGAGTTTCAAATCCACCTTTTTGACTTTGCCGTCGAGCAAAACTTGTCGCGGATCAATCCAAACGGATTTCGGAAACCCCAGCCGCTCAACCGGATCGTAATGCGCGCGACCTTCCAGCGTTAGGCGCCAGTCGTCAGAGAGTTTATAAATGCCTTTGGCATCCAAAAAGGTGCGGGACATCTGAAAGACGCGTGGTTCGTCAGTGCGAAATCCAGTGCGATTGCGAATTGAAAACGACCATTGCCAGCGTGAAGGTTTGGCTTCGGGCTGTGGCGTTGGTTCAGGTTGCGGAGCCTGCTCCTGAGCAAAAACATAGAAAGGGAGAAAGCAGAGCACAGAAGCGATCAGGCATTTTGCCAAAACCTTTTCGCTGCAGAGGCGCAAAGACCGCAGAGGGAGCGCGGAGTAAAACTTGAGCGGTCTTTGCACCTCTGCGGTGAAGGGAAACTTTCTTAACTTCATCATCTCGATTCTGTTCAGGCAGCCGCGTTGATGTTTTTTTCTCTGGTCAAATAAAACGCCAGCAGCATTCCGGCGATTGCCAGCGCAGCGATCATCAATGCCTGCATCAGCGAGATCGGCAAATAAATAATTAACACTCCAACCAGCATCACCGAAGCTGCGATCAGTTTATCGCTGATGTTTTTTTCCTTGAAGACAAACCAGCCCAGCAAAATCACCAGAATGATTCCGGCGCGTTTGATGCTGATGGTGTAAACAACCGCAATGTAGTTATGTGAAGACAATTGAAAGATCAACGCGACGGCTTCCAGGGCGCCGGCCAACGCCGCCCACAACGGAACCGAACGAATGACTTTACCCGCGTCGGCTTTGCGCGCAATCAGCAGGACGGTGAAAAAGACGCACATCCCCATTCCAAACGCCGTTGCTTGAACGAACGCGTCTGTCATTCGAACCAGTCGAGCATCAATTGGGTTGGTGATGGCGTTCACCAATGCAACCACCAGCATGTAAAAACAGCCGCGTTCGCGCCAGATGGCTTTGATCGGTTCCAGCCAGCCGTTGGAAAACAGCAATCGGTGCATTGCCAGCGAGCCAATGAAGATCAACAACACTCCGACGCCTTTTTCCACCGTAGTGCTTTCGTGATTGACGATCTTGCCCGTGACGATCAAAAAGACCGGCGTGAACGAAATGTAAGGCATGCACAGCGAGATCGGAGTGATCTGAATGGCTCGGAAATAGAGCAGCGTCGAACAGGCGACCAGCAGCACTTCAATCGTCAAATAACTCAGGTAGGTCGGCATTGGGCCCAGCAACAATCCCTCGATGCCAAAATAGGCGCCACCGTCATTGCGAAAGTGCGGAACGTTGCCGCTCATCATGCGCCAGCCCAGCGCTACCAGAAACGTCAACCCGGCAAACAGTCGAATCCAGAATGTCGACGCAAACAGTTCGTGGTGATCCACGACTTTTTTTGCAGAGATGTCTTTGACGACGTTGCTGATCGAAGTACAGCCCGCCATCAGCAAGCCCACCGGCGAAAGAGTTTCAGCCATTTATGTTCCTTTTGATTTGGTGAAGTGCGAAACGCGGCGCGCATCTTAAGGCACTTGGCGGCGAATGCCCAGCAACTTGCTTCGGCGGGTTGCTGGGCTATACTGCGCGCCACTTTCAAAACCCAATCTTTCGGAGGAATTTGTGACCGCACCTGCAATTCGCACTACTGTTGTCGGCTCTTATCCCGTGCCTGAATGGCTGATCGCGTTGCCTAGCCAACAGGCGTTGATTGATGCAACCAAAGTCGTTTTCAAGATTCAGGAACTGGCCGGCATTGATGTCATCGCCGATGGCGAGCTTTATCGTTGGGACGTGAATCATCCCGACACCAACGGAATGATCGAATACTTTATTCGGCCAATGGATGGCATTCGTTCGCGTGTTACTCGCAGCGATGTCGAAGAGTTTCGCCGCCTGGAAGGCATGGGGTTTCGATCCGCTCCCGCCGGAGTTGTTGACTCCGCGATTGGCGAAGGCACCTTAAGTCTGAGCGAAGATTACCGTCGCGCTCGGGCTTGCACATCTCATCCGATGAAGTTCACGCTGACCGGGCCCCACATGCTTTGCAAAACGCTGATGGATCATCATTACGGCAACCTGCCCGATCTGGCGATGGGCTTGGCGCAGGCGCTGGCCAAACAGGTTGGCGAAATTGACAGCGAAGTCATTCAAATTGACGAAGCAAACATCACTGGCCACGCCGACGAAGGCGAATGGGCAGCCGCTGCAATCAACGTCGTGCTGGATGCCGCCACGCGAGCCAAAGAAAAAGGCGTTCACATGTGTTTTGGCAATTACGGCGGCCAATCCATTCAGCGCGGAACCTGGCAAAAACTGATCGGCTTCATCAACCGGCTGCATTGCGACCACGTGCTGCTGGAAATGGCGTTTCGGGGCTACGACGAATTGCAGTACTTCAAAGATGAACTTGACCCGCGCATCGGCATTGGCCTGGGCGTGATTGACATCAAGGTCAACACGGTCGAATCCGCCGATGAAGTCGCCAGTCGAATCGAAGCCGCGACAAAGATCGTCGGCGATGGCCGCATCACCTGGGTTAATCCTGACTGCGGATTCTGGATGAACAAACGTTCGATTGCCGACCGCAAAATCGCCGCGCTGGTTGCAGGCCGCGATCTGTTTTTAGGCAGAAATTGATACGGTACAGGGAGCGGTAGCGACTTGGTTGTCTCGTCGTGTGCGTGTTTGGGAGCCACCAGATCGCAACCGCTCCCTGTACCGCACCGGAGGCTTTATGCACAGACGAACTCTTTTGTTGGCTGTGTTTCTGGTTGGAATTCTGTTGGCAGGGAAGCAGGCGGCGACTCAATCCGCCGCGCCGGTTTATGTCACACTGTGGTTCGACACCGAAGATTACGTCTTGCCGCAAAGCGATGACGCCGCGAAGCGATTGGCTGAAATGCTGACTCGGTTGGGCGTCAAGGCTACGTTCAAGATCGTTGGCGAAAAGGCTCGCGTGTTGGAACAGCGTGGCCGCAAAGATGTCATCGCCGCGCTGAAAAAACACGAGATCGGCTATCACTCCAATTTGCACAGCGGCCAGCCGACTCCGGCGGTTTACCTGCAACACGCCGGTTGGGAAGACGGCGCGGCTGAATTCTTTCGCCGAGAAGTTCAGGGTGTTCGAGACATCGAACGGATCTTCGGCGTGACACCGGTTTGTTATGGCCAGCCCGGCAGTTCGTGGGGGCCGCAAAGTTACCCTGCGCTGAAAAAGATGGGCGTTTCGATGTACCTGGACGAAGCCGATCAAGTCGGCATTGATGACCAACCGTTTTATTACGGCGGGATGTTGAATGTGTTCAAAATGCGTTCGACCGCCGTGCGAATGGATTTGGGCAAGCAGGATAATCTGGCGACGGCTCAAACGAAGTTTCAGAAAGCTGTCGAAACCTTGCGGCAACGCGGCGGCGGGACGATCAGCATCTACTATCACCCTTGCGAATTCATCCATCGGGAATTTTGGGATGGCGTCAATTTTCGCCGAGGCGCAAACCCTCCACGCAGCGAATGGAAACTACCGCCGACACAAACCGCCGAGGAGATCGAACGCAACTTCCGCGATTTCGAGCAATACGTTCAGTTCATTCAGAAACAATCAGGAGTTCAGTTTGTTCATTGCGCCGATTTGATGAAGTTATACGAAGACCGTGCCTTGACGCACAGTTTCACGCAAACAGAAATTGCCGCCATCGCTCAATCGATGCAGAAGGAAATCGGCTTTCAGCGAATGAGCGGTTTTGCGCTTTCAGCCGCGGATAGTTTCAGCTTGCTGACCGAAGCCTATCTTTCGTTGCTAGATGGCAAGAAACAGCCGTTGAAATTGAGGCCGATTTATGGCCCGGCCAGAACGTTTTCTGCTTCCGTCGGTGGAACCAAACCGACGACGGTTCGTCTGAGCGAATTTTCCGAAGCGGTTCGTGACGTTTCGCGTTTTGTTCAAGCTCACGGTCGAATGCCTGACGAAGTTTGGATTGGCGCGCAAAGCATTTCGCCGCAGGATTATCTGGCTACGCTTGGCGCGGTGATGGAAGGCGGCGTTCATCAGCAAACCATCTCGCTTCGCAAAGGCGTCTTCAGTGCCGATAGCCACGTCGCTGAAGATTCCACCAAGCTGTGGGGCTGGGTGATTTTTCCCGAAGGCTTTCACGCGCCGAAACTGATGGAGCTTGCCAGATTGCAAGCCTGGACTTTGAAACCGGCGTTGCTATCACGCTGATAAATTCACTTCACAATTCAAAACTAAAAAATGCGTTTTCAAACTCTATTTACTCGCTTCGTTCTTTCTCTGATCTGTCTGGTCTTTCTTTCAATTGCCCCGCAGGCGCAGACGCTAAAAAAGGATTACCTGAATTGGATCAAAATCGCAGCCGATGCAGGTTGGACGGATTACCAGCCGAGCATTGAGCGTTGGAAAAAAGCTCCGAACCACCACGAACTGTGGGGTTACGATTCGCCGGGCGGGCCGATCTATCTGGCAGACTTGCTTGGTTATCTGTACCAGGAAACCAAAGACCGCACTTACGCCGAAAAGGCGCGCGACATTTTGGCTGGTTACAGTGACCTGCGCGAAACCTATCCGAAAGAGATGCAGGCCAAACGGCTGGAATACTCAGACGGAGTTCCGGCGATTTCCAACTTTTTCATCATGCCGCCGTATGCGCGGGCTTACATGCGGATTCGCGAAAGCGGCGCGCTGGACGCCAAAACCAAAGCCAAGATCGAAGACGCGCTGGCGTTCAGCCTGGATTTCATCTTTCGCTTTCCAGAATGGGGCGCTCATAACCGAGCCATGCTCAGAGCCGAAAGTCTGGCTTATGGCGCAAAAGCTTTAGCGAATCATCCGCACGCCGCGCGTTGGAAACAGCTTGGCGAAACGCTGGCCAGCGACAGCATGAAACAATGGGAAATCGAAGATGCCACCGGCTACCACGGCATCTGGCTGTATTCGGTTTTCTCGTATGCCGATGTCAGCAAACGCGATGACGTGTTGCAATCGCCAATGGTTCGTTACTACCTGGATTACTTCGTTCAATTGCTGACGCCGCATGGCAACATCGCCGATTTCGGAGACGCTCATTGGAACGGCGGCTGGGAACGCTTCGTGCCGGTATATGAAAAAGCCGCGACGCTGTTTCGCAATCCTCAGTACAAATATCTGGCGGAGCAATTGACCAAACGCGCACTGGAACGTTCTGCAAAATCGCAAAACCTGACTGACCTTGCCAAACTGAATATCGGCGCTGGCGTAGGTTCGGCCTTCACCGACGCTCATCGCTGGGCAGATGATTCCGTTAAGCCGCAAGCTCCGACGAATTTGAGCGGCGATGTGCTGGAAGATTTGATCGGCAAGAAAGTCGTCTTTCGTAATGGCTGGCAACCTGACAGCACGATGATGCTGCTGAATTATCGCGACGAAGGCGATGGCGGCAGACTTGGCAGGGATTTCCTGCGGCAGACTTTGTCGGTCGAAGAAGAGAAGATGACGCATGGCCACGCTGACGAAAATTCGATTGCGCTGCTGATGAGCGGCGGTTCGGTCTTGCTTCACGACGGAGGTTATCGCCCGGATTTGCCCAGCGGCCAATACGGAGCCTGGCGAGCCGATTACTTCCACAACCGCGTCGTCGTCCGCAAAGACAAACGCGACAAGACTCAGGACGTTTACGAATTCCTGCGCGGTTCGGGCAATTACCGTTCGGTGCGGACTCAGAAAATTGATTTCCTGAACTTCAAAGATGTGGACGTCAGCCGGACGCGAGTCATTGACGACGCTCTGGGGTATGAATGGGATCGAGTCGTTACCTGGGTCAAAGAGAAAAACTTCTTTGTTGTGGTGGACGGGATGAAGGCGCTCCGGAACGATTACTTCACCTTCACGAATCTTTGGCACACGCTGCAAATTCATAGCAAGGATAAGCAAACTTTCGACACCGGGGTGGACAAAATTTACGTTGATCCGCTGCCGACCGGTAAACGTTTGCTGGTTCATTTCCCTGAAAACACCTTTGGCAAACAGATTGGGACGTTCCCGATTTCTCGCCATTACCAGGATGAAACGGCGATTTACCAGTCCGTTTCAAGTCTTTACAAAGCCGGAGATTACGAATACTTCGTGACGATTTTGATACCTCACGACGCTGGCGAAGACGTTCGCGCCAAGGTCAATCAGTTTCGTTTGCTGGAAGTAGACAAAGCGGGCAAAGCCATCGGTTTGGAGTTCACCGACGGAGCAGAGAAGTCGGTCATCTGTATCAAGCTTGATCTGGAAATGGATTTGGCTCGTGAACAGGTTGGGCCACGTTACCAATACTCGCTGGGCAAGGTGAAATATGGCGAGTTTGAAACCGACGCTTCGTATCTTTTCGCCAAAATCAAAGCTGGCGAAGTTTCCTACTCCGCCGCGACGATGAGCAAAGTCATTTTTCGCAATCAGACTTTGCTGGAAGCCAAGCCGACTTCATTTGGTTTGCAGTTAGACGGCGCTCCGGCGCGAACCGGTTTGTCCAAATGGAGGTTTTGGGAAGATACGGCAAAGATTCAATGATGATTCTTATTTACTGGCTCTGAGAGGATCATTTGGTCAGACTATGGCAGCTTGACACATTCGATGACCACGACTACTCTCTGCCCCATAACAACAGGATCTGCACTTAAATAATAAAAAAAGCTGGGATTTACTTTAGCTGGCTGGGCTGAAAAAGCATTCTATAAAACAGCGGCGATCTTTCCGATTGCCGTGAGTCCAAAACATTCGAATACAAGTACGAGGTGATGCGATGAAAAACATTCGCCAAACGATCTTTCTTTTCTGCCTACTGCTTTTGGCGAGCAGCGTGACCTTCGCGCAATTGAGCGGCGGCTCATTGACGGGAACGATCACAGACTCCAATGGCAGTGTCGTAGCCAAAGCTAAGGTTACTGCTATACATGTGGCCTCTGGGCGCGCATTTGAAACCACGACGACCAGCGAAGGCCTGTATGTTCTGCCAAACTTGGAAGTCGGTCCTTACAAAATCACGGTCGAAGCCACGGGGTTCAAGAAATTGACCCTCGAAGGCGTCGTGATTTATTTGGGCAATCGCACTGTGTCTGACGCCAAGCTGGAAACCGGAAACCTGTCCGACACGGTGACGGTTACCACGGATGCTCCGCAGTTGCAGTCAACGACGACGGAAGTCGGCGTCATTTTTGCCCCGAAACTTTTGGTGGACGCACCGATCAGCGGCGCGGGCATTCGTAACCCTGAAGCCTTCATCGGTTTCCAACCCGGCGTCACCAACGGCGCTGGCGCTGAAGGCGGCATTTCCGGCGGACAACGCCGTTCCAAAGAAATCCTGATTGACGGCGCCAACGCGACCAACCCTGAATCGGGCGGTGTCGCTTTTAACGGTCTGCCTTCGGTCGAAGCCATTGGCGAATTCCGACTCATCAACAACACCTTTGCCGCGGAATACGGACGCACGGGCGGCGGTATTGAATCCTTCGTCACCAAATCGGGCGGACGCGAATTCCACGGAACAGTTTACGACTTCCATACGTCAAGCGCGCTCAGCGCCACGGCTTGGGCGACGAAAGCGACTCCGCTGGGAGCCGGTGTGGTCGCGGTGAAACCGAAATATCACGGCAATGTTTACGGCGGAGCAATTGGCGGTCCGATTTATCTGCCGAAGAAAATCTTTGGGCCTCTGGGTGGTTACAACGAAGACAAAACCAAATCGTTTTTCCTCTTCACAACCGAAAATTATCGCCGGACGGATGCGTCTTCAAGCTTCCGAAGCTTGCCTACGGCAAAGATGCGCACGGGCGATTTTTCGGAATTGCTGCCGAGCCGCGTGATTTATGATCCCGTGACGGGCCAACCGTTCGCTGGCAACATTATTCCGGCCAATCGCTTCAGCAATGTTTCCAAAAACATTCTGCCCTTGATTCCGGCTGCTTCGACTTCCGGCTTGCTCAACAACTATCTCGCGACCATTCAGACAAGTACGCGCCAGAATTCGTGGAGCATCAAGGCGAATCACAACATCACCGACAAACACATCATCAACTTCTTTTACACCTGGCAAGATCTGGGTGCGATTCAAACCGGGCCGCTGCCGCAACCGCTGCAAGGCGGAGGCACGACCTCGTATTCGGCGAACCGCCCGACCTTCACGCGGTTCAATTATGATTACATCATTACGCCGACGGTCAATTTGCACGTTACTTACGGCATGACGCGCCTGCGCCAAATTTTCGACAACGATCAAGTCGGCCAGGGCTGGCCGCAAAAGTTGGGGTTGAAAGGCGTGTCGGAAGGGGATACCAATTCGTTCCCGGTCATCACCTTTGCGACCGACGGGTACACGGCTTACGCCGACACCAACGGCAACAAAACCAAAGGTACGCAATACAACTTCACCGATCACGTCCGCGCTGACCTGAGCTGGGTGCGCGGCAATTTCAACTGGAAATTCGGTGCCGACCATCGCTGGATGCGCACCACCGGCAAACCGCTTTCAACCGGCGGATTTGACGACGCGGGTGTTCAGGGTGTGTTTACCTTCGCCGCCAACCAAACAGCGACCGCTGCCAACGTTTCAGGTTCGGGCAACTCGTTTGCCAGTTTCCTGTTAGGCTTGGTGGACAACGCTTCACGCACATTCAACGCCAGCGCGATTTCGGCGAACTTTGGCTACAACGCCTGGTACGCGCAAACCGACTGGCGCATTCGTCCCAACATCACATTGAATTTGGGTATGCGGTATGAACTGCCGCTGGCGCGTTCGACCAGCCCGACGGGCTTCACGTCCTTCGATCCGAACATCACGGATCCGCGTTCAGGCCTGAAAGGTGCGACGGCTTACCTGGGCAATTGCAACGGTTGCATCAACAAAGACCGTTTTGCCAACACCGATTACAGCAGCGTCGGCCCGCGTTTGGGCCTCGCGTGGTCGCCCAATCAGAAGACGGTTGTCCGTCTCGGTTATGGCATTTACTACGCCGCAGGCAACGGCCTGACGGGTGGTTTCTGTCTGCGTTGCGCCAACGGTTACTCGACGACGGCAGGTTTGTCGCGCGCGGGAACAACCGGTGCGGCGTTGAATTGGGACAACGGTTTTGTGCCGCCGACCACGTTCCTGGCTCCGCCGGTCATCAGCCCGTCGGTCAGCAACGCGGCGGATGACATCTATTACATCTCGCCGGATTCGGGCAAAGCGCCTCGCTTCCAGAACTACACCGTCAGCATCCAACGCGAACTGCCTTGGAAACTGGTTGGCGAAATCGCTTATATCGGCATGCGCGGCACGCGAGTTTCGTCGAGCCACGCTCCACTGAACCAACTCGATCCGAAATACTATTCCTTAGGCGCATTGCTCAATTCGCGGATTGACGACCCAGCAGTTGTCGCAGCGGGTTACAAGTCGCCTTATGCCAACTTCATCGCTGATTGGGGCGCTGGTGCGACACTTGCGCGTGCGTTGCGTCCGTTCCCGCACATCAACGGCCCGGTCAACAACCTCTACAACCCGATTGGCAATTCCTGGTATGACTCAATGCAGGTCAAACTGGATCGCCGATTCGGCTGGGTTACAATCGAAGGCAACTACACATGGTCGAAAGCATTGACTGACGCTTCGGGGACGCAAACTGGTGGCGACGCCGCCAACCGCAATCCGAAAACCGACCGTCCGTATGACCCGCGAGCGATTGAACTCAACAAGAGCTTGCAATACAACGACTATCCGCACATTGCCAACATCATTGCTGTGATTGACCTGCCATTCGGTAAGGGACAGAAAATGCTGAACCGTGGTGGTGTGCTCGACAAATTCGTCGGTGGCTGGACGATCAGCTTCACCGGCAATTACACCAGCGGCGCGTTGGCGCTGTTGAATGCTCCGTACACCTATCCGCAATGGGGATTTGAGTATGGTCGCAAGCGCGTCAACCTAGTTAGCGGCAAGCCGATTCTGACCGGCATCAGCCGTAAAGACCTAGACCCGCGCGATTTGACCAAACGCTGGTGGACGACCGACTTCTTCACCATCCCAGGCACGTTCGAATTGGGTAATGCGCCGATTTACATCGCCCAGTTGCGTGACCCGAATAACTACAACGACAACATGGGCTTCATCAAACGCACTCGCATCACCGAAACGGTGAACATCGAATTGCGTGGTGAATTCTTCAACATCTTCAACCGCACGAACTTCGGCATTGGCGGTACTCCGATTCGTCCGAACGTGGTGGATACCAATCCGACCACCGGACGTTTTGGCGTCACCAACGGCCCGCGCTCTGGCGCGCGTGTGGGGCAGATGACCTTGAAGATCAACTTCTAAAGTTGTCTGAGTTCCAACTTTCAATGGGCTGGCGTTTTACCGCGCCAGCCCATTTGTTTATCACGGACTGACAAATCCAGGTAGTCTGATTACAATCGCCGCTGACTGAAGTTTACGACCGCGTTGAGTTTCCGCCGTAAGAAGAACTCGATTCAGAAGAGTAGAGTGAGCTGTCCGGTTTGCCCAGTTTCAGCAAAACGTTTTTCGATAAAGCCAGACAAGCTGCACGGTGTTGCTCTACGTTTTTTCAAGGAGAATGAAATGCTTGCCACCCCGTTACGTCTGCTTGCTTTGCTCTTGGTTGTTGTTGCCACTCCGCTTTTGTTCACCTCTGTCGAACTGTCGGCTCAAAACAAATCCGGTGAACGCCATCTGCTTTACGTGGCGACGCCGGGCATTCGCAATTATCTGGAATTCGGCGGCCACGGATTGTTGGTCTTCGATATGGACAACGGGCACAAACTGCTCAAACGCATCAAAACTTCGGGCTTTGACAAAGACGGCAAACCGCTCAACGTCAAAGGCATTGTCGCCAATGCCAAAACCAATCGCGTGTACATCACGACGACCGAAACCTTGCAGTGCATTGATCTGCTGACGGAAAAGATTCTGTGGGAAAAACCCTATGACGGCGGCACGGATCGGATGGCGATGGACCCCAATGGCAAAT
The DNA here is from genome assembly GCA_035429885.1 of Blastocatellia bacterium. GTDB lineage: Bacteria > Acidobacteriota > Blastocatellia > RBC074 > RBC074 > RBC074. The sequence continues at coordinate 46,028 of DAOMFR010000011.1, forward strand.
TCATTTACGTGCCTTCGCTGGAAAAGGATCATTGGCACGTGGTGGACGCCGCGACTGGCGACATCATCAAAAAGCTGGTTCCGAAATCCGGCGCGCACAATACCATTGTCGGCCTGGACGGCAAGTGGGCCTATCTGGCCGGATTGAAATCGCCGATCCTGAATATTTCCGACACCAGCAAACACGAAATCACCAAAACCGTTGGGCCATTCAGCAATGTCATTCGCCCGTTCACGATCAACGGTTCGCAAACGCTGGCGTATGTGAACGTCAATGATCTGCTGGGGTTTGAAATCGGCGACATTCGCACGGGCAAAATGCTCCATCGCGTTGAAGTGCAGGGCTTTCAGAAAGGCCCCACCAAACGCCACGGCTGCCCAAGCCACGGCGTAGGCCTGACGCCCGATGAAAAAGAAGTCTGGATTGCCGACGCTTTCAATCAACGCATTCACGTCTTTGACAACACGGTGATGCCGCCCAAACAAATCGCCAGCTTGCCCGTGCGCGAACAACCCGGCTGGGTGACGTTCAGCATTGACGGCAAGTATGCGTATCCTTCGACCGGCGAAGTCTTTGACGTGAAAACCAAAAAGCTCGTCACGACGCTGGCCGATGAAAAAGGCGGCGAAGTCCACAGCGAAAAAATGGTGGAAATTGATTTCAACGGCGGCAAACCCATTCGCACCGGCGATCAGTTCGGCCTTGGACGAATCACAAAAGCTAAAAAGTAACAGGAGATTTTCTCGACCATGTTCAACGATGGATCTACGACTGAGGCATCAAAACCAGATAACGGAACAAACGGAAATAACGAAATAAACGGAAAAGATCTTGGGCGACAACAGCTTCTGTCCATTCCGTTATTTCCGTTTGTTCCGTATTTTCTTTTTGTTGTTTTGATTACGTTCGCTGCTTGCGCCAAAACCCCGGAAAAGAAAGCCGAACAACGCGCCTATACCGCGCAGGAATCGCTGGGGTTGATGCATCTGAGCGAGGATTTCAACGTCGAAGTCTTCCTCAACGAACCGCAGGTGATGTCGCCGGTCGAAATGGTCTTTGATGAAAACGGGCGCGTCTTTGTCGCGGAGATGCTGGATTACCCGGATGATCCTCCGCCGGGCAAACCGGCGCGTTCCCGCATCAAGATGCTGGAAGACGTGGACGGCGACGGCAAATATGAACGCGTCGTCGTATTCGCCGATCAGGTCTTGGAAGTCAGCGGCTTGCTGCCATGGAAAGGCGGATTGATTGTCACCAGCGCGCCCGACATTTTGTGGATGAAAGACAGCGACGGTGACGGCAAAGCTGACGTGCGCCAGGTGCTGTTCACGGGCTTTCCCAAAGTGAATCCCGAAGCGCGCATTACCAATCCTCGGTATGGCATTGATAACTGGATTTACTTCGCCGATCACGGACGCGAAGGCCGCATCACGTCGCCCGCGCATCCGGAACGCGAACCGTTGCTGATTCGCGGCACGGATTTCCGGTACAACCCGACGAAAGATGTCGCCGAAAACAGTTCGGGCATTGCGCAATTTGGGCTGACATTTGACGAATGGGGCAATGAGTTCATCACGGAAAACACCACGCATTTGCGCCAGGTCGTGTTGCCGTACAAATACCTAAGCCGCGCTCCGTTGCTGGAAGTTCCCGCCGTGGCGCTGAACATTTACGAAAACGGCAAAGTTCCCGCGCAAATCTTTCCGCTGACGGGGCCACAGGAATGGCGCAAACAGCGGACGGCGTTGCGCCAGCAACGGTATGATGAACAAGGGCTGAACCGCACCGAATATGTCGGCGGGTATTTCAGCGGAGCCAGCGGCGGCACGGTGTACACCGGCGACGCGTGGCCGGCGGAATATCGCGGCAGCATTTTCACCGGCGAAGTCAGCGCCAACCTGATTCACCGCGACACGTTGACGTCTGACGGTGTGGTGTTCAAAGCCGCGCGCGCCAAAGAAGGCACGGAGTTTCTGGCATCGGAAGATCAATGGTTTCGCCCGTGCAATTTCGCCAACGCGCCCGACGGCAATTTGTACTTCACGGATATTTATCGCCTGTTCATCGAAACGCCTGAATCCATTCCCGAAGAAATCAAAAAGGGAATGAACTTTTACGAAGGCGACACGCTGGGCCGTATTTACAAGATAACGGCGAAATATCCGCGCACCAGGCATACCCTGAAACCAAATCTTGGTTCAGCGAGCACGGAAGAGCTGGTCAAAACCTTGCAGCATGATAACGGCTGGCATCGAACGACGGCCCAGCGGTTGATTGTCGAACGACAGGACAAAACGGCTATCCCGTTTTTGAAGCAATTATTCCAACAAACCCAATCACCGCTCGGCAAAATTCATGCCTTGTGGACGCTGGAAGGCTTGTCGGCGCTGGATGAAGCCTTAGTGATGAGCGCGATGAAAGATGCGCATCCGCGCGTGCGTGAGCATGCCATTCGATTGTCGGAAGAATTCATCAAATCCAAACCGGTTCAGTCGGCTGTGCTGGCCATGGCGAATGATGTCGATGCGCGCGTCCAGTTTCAGACGGCGTTCACTTTGGGCCAAATGAAAGATGCGCGTTCGATGGATGTGTTGGCCGATCTGGCGATCAACCACAGCAACGATCAATGGTTTCGATTGGCTGTGCTGAGTTCCGTCAACGACTCTGCCGCGCAATTCTTCGCCTTGTTGCGGAAGAAAAATGCGGACTTCGACAACAAACAGCTTTTCGCGCAACTGGCGGCGTTGATTGGTGGCAAACACGACGCGAACGAACTGGCGGGATTGTTAAAGCTGGTCGCTTCGCTGAAAGATCCGGAACCGACGCTCAATGGGTTGAGCAAAGGCTTGAAGCTGGCCGATGTCAAAAATCTTCGAGTTGCCGGAGCCGAACCTGTGTTGATGAAACTGCTCAGCAGCGACAACGAAGCCCTGCAAAAGGCGACATGGGAAACGGCGCGGTTTTTTGAGTTGAAAGGCCTGGTGCAAAAGGCGATGGCCGATGCGCAAAACGCCAGCCTGCCGGAAAAAACGCGTGTGACGGCGGTGCGTGCCTTGCGCGGAGGCCAGTTCGCGGCGGTTTCGCCTGTGCTGGAAAAATTGTTGGCCGATCAAAACTCCGTGGAGTTGCAAGCCGCTGCTGTCGAATCGTTGGCGGCGTTTGACGATCCGGGCATTGCGTCAAACCTGATTGCGCAATGGCAAAAGTTTTCGCCGGATATTCGCCAAAAAGTGTTGGCGGCGTTGCTCAGCGACCGCGAACGGATGAAAGTCCTGCTCAAAGCATTGGAAGACGGAAAGATCGAACGCACGATGGCCGATCCGGCGATGCAAGCCAAACTCTTTGATCATCCCGACAAAGATGTGGTGGCGCGCGCGCACCAGTTTTTCAAACAGGAAACCGACGAACGCAAAGCCGTTGTCGCCAGTTACGCCGACGCGCTGAAACTGACCGGCGATGTGATGCGCGGACGCGATTTGTTCAGTTCGACGTGCGCGAAATGCCACGTGCCGCAAGCCGGACGTCCTCGCGTGGGCGCGGACTTGTCGGGCATCAACAACAAAACCAAGGAAGAGTTGTTGAATTCGATTCTGAATCCCAGCGAAACCATCGAAGGCCGCTTCGTCAATTACATCCTGACGACCAAAGACGGGCGCATCGAAGACGGCATTCTGGCCAACGAAACTTCGGGAGCCGTGACGCTTCGCAACGCTGACCGCGACGTGACGATCTTGCGCAAGAACATCGCCGAAATACGCGCATCGGCAATTTCGCTGATGCCGGAAGGCTACGAAAAGACGCTGACCAAACAGCAAATCGCCGACATCATCGCGTACCTGCGCGGCGGGTTGTGATCAACGCCGAGTCAGTACCGCGACCGGTAGGAAGCGCAATTCCCAATCGCGCTCCCTACCGGTCGCGGTACTGACTTCTCATTCCTTTTCTTCTATACTCTGCCCACCCTTTTTATAGAAAACCGTTCCAACCTAACTGAAGGAGCCGCTATGTCTCGGTGTCAGCGTTGCTTTGGCGAACTGTCTGAATTCGCCGTCTTCTGTCCACACTGCGGTCAAGTTCACGAACCCGACTTGTCTTTGTTGCTGAATCAAACTGTCGGCGGACGGTACAGGCTCTATCGCCGGTTAGGGCAGGGAGGGCTTTCGACGGTGTTCGCCGCGACGGATTTGCAGACTGACAGCGTCGTGGTCGTCAAAGTCAGTGACCCTGCTCAACTGGTGCGGCGCGAACTGACGTACGCGATTGATGCCGAAGCCGCGCGCAATTACTGGCAGGAAATGTTGGAACGCATGCGCCGGGAAGCCGAAGTGTTGGCGGACATTGATCATCCGAACATCGTCCGCTTTTTCGACACCGAAATGATTGGCGACGATTTGCGCTTTGTGGCCATGGAGTTTTTGCGCGGACGAATGCTTCGCGAAGCGCTGGACGAACGAGGGAGACTGGAAACTGCCGAAGCGGCCGATATTGCTTTGCAATTGTGCGATGCGCTCAGCGAAGTTCATTCTCGCGGCATCGTTCATAGAGACATCA
>DAOMFR010000011.1:50678-56424 GCA_035429885.1 Blastocatellia bacterium
TTGTGCGATGCGCTCAGCGAAGTTCATTCTCGCGGCATCGTTCATAGAGACATCAATCCGCGGAACGTGATGCTTGGCGATGACGGGGAGAAAGAGAGAGGGAGGGACGGAGAGACGGAGAGACCTAGCGATGGAAGACTTCCCTCAATCCCTCAATCTCTCAATCCCTCATTCTTCCAAGCGAAGCTCATAGACTTCGGCATTGCTAAATTCCCGCAGCCACCCGGAGCGCCGCCGTTTACACAGCATTCGGTTCTCAGCGGAACCGTTGCCTATGCCTCACCGGAACAATGCCAGAGCCGTTCAGTAGATCATCGGTCGGATATTTATTCGCTGGGCGTGATGCTGTATGAAATGCTGACCGGCGAACGTCCGTTCAAAGGGCGCACTCCGACGGAAATTGCCATCAATCATCTGCAAGCCGAACCGCGACCTCCGCGACAATTGAATCCTGAAATTCCTGCAAACGTGGAAAAAGTGATTTTGCGCGCGCTAGCGAAAGCTCCGGAAGATCGCCAGCAGAGCATTCAGGAATTCGCGGATGATCTTCGTTCCGCTGCGCGCCAAGTGGTGATTCCGTTGACGCCAGAAGCTTTGCCGGATGTTCCATCAGAAGAAGAGATTGCCGCGATGAATCGTTTAGCATTGGTTCGCCGTCGTCGCCGCCGTGTTGCCGTGGCAGCGGCGGTTGTTGTGTTGGCGATGCTTGCCGGCGCGATTTGGGGAAGAAACTGGTTGGCTTCGCGTGCGTTGCCATTGCTGGCAGCAGTGCAAACTTCAGCGACGCCAATGCCTTCGCCGGAAGGCGCAGTTGCCAGCGATTTGGATTCGTTGGAACTGGCGGCGCAACTTCCTGGAGATTCGGCGTCTGGCGGCGGTTTGGCGAAGACATCTCTGTCGTCTTCGGCCAGCCAACAGGCTCAATCGTCTGGAACTCAGCCTGCTGCTTCAACTTCTGGCAACGCGACGCCCGGCAATTCAGCAAAATCATCGTCACCTTCAATTGTTACACCGTCTGCCAATCAAGCGTCAAAATCTTCGCAACAGGTTCCGCCAACGCCGCCTTCAGTTGCTGCTGCCAGTCGAACTCCGCAAACAACTCAAGCTCCTGTGCAAGCTGCGCCACCACCCAAACAGCCTGAAATCACACAAGCTTCAAAACAAGCCGAAGATCGAAAAATCCGGCAGCGTGACGCGGACACATCGGCGAAACCGGCTGAAGACAATTCCTATCACGACATTCCGACAGCTCGGCGAGATCGAATTGCCTACAACCGCGACCGCGACGAAGGAACGCTTCGCCGCGATTCAAGAGACGATGCCGATGGAAATGAACGGGAAACTGCAAGTCGTCAGGAGGCTGATCAGGTCGGTCCGAAATTGATTCAATGGAGCGGCAAAGTGAATGGCGAACGCGAAGTGTTGATTGATTTGCCTGGAACTCCCGGGACGCTGGAAATTCCGCGCGTGTATCGAAACCGTGTCGCCGTCATCGAACCGCCCAGCGCTTCGAATCGCTGGCGAAGCGTTCAGTTGCGAGTCTTCGGCGAAGGCGGCGTTTCTTTTGTGGTGCGTTGGTGGCCGATGAACCAGTTCACGAAAGTGGCTGAGCGGCGGTGATGCGTGAGCAATAGAGAGACGCAGAGATAGAGAGACGGAGAGAGTGTGTGGGCGATGTAATTGCCCTCAATCTCTCAGTCCCTCAATCCCTCCGTCTTCATTTTCAGTTTGAGCGCCCGGCAGAGCCAATCGGATCGCCTGGCGGTGTCGGCAAAGGCCGCGAAGGACCACGAACGGCGTCGGGGCGATTCAGGAAGCGTTCGATGTCTTCTTGCGTCGCTTTGCGATGCGCGTCGGCTCCATTTGTCTTCAGCATAGAGTTCAAACTCCTCAACCCTGCCGAAGCTTCTGCGCGAACCAGTGGCGAAGCGGTTTCGTCGCTCGCCAAGCCCATCAGCTTTTGAATGACGACGTTTTGCACCGTTTGTTGAATCGCTTTGTGCTGCGGTTTGGCCACCGCCGGAGCTTTCAGGGGAGCTGGCCACGTCGCGGCAATAATTGTGTCAATCACTTCCTTCAAATCCGGGTTGGCGGGATTTTCCGAGTGAAATTGGATCAAGCGCGCAGCGCGGTTTGGATCGAGCAAGGCTCCGAGCGAAATGTCCGTCGCGATGGCGGCGGCGGCCAGCGGGTCAAATGCCGGATCGGTGCGGCGGCTGAAATATTCCGATGTGCCGCTTTCAAACCCCGTGGCAATCGGAGGAATCAGGTCGAGAATCGTTTGCGGCAACGCCAGTTCTTCGACCTTGATCGTATCCAGAATGGCTTTCAACGCTTCGCGCTGCCTGGCGGCGGAAACGACTTCGCGGAATTTCGCGGGGCTGGGGCCGTTGGCGGTTTTCATAGCGTAGGTGAAATACAACCCGCCGAGCGATTTGGCCGCCGCGACAGTTTGATAGCGATGATGCAAATACAACGGCAACAGCTTGGCTTCGAGCGCGGACATCGGCTGGCCGACGTTGATACTCTTCAATCCGAAATCCTTCAGGCCAATGCGGCGCACTTCCATTTCGTGGCGCAAGGTGGCGATTGGGTCTGAACCGTTGTCCCATACGCTGGCCAGCGGATGCGCCGTGCTGACTCCGCGCGCGTCGCCGTCGTCAATGAACAGCATTCCGTCGGCCAAACCCTTTTGGATGATCTTTTCCAGCTCGGCTTTTTCATCCGTGCCGGCAGGGAATTCAGCGTAGGCGAACGTGACCGAAAACTTGTCGAATGGGCCAATGCCCACGGCGTAGGCGTTCGACAAATCCAGCTTGCCGTTTTTGATTTCCACCCACGGCGCGGGGTAATCCATCACGGAGCCTCGGTTGTAACTCGACGCCGCGAAGTTGTGCGAAAAGCCGAGCGTGTGGCCGACTTCGTGCGCGGACAATTGGCGAATGCGTGCCAACGCCATTGCGGCGGAATCCGTCGCCGGATCAGCCGACGCCACAGTCAGGTAATCCGCGTCTGGCGCGTCAGCGGCTTCGCAGAAATTTTCAAACTCATTTTGTCCGTTGGACATCGCGACGTTTGCGGGAATCATTCCGGTTCCCAGCATCACGTCCTGGCGAATGCGTAAGCTGCCGAGCGTCACGTTGCCTTTGATGATTTCGCCTGTGCGCGGATCGTTGACTTGCGAACCGTAAGACCAGCCGCGTGTTGAACGATGCACCCAGTTGATCATGTTGTACCGAATGTCCATCGGGTCGGCATCGGCGGGCAGCACTTCGACGCGAAAGGCGTTTTTGAAACCGGCAGCTTCAAACGCTTGCGCCCACCACGAAGCGCCTTCGACCAGCGCGGAACGAATCGGTTCGGGCGCGCCGTTGTCCACGTAATACACTATCGGTTTGACGACTTCGCTGACGGCTGCGTTCGGGTCTTTTTTCTGCAATCGGTGGCGGCGAATCCATCGTTTTTCCACCGGTGTGTTGTACGGCGAAGCGTAATCGTAAAACGTCAAATCGTTGGCGCTGACGCGCGGATCATATTCGCGCGGTTTGTAATTCAACTCAGGCAGTTCGACGAACGAATGATGCTGGCGAACGGTGACGGCTGATGGCGTAGGCGTGACGCTTTGCAAGAATCTTCCGGGCTCATCTCCGGCAAAGGTGACGACCGTTTCGATTTCAGTATTTTTCGGAAAGCCTTTGGTGCGCGGCAGATAAAACGCGCTGCGTGATTCGTCGAATCGGAAATTGCCTTGCCGCATGCGGCGCAGGGTTTCCACGACGCCAGTCGCATCGCGCATCAGCAAAGGCGTTGCATCCACCAGAACGCGATTGCCTTCGGCGGCTTCGACCTTGAATCCCCAAATGACCGAACGCGCGAACGATTCCGCAACGGCTCGGCGCTCGGCTTCGTCGTTGGACAGCGCGCGATAGCGATAATTCGGTTGGATCATCAACACCTTTTGCCCGACGCGCTCGAAGTACACGACTTGCGAACTTCCCAGCTTGCCACGATCCAGCCCGATGTCATTCGATCCGACTCCAGCAGGCAGCGAGGTTTGATAGAGCATCTCCGTGTTGAAGCGGGAGATTTCCATCCACATCTTGCCCTGCGTCGCGTCCCAATAGATCGGCACGTAACCGTCAATCTTTTGCAGATTGGCCGTTTTGGCGGCGATGGTGGAGGGCGTTTGGGCGAAGGTCAGCAGGGTACAGCACAGCATCAAAACAAGTGTCGCAATCGTTCGCATATTTATTCTCCGGGTTGCTTGGTAAAGCAATGCGTAAGTTCAGTCCTCAAATTCACGGCAAAAACACAAATACCACAAAGAGAATTTGAGCCTGAGATGGTCTCAAATTCTTTTGTGATCTATGTGCCTTTGGTGATGGAGAGATGAGTATCAGTAACGGCTTCTGAATTACTTCGAAGCCTTTTCGATTCGGTATAGATGAGTCCGCGTTCTCAGGTAAAACGCCTTGCCGGCGATTGCCGGGGAAGCCAGGAAGCCGTCGTCCAAATTGTTTTCGGCTACCTTTTCATACGATCTGCCGGGTTTGATGACGATGGTTTTGCCTTCTTCGCTGAACAGCCAGATTTTGCCGTCGGCGTACACCGGCGACGCGGAATATTCGCCGCCGACGCGTTGTTGCCAGACAATGTTGCCGGTTTTAGCTTCAACGCATGTAGCAATGCCCGTGTCGCCAATCATATAAATCAGATCATCAATCAGCAGAATCGAAGGTTTGTTGGACGCGCCGCGTTTGACTCGCCAGGCGACATGCGTGTCAGTAACCAAGCCGTTGCCTCCGGTGCGGACGGCGTACAGTTGGCCGTTGGAAAACCCCGTCGGATAAAAAATCATTCCGTGTCCAAGCACAGGACGCGTGCTGGCCGAATGTTGTCCGCGCTCTTCGACGCGCCAGAGTTCTTTGCCGGTGAATGGATCGTAGCTGTAGGCCGCTTTTGCACCCAGACTGATCATTTCCCAGCGCCCGTTGATCTGTTCAACGTGTGGCGTCGAAAAGGCTTTGCGCAAATCGCCTTCGGCGGCGGGCTTGCCGTCTTTGTCCAAGTCCTGAAAATCAATTGAGCGTTCCGTGCGCCAGATGGTTTTGCCCGTATTTTTGTTCAGTGCCACGACGAATTGATGATCGCTGCCGTCGAAGTGCATCAGCAGCATGTCGCGGAAGATGATTGGCGAAGAACCGGAGCCGCGAAAGTGATTGCATTCGAAATCGCGGCGCTCCCAAAGGACTTTGAACGTCTTGGTGTCAATCGCGGCAGTTCCCGGCGAGCCGAACGTGATGTACACGCGACCTTGTTCGATGACCGGCGTGGGCGATGCGTACGTGTTGAACGGATGCGCATATTGCGGCTGAGCGACGTCAAAAAGTTTGATGTCGCGGATAAGTTTCCCCGTGTCTTTATCCAGGCAGAGCGCAAAAAGCTGTTTCCCATCTTTGCTCGCGCTTGTCAGCCAAACCTGCTTGCCGAAAATTACCGGCGAAGACCAGCCGCGATCGTGGATCGGAGTTTTCCAGACGATGTTTTTGGTTTCGCTCCATTCGGTGGGTAAATCTTTGGCGTCGGAATGACCTGTGCCGTCCGGACCGCGAAACTGTGGCCAATTGTCCGCAGCCATCGTGATAATGCTAAACGCTGCCAGAAGCACGGGGATGAGCTTTTTCATTCTTGCTTGCCTCACAAAAAATTTGGAGTGCTACGCGTTCGGCGTAACTTTGGAAGTCGT
>DAOMFR010000011.1:56524-69124 GCA_035429885.1 Blastocatellia bacterium
CTTGCCTCACAAAAAATTTGGAGTGCTACGCGTTCGGCGTAACTTTGGAAGTCGTTTTCTCCACAGTTGAATTGGAGAAACTGATAACGCGTTAAACTCTAAATGACTTCCAAAGCTGCGCCAAGAGCGCAGCACTCCAAATAGGTGTGCCTTACCCAAAAATATCTTTGACCTTGCTGCCGAATTTGCGCGCCGCGCTTTCCTGCTGCTTTTCTTCAATGGCGGCGAATTGTTCCAGCAGTTTTCGTTGTTCGCGTGTCAGGCGAGTGGGTGTGGCGATATTGGTGACGACGAACAAGTCGCCGCGTCCGTGGCCTTGCAACGAAACAATGCCTTTGCCTTTCAGGCGAAAGATTGAACCGGTCTGCGTATATTCCGGAATCGTCAGCGGTTCCTCGCCGTCCAGTGTTGGAACTTTGATTTCCGCTCCGAGCGCCGCCTGACTGAACGTGATGGAAACGGCAACGTAAAGATTGTTGCCTTGTCGTTCGAAAACGTCGTGCTCTTTGACGTGAATGACGACGTACAGGTCTCCGCTTCCTCCGCCAGCGCGGCCGGATTCGCCTTCACCAGCCAGCCGCAAGCGTGCGCCAGTGTCTACGCCAGCAGGAATTTTGATTTCGATATCGTGCTCGTTTTCAACACGGCCTTGCCCAAAACAGGTTTTGCACTTGTTGGGAATCATGTGGCCAGTGCCTCTGCACTGATCGCAGGTGCGGCTGACGGAAAAGAATCCTTGCTGATACCGAATCTGCCCAGCGCCTCCGCAAGCATTGCAGGTCACTGGAGACGATCCAGCGGCTGCTCCCGTGCCGTTACAGGTTTCACAGTTTTCCAGCCGGGGAATGGCGATCTTGGTTTTGTAACCTGCGGCAGCTTGCTCGAGAGTGATTTCCAGATCATAGCGAAGGTCAGATCCGCGTTGCGCGCCGCCTCGGCGATTGTTGCCGCCACGACTGGCTCCAAACAGATCGCCGAAAATGTCGCCCAGAATGTCTTCGAAGCCGCCAAAATCCGCGTTCGACCAAGGGGCTGACGCCGCAGAAGAGCCAACTCCTGCGTGGCCATACTTATCGTACCGTGCGCGGTTGTCAGCGTTAGACAACACGCCATAGGCCTCGTTCAATTCTTTGAATTTTTCTTCGGCTTCATGGTTTCCGGGATTTTTATCCGGATGATGCTGCATCGCCAGCTTGCGATAGGCACTTTTCAATTCCTGATCGCTTGCAGTGCGGCTGACGCCTAAAACTTCGTAATAGTCTCGCTTACTCAAATTTGCTTACCTCAGTGTTCAGAGTGATTTGGTTTTCTTGGGGAAAACGAGGTCAGTGAAACTGACGGGATCGAGGGGACTGATTTATCCTGCTTCAAAATCAGGCGCTTCGGCCAAAGATTGCTCAAGTAACCGAGCGACATAATTGACAATGCCGATCATTCGCGCGTATTCCATTCGGACAGGACCAACGACGCCTATGCTGCCAACAATCTGATTTTCATATCCGTAATGTGACGTGATGACTGTACAACGGTTCAGGCCTGGCAGGCCGTTTTCAGAACCGATGCGGATTGTTATCGGTTGTTGCGGCGCGTTGCTTAAGCACTCGGTCAGGATTTTGATCAGCCGGTTTTTTTCTTCAAACACTCGCAATAATTCACGAATCTTTTCAATATCGGTGAAGTCGGACTTGGAGATGATGTTCGATGCGCCTTCGACGAACACGTCTGGCTGGCCTTGGCCCGGTTCGGTGAGCTCGCGATTGCAAATCATAATCGCATTTTGCAGCAACCGATCATACAAGGCTCTTTCTTCGGAAAGCCGTTTCAGCAGCTCCGCTCGAATTGCCGACAAGCTCATTCCGGTGAAGTGGGCATTAACGTAATTTGCTGTGGTGTTCAGTTCGTCCTGAGTCAGATCTTCGTCAATTTTGACGACTCTATCCTGCACAATTCCGGCGCGTGACACTGTGATGACCAGAATGCGGCCATCTCCTAGCCGAACGAAATCAATATGTTTGATGATTTCGTGACTCAGGCTTGGAGAAAGGACAATTCCAACGTTTTCAGATAGTTGGGATAGCAGCTGAGATGCGCGAGACATCACTTGGTCGGATGAGCCAGAAACCTGCTGGCTGCGCATGCCAGTCTGGATTGCTGTTTCGTCAGATTCCGACAGCGACGTGTTCTCAAGGATATGATCAACAAAAAAACGATAGCCTTTGTCGCTTGGAATGCGCCCGGCGGAAGTGTGCGGTTGTTCAACGTAACCAGCCTCTTCCAATTCAGACATGATGTTACGAACGGAAGCGGACGACAGGCCTTCGGTGCTGAGTTGGGAAATTGCGCGTGACCCGACCGGCTCACCGGTGGCGATGTGCGTCTTTATCAACAAGGCCAACATCTCAGAGCTTCGTTGATCCAGAATTTCCGAACCGAGTCTAATCATTTGAATCACAATTTATGAAGACAGCCGACGGGAGATCAACTCCTGAAAAACGAGACGGAAATTAGCATCGTGCCCAAAATAGTGTCAAGCCGGTTGCCTCGCTGGTTTTACCAAGCCGGGAGTTGGCGAAAGTTGAAGGGGTTATTGTTAGGAATTTTGACTGGATCAGGCTCGAAGAGGTGCAGGTTGGTGGCGTTTGCAGCAATCTACGAGTCTTGGGGCATCTTTTTTTTGCGCATCTTGCAAGGGCAGGGAGGTTGTACTAAGATTCGCAACCTAGTAATCAAGCTTCCAAATTGGTACCCAAACAATCGTTTTGCAAATCATTGCCGCATTCTTTGGTCTCCTGACCAGACAGAGTGTGTAACGGGAGTAGAGCACCAAGCATACAAACAAGATTCGGCAAGAAAGGTTCGGATGAAAGCATACGCTCCAATACTGATCGTCTTCATCTTCGTGATGGGTTTTGCGGTGACGAACATCATCCTGACGCACCTGGTAGGCAAGCGCAAAGATACTCGCGCCAAATTGATGCCTTATGAGTGCGGTATGGATCCAGTGGGTTCTGCGCACCAAAGGTTTTCGGTCAAATTCTACTTGGTGGCGATGCTGTTCATCCTGTTCGACATTGAAGCGATCTTTCTGGTGCCGTGGGCTGTCGTATTCAGGAGCCTGATTACCAAACTTTCCCGCCCATTTGTGTTTTTCGAAATGATGATCTTTTTTACGGTTCTGCTGGTGGGATACTTGTATGTCTGGAAAAAGGGATTGTTTGAGTGGAATCGCACCTAATCTCCACACTTCTGAAAGTTCAAATCCGAGTTAAACGTTATGGGTCTTGAAACAAAAGTTGGCGAAATTCTGCCGGAAGTTATTACCACCAAACTGGATGCGTTGGTGAATTGGGGGCGCAAGTCTTCGATTTGGCCTGCGACGTTTGGTCTGGCCTGTTGCGCGATTGAAATGATGGCGATGACCGATCCGCGCAACGACATTGCCCGATTTGGCGCTGAAGTCTTTCGCGCCACGCCGCGTCAGGCGGATGTGATGATCGTCGCCGGTCGCGTTTCGATCAAGATGGCTCCGGTGTTGCGGCGCATTTACGATCAAATGCCGGAACCAAAGTGGGTCATTTCGATGGGCGTTTGCGCCTCGGCAGGTGGAGTATTTAACAACTACGCCATCGTGCAAGGCGTGGACAAAGTCGTTCCCGTGGATATTTTCGTTCCCGGGTGTCCGCCGCGTCCGGAAGGGTTGATCTGGGCGATTATGAAGCTGCAGGAAAAGATTGAACGCGACAAAGTGTTCAAAGAAGAGAAGGCTGCTTAACCAATGTCCGAATCCATCGAACAAACACAAACGCACTCCTCGCGGTATGCGGACGCTTCTCTTGTCCGCACCAAGTTCGCAGACACAATTGAAGAAATTATCGAAGCCATTGGCGAAATCACGCTGGTTGCCAAGCGCGAAGGCCTTGTCGAGCTGATGATGTTTTTGCGCGACGAGCCCAGCTTGAAGTTCAACTATTTGAGCGACATTGGCGGAGTTGATTTGGGCGAATTTGCCAGTCCGCGCTTTGCTGTGGCTTACCAACTCTACTCCCTGACGCACAATCATCGGTTGCGCGTAAAGGTGTTTTTGGAAGAGGACGACGCCAATCTGCCCACGATGTGGAACATCTGGAAGGCGTCAAACTGGTTGGAGCGCGAAATTTACGACATGTTCGGGGTGAATTTTGAAGGGCATCCGGACCAACGTCGCATTCTGATGCCAGCAGATTATGAAGGTCATCCGTTGCGAAAAGACTTCCCGATCAAAGGTTACTGACGAATGATGAGTTCGGTTTGAACGCCATTTACGCGGTTCAAAAACATCCGAAATTGAAATATGCAAACCAGAGAAATTGTAGTTCCGACATCCTCAATCTCCATGTTGCGCAAGCCAGATCCTCTGGCTGATACGCGCATGACGGTTTCGATGGGGCCGCAGCATCCTTCGACGCACGGTGTGTTGCGTTTGGAGTTGGTGCTGGACGGTGAAACGGTCATCAAAGCTATTCCAGACATCGGCTACCTGCACACGGGCATGGAAAAGACGATGGAGAAGGAAAAGTGGCAGCAGGTTGTGACCATCACTTGCCGGATGGATTACCTGAATTCGATGGGTAACGATCTGGGGTACTGTCTGGCTGTTGAAAAGCTGATGGGCGTCGAAGTGCCGGAACGCGCCAAAGTCATTCGCGTTCTGTTGACCGAATTGAACCGCATCGCTTCGCATCTGGTCTGGTTCGGAACACACGCGATGGACATCGGAGCGATGACAGGGTTCTTTTACGCGTTCACCCATCGTGAAAAGATTCTGGATATTTTTGAATGCGCGACCGGTGCGCGGTTTCACCAGAGCTATTTCGTGATTGGCGGTGCACGGTACGATGTGCCGGACAACTTCATTCCGCTGGTCAAAGAATTTCTGGATGGATTTCCGCCCTTCTTGGAAGAGTGCAAACGACTTGTCACCGGCAACAAGATTTTTCAACACCGCACCAAAGGCGTGGGCGTCATCAGCAAAGAAGACGCGATTGATTGGGCGCTTTCTGGCCCGACCATCCGTGGCAGCGGAGTTAACTGGGATATTCGCAAAACTGAGCCGTATTCGGGCTATGAAACATATGATTTTGACGTGCCGGTTTATGACGACGGAGACGTCTGGTCGCGGTATCTGGTCAGAATGGACGAGTTCCACGAAAGCTGGAAGATTTGTAACCAGGCGCTTGAACGGCTGAAGCAACCAGGAGGCTCTGTCAAATCCGATCATCCGAAGCTGAAATTGCCCGAACGCGACCTGATGAAGCAGCACATTGACGTGATGATTCATCACTTCCTGTTGGCATCTGAAGGCTTCACGGTGCCGGTTGGCGAAGTGTATCAATCCATCGAATCGGCGCGCGGCGAAATTGCTTATTACGTCGTCAGCGATGGAGCCGAGCGTCCTTATAGAGTCCGAGTTCGAACGCCGTCTTATGTCAACTTGTCTGCCTTGCCCGCAATGGTCGAAGGCTCGTTGATCGCTGACGTGGTTGCCGTCATCGGCAGCATTGATATTGTTCTCGGAGACGTAGACAGATAGTTCGCAGTTCACAGTTGGCAGTTCGCAGCAATCTGCGATGCTGACTGTGAACCGTGAACGGCGAACTGTGAACTGAATATGTTTAGCCAAGCAAACGAAACCAAACTCGACGAAATCATCACCCATTATCCGGTCAAACGCTCAGCGGTGCTTCCGGCGCTTTACCTGGCACAGGAAGAGCACGGATACGTCACCGACGAGGATGTGAAGTACATCGCTCAGCGGCTGGATATGCGCGTCAACGAAGTCGAAGAAGTCGTCACTTTTTACACGATGTATTCGCGCAAACCGGTAGGGAAGTACAAGTTGCAGGTTTGCCGCACGCTTTCCTGCGCGTTGCTTGGCGCGGAAAAGATCGCCGAACACATTGAACATAAGCTCGACGTTGGCATTGGTGGAACGACCAAAGATGGCAAATTTACGCTGATGGAAGTCGAGTGTCTGGGTTATTGCGACCTGGCTCCTTGCCTGCAAGTCAACTTCGACTATCACGAAAAAGTGACGACCGAAAGCGTTGACAAGCTGATTGATGGCTTGAATTAAAATCACCCGCGAACCGTTATGACAAAAGTTCTGACAAACAGATTTCACCTCAAAGGCCGAGCCTGTGACATTGACGTGTACAAGCAGACGGGCGGCTATCAGGCGTTGCCGAAAGCTCTGAAAGAGTTCAAACCGGATCAGGTAATCGAGGAAGTCAAAAAATCTGCGCTTCGCGGACGCGGCGGTGCAGGCTTTCCGACCGGTATGAAATGGAGCTTTGTGCCGAAAGAATCCAAACGTCCGAAATACGTCGTCTGCAATGCCGACGAATCGGAACCCGGCACGGGCAAAGACCGCGACTTGATGCGCTATGACCCGCACCAGATGATCGAAGGCATGATCATTGCCGGTTATGCGCTCAGTTCGAACACTTCGTACATCTACATTCGCGGCGAATATTGGTACATCAAAGAGATTTTGGAAAAAGCCATCAAGCAGGCGTATGCCCAAGGTTATCTGGGCAAGAACATTCTTGGTTCCGGCTTTGACCACGATATGTACGTTCATCCCGGCGCAGGCGCTTACATCTGCGGCGAAGAAACCGCGCTGTTGGAATCACTGGAAGGCAAACGCGGGCATCCGCGACTGAAACCGCCTTTCCCTGCGGTGGTTGGTCTGTACGGCGGCCCGACAGTGGTCAACAACGTCGAAACGCTGGCCGTTGTCCCGCACATCATCATGAATGGCGGCGAATGGTACAAGGCTCTGGGAACGGAAAAGAGCGGCGGAACAAAGCTTTTCACCGTTAGCGGGCATGTCAACAATCCCGGCAACTTTGAAGTTCCGATGGGTTATCCGCTGATGTCGTTGATCAACAACGAATGCGGCGGAATCTCTGGCGGACGCAAGTTGAAAGCCGTCATTCCGGGCGGTTCTTCAGTGCCGATTCTGACTGCCGAAGAGTGCGAAAAGGTCAATATGGATTACGAATCGGTGGCGGCCGCCGGTTCGATGCTCGGTTCCGGCGGAGTCATCGTGATGGACGAAACGGCGGACATTTTTGAAAGCACGATGAATCTGACGCACTTTTACAAACACGAATCGTGCGGATGGTGCACGCCTTGCCGCGAAGGCACACGCTGGCTATACAAAGTTTTCGAGCGGATGAAACGATACGAAGGCCGGCCTGGCGACGTGGAATTGCTCTATGACCTTGCCGACAAGATTTTGGGCAAGAGTTTCTGTGCTCTGGGCGATGCTGCGGCGATGCCTGTTCAATCGGCGATCAAAAAGTTCCGCGAAGATTTCGAGCGCCGCATCAAGCACAACTTGGTTCAGATTGGTAAAGCGGCAGATTAAGCCTCTAGCTATCTATTTATGGAAACAGTCAAGCTAACAATCAACGGACAGGAAATGACCGCGCCGAAAGGCGAATTGCTGATCGAAGCGTGTGAGATGAACGGTGTTTATCTGCCGCGTTTCTGTCACCATCGTGGGCTGACGCCGCAGGCTTCGTGCCGCATGTGCGTCGTGCGCGTGGACAATCCGAAAATTCCGAAGCTGCAAACCGCCTGCACCATGCCAATTACTGATGGGATGGTTGTCACCACGGAATCCCCGGAAGTCGAAGAGACTCGCGCAGCGATGATCGAATTTCTGCTGTCGAACCATCCGGTGGATTGTCCTGTGTGCGATCGGGCAGGCGAATGCGAATTGCAGGATCAGACCTATGGGTTTGGCGAAGACCGCATTCGTTCGCAATATGACGACAAGGAAAATTACCTGGAACGTCAGATTTCGCCGTTCATTTATAACGACCCGCAGCGCTGCGTCACCTGCAAACGCTGCACACGCGTTTGCGAAGAGTGGATGGATGAAAACGCCATCACCACCATCAACCGAGGCTCGGCGACGTTGATCAGCGCTTTCGGCGGCTGGGTGGAATGTTCGGATTGCGGAAATTGCGTGGATGTTTGCCCAACCGGAACGCTGCTGCACGTGCCTTACAAATATGTGGCGCGCCCCTGGGATCTGAAACAGACGGCGACGGTCTGCAACTTCTGTTCTGACGGCTGTTCGATTTTGGCTGGAACCCGTAGCGAAAAATTGATTCGTGCTGTCGCTCGCGATGGCAGAGGCCGCACGGCTGGCGGAATCAATCACGACTTCCTGTGCTCGCTGGGCCGTTACACGGTGGATTTCGTTCACAGTAAAGAGCGCGTGGATCGTCCGATGATTCGCCGTGGCGAACATTTGGTTCCCACGACTTGGGACGAAGCGCTCAGCTTTGCCGCCCAAAAACTGGCTGAAATCAAAGCGGCCGCCGGCGGACAGAGCATTGGCGTGATCAGTGCCGCTCGGTTGCTGAACGAAGATCAGCATGCGCTCCGTCGGTTTGCCGATGAAGTTCTGGAAACGAAACACGCCGATTATTACCACGACGACGACGAAGTGGATTTGGCATCCTTCTTCCGCAATGGCGTGCCGACGATTGCGACTCAAGAACATATTCAAAACGCAGACGTGATTTTGCTGATCGGCTCTGACCCGAACGAAGAAAATCCGTTGACGGCATTTTCGATTCGCTGGGCCGTGCGGCAAAAAGCTGCGCGCTTGCTGATCGTCAATTCCGTGCCGTCTCGGTTGGAGCGGCAAGCGAACATCGCTCTGCGCGTCCGACAGGGAAGCGAAGGCGCGATTGTTCAGGCATTGCTTGACGAATCGAAGCTGGCCGATGCCGCCGACGCTTTGGGCGTTAGCGCTGACGATGTGAAAGCGATCCGCAAAACAGTTCAGGACAGCGCGAAGGTTGTCGTCGTGTTCGGCGATGAGTTGCGCGGTGCGGCTGCGGAAGCGTTGCTACTGTTTGAACAAACGCTGGCTGCGCCAAGTGCCGAAGCCGCAGACGCCGCAAAGAAAGCGTACATCGATTCGCTGCAACGCGAAGTCAGATCGTCCAATTCGACGCAGAAACCTTCGATCAACGAAAACCCATACACTTACATCGTCGAGCATCCGACGCTGGAAGTTGGCGCTTCGCCAGCCAGAACCGAAACCAAGTTTTCCTTCGTGCCGCTGGTTCGATATTCGAATTCGCTCGGTTCCGGCCTGGTCGGAATGTCCAGCGGAGTTCGTGGCGGAATGTCAGCTCAGGCGATGCTTAACAGCGCTGGCGCGGGCATTAAAGCTCTGCTGATCGCCGGTGAAGATGTGGTTTTCAAAGCGAACGGCGAAGCCAGTCTGGTCAAATCTCAACTCGGCAAACTCGATTTTCTGGTGGTTCAAGAGATGTTTTTGACGGAAACCGCTCAACTTGCCGACGTGGTTTTGCCGGTCACCAGCTTTGCCGAAGCGCAGGGAACACAACTCAACAACGGGCTGCAACTTCAGTTTGTGCGCCGGACGATCCCGCCGGTCGGACAGGCTCGACCCGATTGGATGGTCGTCAATCAACTGGCCAAGGTAATGGGAGTAGATTTCGGTTATCAAGGCCAGCTCAAGAATGTGTTCAAGGATATCGCCGATAACATCCCTGGTTTCAGCGGGTTGTCGCACAACCAACTGGCCAACGAAGGCGCGACTCAGGTCAAACTGCCGCAACCTGATTTGAGCAAGCTCAATCAGGCTGATTTGGCGGACCGATTGGCCGGTCAAGTTGCCAAGATCAATCGCTCAGTGGCGGTGGATCGGTCGGAGGCTCCGAAAGCTGCATCGCGGCTGAAACAACGCTACGTGCAGATCACGCGACGGTCAGAAATGTTGACGCCGGAATTGCCCAAAGTCGCCGAAGACGGGAAGGGCGCTGTGTTGATGTTCCCGGCATAGGACGTCGCTGTCGTCAGAGACTAAAAACGCTTACGGGCGGAACACCCAACAAAATCAAATGTCATCGCTGATTAACTCAATTGATTTTCCCTTCGTGCTGGGAGCGCTGATCAAGGTCATAATCTTCTGGATTACGATCATGATTATTTGCGCTTATGCGGTTTACGCGGAACGGCGAGTGCTGGCTGTGATTCAGAATCGCCTGGGGCCAAACCGCGTCGGCTGGCAAGGTTTGCTGCAACCATTCGCCGATCTGATCAAGTTTATCTTCAAGGAAGACATCATTCCCTTGGCGGTCAATCGTGCGTTGTATGTTTGCGCTCCGATTATCGCGCTGGTTCCGGCGATGATGGTGTTGATCGTTTATCCCTTTGGCCCGGACGATTTGCCGTTGCCCGGCGGAGAGTTTTTGACCCAAACAGTCGGGAACCTGGTCGCAAAACTTGGCTTGGGCTGGAACATTGATTTGCGAACCGTGGATTTGCACGTCACGCATTTCAACGTCGGCATCTTGTATGTGTTTGCGATGACCGGTCTGGGCATTTACGGAATTGTGGTCGCAGGCTGGGCGTCGAATTCCAAATACAGCTTGCTCGGCGGATTGCGTTCGTCGGCGCAAATGGTCAGCTATGAACTTGGTCTGTCGTTGTCGGTCGTCGCGGTGCTGTTGATGGCCGGCACGCTGGATCTGACAGAAATCGTCAAACAGCAATCCGGCTGGGGCGGAATGCGCTGGAACATTTTCGGCGGAGTGTCGGCTGGTCAAGGGCTGAAAAGTCTGGCGATGGCAATCCCGGCGATCATCGCATTTTTCATCTACCTGATCAGCGCAATTGCCGAAACCAACCGCGTGCCGTTCGACTTGCCCGAAGCTGAAACCGAGCTTGTTGCCGGATTCCACACCGAATACAGCGCCTTGAAGTTCGCGCTCTTTTTCATCGCCGAGTACGTCAACATGACGACGGTTTCGGTGCTGGCGACTTCGCTGTTTCTGGGAGGCTGGAACGGACCATTCATCGGCACTCTGCCGTGGCTGGGGCCGATTTACTTTTTGGGCAAAGTCTTCTTCTTCCTGTTCCTGTACATCTGGTTGCGCGGAACGCTGCCTCGGCTGCGTTACGATCAATTGATGAGCTTCGGCTGGAAGTTTTTGTTGCCTGCGGCGCTGTTCAACATTGCGCTGGCTGCGATTATCGCGGTGCTCGTTTACTAAACCTGATTCCGATATGGAACAATTCGCTCAAATCCAAGTTTCGCATCTGTTTTTTCTGGCGTTTGCCTCGCTGGCGGTGGTCGCTGCCTTCAATATCATTTTGCAGCGCAACCCGATTTACAGCGCTATCGGCTTGATCGTCGTGTTGTGCTGTCTGGCTGGATTGTTTCTGACGCTGGCGGCGCAGTTTATCGCCGCGATTCAGATCATCGTATACGCCGGAGCCATTATGGTCTTGTTCGTCTTCGTCATTATGTTGCTCAACGTGCGCGAAGAGGAATCCAAGATTGATCGCCAAAAGTACCTGAAGTTTTTGGCAGTGCCGTTGTTTCTGGCGTTGATTGCCGAAGTGATGGCCGTGTTGAAAACGCTCGGCAATCCACCAGCTTCGCCCAACATTCCCGGCACAGTTGAATCTTTGGCCGAAGGAATGTTCAGCATCTATGTGCTGCCGTTTGAAGCGACGTCAGTCTTGATCCTGATGGCGATTGTCGGTTCGATGTTGCTGGCTCGCCGCGAAAGCAAAGAAGACGCTGACGACATTGAAACGGCGTTGAATGCCGCCAACGAGCCGACAGCGATTGAAGAAAGTTCCGAAGAGGAGGTTCACGCCTAAATGGTTCCGCTTTCCTGGTATTTGGCGCTGAGCGCCGTTCTGTTCACCATTGGCGTCGTAGGCGTATTGATTCAGCGCAACGCCATCGTGTTGTTTATGTGCATCGAACTGATGCTGAACGCCGTCAATCTGACGCTGGTGGCGTTTTCGCGCTTTATGGGCGATGTGACTGGACAGTTATTTGTTTTTATCGTGATGACGGTTGCCGCCGCCGAAGCCGCTGTCGGTTTGGCCATCATCATTTCGCTTTTCCGCACACGCGAAACGCTGAATGTGGACGAAGCAGATTTACTCAAGCTTTAGGGGATAGGAGTTGGGAGATAGGAGATAGCCGAAGTGTTAGTTATCCCAACTCCCGCCTCCCAACCACCAACTCCTGGTTCTTATGCTTAAATGGATCACCCTTGCGCCCTTGATCGGCGCAATCATTAACGGATTGTTCGGGAAACGCCTTGGCGAAAAAGTTGTCGGCGCAATTGCCTGTTCGTCAGTCGCCGTTTCGGCGGTACTGGCGTTTTTATCGTTCAGCCAATTGACGCACACCACGCCCGGAGCTGATGAAGTACGCCGCGTCCAGGACCATTTCTTCACCTGGATTTCGGTGGGAAACTTCCATGTGGATTTCGCCTACCTGCTTGATCCGCTTTCCGGCGTTTACATTCTGTTCATTACCGGCGTCGGCTTGCTGATTCACATTTACGCCACTGGGTACATGCACGGCGATCCGGGCTATTACAGATTCTTCGCTTACTTGAATCTGTTTATGTTCATGATGCTGACGCTGGTGCTGGGCGATAACCTGTTGCTGTTGTTCGTCGGTTGGGAAGGCGTTGGACTCTGTTCGTACCTGCTGATCGGGTTTTTCATCAAATGGAACGTGGCAGGCGATGCGGC
>DAOMFR010000011.1:69224-74407 GCA_035429885.1 Blastocatellia bacterium
ATTGGCTTGGCCCAAAACGACATCAAGAAAGTTCTGGCGTATTCGACGGTATCCCAGCTTGGTTACATGTTCCTGGCTTGCGGAGTCGGCGCGTTCACGGCGGGCATCTTCCACGTGATGACGCACGCGTTTTTCAAAGCTCTGTTGTTCCTTGGCGCAGGGTCCGTCATCCACGGTGCGCACGAAGAGCAAGACATCCGAAAGATGGGCGGCTTGCGGAAATATATGCCGTTCACATTTGCCACGATGTTTGTTGGCTGGCTGGCGATTTCGGGCTTCCCGCTGCTCTCAGGCTTTTTCAGCAAGGACGAAATTCTGTGGCAGACCTGGTCTGCTGGCCACATGCCGCACTTTATAGGACTTCCGCTGAACAAGGTCTTGTGGGGAATTGCTGCTCTAACTGCTTTGCTGACGGCGATTTATATGACTCGAATGATGGTTATGACCTTCTTCGGCGCTGAACGCTTCGGGAAAGCTCACGACGATCACGGCCACGCTTCGCACGGACATGACGATCATGGTCACGGCCACGGCAAACCGCACGAATCCGGCTGGCTGATGGTTGGCCCGCTGGTGGTTTTGGCTGTCCTGTCTGCTATCGGTGGTTTCGTCGGTGTTCCGGCTGCGTTGGGCGGAGCCAATCACTTCGAGCATTTCCTGGAACCGGTGATTGCTCACGTTCAACCGCACGGCGAAGCTGCCGCGCACGCTGCAACCGGCAGCGAAGCTCACGGGACTCCAGCGACTGCACATTCTGAAGCTGCTCCTGTTAAAGCCGAAACGCACGCTGCCAAAGCCGAAGAGCCCCACGACACTTCAACCGAACTGGCGTTGACTGGGTTATCGGTTTTGCTTGGCTTCCTTGGGATTGGAATCGGCTTTGCGGTCTTTGGCAAAAAACCGCTGACGCAGATGCCCAAGATTCTGGAAGACAAATACCGAATTGACGAGCTTTACGATACGACCGTTGTTCATCCGATTGAAACGCTTTCGCGTGAAGGATTATGGAAAGTCGTTGATGTGAAGCTGATTGACGGATTCGTGAACGGAGCTGCGCGTTTGTTCGGCGGTATTTCCGGAATTTTGCGGTACACGCAAACCGGCTATGCGCGGAATTACGCTGCGGTCATCTTAGTGGGCGCAATCGCCATCATCGGCTATTTCGGATACATCGCTCTTCGCTAAGCTCATCACCCGGTCGCTACCGCCTACGGTACTGAATCGGTTTTCAAGATTATGAACCTGATTACGATCACAACTTTTCTGCCGCTGATTGGAGCGATTCTGCTGGTGCTGTTGTCGCTGCGCGGCTCTGAAAATCAAAAAGCCGCGAACAATCTTTATCGGTACGCGACGCTGGCCATTACGCTGGTCACTTTTGTGGTTTCGCTGCTGATTCTGGCGAAGTTCGACAATGGGAATAAGCTGGCGCAGCTGGTGCAAAGAACGCCGTGGATTGGCTCGCTGGGTGTTTATTACCACGTAGGCGTTGACGGCCTGAGCATCTGGCTGATTCTGTTGACGACTTTCCTGATGCCGATTTCGGTTTTGGCAAGCTGGCACGTCACCAAACGCGTTCGCGAATACATGATTTTCATGTTGGTGTTGGAAACGGGAATGATCGGCGTGTTCGCTTCGCTGGACATGTTCCTGTTCTACATCTTCTTTGAAATTACGCTGATTCCGATGTACTTCCTGATCGGCGTTTGGGGCGGAGAGCGGCGCATTTACGCGGCGATCAAGTTTTTTGTGTACACGGTGGTCGGTTCGTTGCTGATGCTGGTCGCCATCATCGCGATCTATTTTTATAACGGCAAAGCGACGGGCAGCTACAGTTTCGACATTGTCGAAATTACAAACAATATTCAGGCAGGGTATCAAACAGGCAAGCTCGTCATTCCCGGCAGCGTGCAAACCTGGCTGTGGCTGGCGTTTGCGCTGGCATTTTTCATTAAAGTGCCGCTGTTTCCGTTTCACACTTGGTTGCCGGATGCACACGTCGAAGCGCCCACTGCCGGTTCGATCATCCTGGCTGGAGTTCTGCTGAAAATGGGAACGTACGGTTTGATGCGATTCAACCTGCCGTTTTTCCCTGAAGTGTCACAGAAAGCCGCTCCGTGGGTGATGACGCTGGCTGTGATCGGCATCATTTACGGCGCGCTGGTGGCGATGGTGCAACCCGACATGAAAAAGCTGGTGGCGTATTCATCGGTCAGCCACTTGGGCTTTGTAGTGCTGGGAATTTTCGCCTTCACTGATCAGGGAATGCAGGGAGCGCTGTATCAAATGCTGGCGCACGGCATTTCGACCGGAGCGCTTTTCCTTGGCGTAGGAATTGTGTACGACCGCCGCCACACTCGCCAGATTGCCGATTTTGGCGGAATCGCCACGCCGATGCCGCAATACACGACGCTGTTTTTGATCGTCGCGCTTTCCTCGCTCGGTTTGCCGTTGCTCAATGGCTTCATCGGAGAGTTCCTGATCCTGCTCGGCACGTTTACCTCGCCGGTTCCGCACGCGAAGTTGTTCGCGGTGCTGGCTGCGCTGGGCGTGATTCTGTCGGCGGTGTATCTGCTGTGGATGATCCAGCGAGTGTTCTTTGGTGAAATCACCAAGAAAGAAAACGAAGAACTGAAAGACATGGATGGCCGCGAAGTGCTGGCAATGGTTCCGCTGGTTGTGCTGGCGATTGTGATGGGCGTCAGGCCTATGGTTTTCCTGCGCGGCAGCGAAAAAGCCGTCACACAGGTCAAAGAATATGTGATGGGCAAACCGGCCCCGGCCAAGGTCGCCGAAAATCACCAAGAGCGATAAAACAACAATGCAACTCAACTCTCTCAATCTGAATTACTGGGCAATCGCTCCTGAAGTCATCACTTCAGTCGCTGCGGTGTTGATTATGTTGGTGGACGCTTTTTCCAAAAAAGGCGCCCGCAAGGTCAACGCCGGAATCACGCTGGTGGGTTTGCTGCTGGCTGTGGTCGCCGTCGCCGGATTGAATTCGGTGGGACAAGGCAGCTACTTTTCTGGAATGGTGGTGGTTGACCCGATTCGCGTGTTCTTTTCGGTGACCATCCTGATTGTCAGCATCGTTGTGACCTTGCTGGCCAGTCAGTTTTTGCGCGACGAAGCTTTGCCGCCCGGTGAATTTTTTGCGCTGATTTTGTTTGCGACAGCGGGCATGTTGTTACTGGCTGGAGCGGGCGATTTGGTCACAGTCTTTTTGGGCTTGGAAATTGCTTCGATTACGACGTATGTGATGGCAGGTTATCGCCGCTACGACGCTCGCGCCAGCGAATCTTCGTTGAAATACTTCCTGCTCGGTTCGTTTGCCACGGCATTTCTGCTTTACGGCATGGCGCTGGTGTATGGTGCGACGCGCACGACGACCATTGCCGGAATCAATCAGGCCATTTCAGAAGGCAAAGTCGAATTTCCGGCGTTGTTGATGGTTGGCGCGGCGCTGATGCTGGTTGGGTTTGGATTCAAGATTGCCAGCGCGCCGTTTCATCTGTGGACGCCGGACGTTTATGAAGGCGCTCCGACGATTGTCACAGGCTTTATGGGAACGGCTCCGAAAGCCGCTGTCTTCGCCGCGTTTCTGCATGTTTTCACTCAGGGCTTTAATGCCGGAGGGCCGCTTGGCGATCAGCTTCATCACGTGTGGGTAACGGCGATCGCGATTATTGCCGCCTTGACGATGACAGTGGGCAATGTGGTGGCTTTGTCGCAAAAGAACATCAAACGTATGCTGGCGTATTCGTCCATCGCTCACGCCGGATATGCGCTGGTCGGATTTATTACCAGCGACGCCGCGCCAGTCGCGTTTTATATGCTGGTGTATTCGATTATGAGCGTCGGTGCTTTTGCCGTTGTTCAGTTGCTGGCTCGCGCGGGTGACCAGAAAACCGAAACCGCCGATTACGCAGGCATTGGATTTGAAACACCTGCGCTGAGTTTTGCGCTGGCGATTTTTCTGTTCAGCCTGGCTGGCATTCCGCCGACCGCCGGATTCATGAGCAAGTTCTTCATTTTCAAATCGGCCTGGGATTTAGCGCCGAACCTGCATTGGTTGGTCGTGGTCGCAGTCATCAACAGCATTATTTCAGTCTATTACTATCTCTACCCGATCGTAGTAATGTTCTTCCGTCCGCTCGCGCCTGGGTTTGTCAAACCGCGTATCAGTACGATGACGGCTGTTGCCTTGATTTTGACGCTGATTGGCACGTTCTATCTTGGCATTCTCCCGAATCGAGTGATGAGCGCTATTGGGCATTCAGCTCGAATGGCACAGGTTCAAGTTGGCTTGCCATATTCTCAAGTGGCCAATAAATAATTGGCCGGTAGTTTCTGCTCTCTGCTGAAACCGCTCTGATTGCTTATTGCGGGTAATCAGAGCGGTTTTTCATTTCTGAGTTGCGCCGTTGCGCGTCTCTCTCCAATCAACCAAACAATTCAGGAGTAACTCCGCCATGAGAAAACAACATTTGCTTGCAGGCACACTTGTGCTTGTTTCCTTATTCTTTTGCTCTGCCGGCATCGAACGAAAAGCAGGCGCAACAACTTTGAGTAGTGCGCCGATTTCCAGCACGATGCCTGAAGAATGGTCGCATCCGGCGGGTTTCAAATTCTGGTTGCCTGATAACTGGAAGACCAAAGAAGATGGAGACATGTTAGTCGCCAATGGCCCAGGCGAAGCCGAAATCTATTTCTTCGTTCCTAAAAACGCGAAAAGTTTTGATAACGCTCTGGACGAAGTGGATGAAGAGTTGAGCGGCTGGCTGAAGGGCATTAAATTCGATAAACCCTCAGCGTCAAATGTCGGTGGCATTAAAGAAGCCTTTATCAGTGGAACCGGCAAAGACCGAAAGTCCGGCGATCCGATGGAATTTGGTCTGGGCATTTACGAGAAGAACGGCAAGATTCTGATGGTCTTTGGCGCAACACCGACCGAGAATTTCGAGAAATTCCACAAGGTTTTCCAAAAAGTCGTTGATTCGATCAAATAGTCATTTCCGAAAATCCCCATTAACAAAAGGCGGCAAAGAGCGACAACCTGCTCTATGCCGCCTTCATTTCATCAAGGTTGTGTAACGTAAATTGGGTTTGAATAAATCCACGGACGCTGTTCGCCGTCCAGAGTCAGCCAAACTTCCGCGCGATAAATTCCGGCCTCTTTCATG
>DAOMFR010000011.1:74507-75683 GCA_035429885.1 Blastocatellia bacterium
TCTTCGCGCGATTTGAAACTTTTGTTGATGTGCGCCTGAATGATCGAACGTTGCGGGTAAACAAGAAAACCTTCGCTTTCGGCTCCGGGGATGAACAACACACCATCTCGCATTCCGCGCCAACTATCGTTGATGAAATCTTTCGGAGGCCGCACGTGATCGGTGAGCATAATGATCTTCACGCCAACCCGCTTAGCCGCCGCCAACAACTCTGGCCGAGTGCCGCCCGTGTGTGCGGAATCTTCGGCGTGAGCGTGCAGGATGGCTTTGTAATCTCCCAAGCCGGTTTGCAGCTTAACTGCTTGCCGCCCTTTCTGGATCTTCAGCTTGTCCGCATTCACCGCGCCCAGTCGCTCCAGGTTCATCCGTTCAATGGTGGAATACTTGCGGCCCAAGCCAAGTTTGCTTGCTGCTGGGGTTTGAGCAGAAAGGTGAGGCGTTAGCGTCGAAACGCCGATAATTGCTGCTAACCACAGAATGCAAAGCAGGTGACACGGTCTAAGAATGTCGTATTTCATAAGTCAGGAGTTCCGTCAGGTTGGAAATACAGAGCGCATTTTCAATCTGCTGATTATTGCGATTAACCAATATGGCTTGGAGTCCGGCGGTTTGTGCGCCTTCAAAATCTTCGCGCAACGAATCGCCGACGTGCCAGGCTTGCGCGGCTTCGATGTTGTGAGAGGTGAGTGCTGTATCGAAGATCAACGGATCGGGTTTGGCCGCTCCAACTCGCGTGGAGATGTGAACCGAATCGAAGAATTGATCCAGTTCACAAACTCTCAGCACATCGTCCAGCCGGGAATCGAAGTTGGAAATGACTCCCAGCCGAACGCCTCGCCGTTTCAATTCCGTCAAGGTCGGCATCACGTCATCGTACACTCGCCACAGTTCGGGCTTGCGAAACTGGTCAAACACATCGTCGAAGAATTCCTCGAAATGCGAAAAGCTCGCGCAATCGGCAAACACCGCTCTTACCAGATTGCGCCACCAGCCTTTTTCCATTTCGCGCAGCTTGTCGTCGTCCGTGCCAGGGGGAAAGGCCATTGGCGGTTGCAACCGAAACCAGCGAGCGAAGTTCTGCTGCAACTGTTCCGCTTTCACTTCGCAGCCGTACTGGCTGGCGATGCGGCTGTAAATTTCACCGACGCTGCCGCGCACTTCAAACAGAGTTCCGGC
>DAOMFR010000012.1:0-12545 GCA_035429885.1 Blastocatellia bacterium
GTGATTTCGACTTTGCGGTACATCACTTTGGTGTGGTCGCCCTGAAGCATGATCGGGCCGGGAGCGGCTTCGTTGCTGTCCAATGCGCCTCCGGTGATGCCGGGGATGGTTTCGTTATCAATGATCGTCTGGCCGTTGAACACGACCGTGACTTTGCGGCCAACCAGCGTGATGTCCAGCGCCTGCCATTCGCCCGGCTTTTTCGCCGCGTTCACGGAAGGTTTCAGCCAGCCGTAGACGGCTCCCATACGCAAACTGTCCAGCACTTGATTGAATCCGTCGCTGATCTGGGTTTCGTAACGGCCTCGCAAATACACGCCGCTGTTTCCGTTGGGAACGACCTGGAATTCCACGTGCGCTTTGAAGTCGGTGAATTTCTGGTCGCTGATGATGTCGGCGCAAGGCGTTTTGTTGGTCATCACGCCATTTTCCACGCTCCAGCAATTCGGGTGCGCGTTGTTGCGGAGCTTCCAGCCGCTCAGGTCTTTGCCGTTGAACAGTTGAATGGGCGCGCCCCAGGCGACGGTTTTGGCAGGCGTCAGCGCCGGAGCGCGTTTGCCTGTCCACGGAATCGGATTGCCTTTTTCATCGCCGACGGTGCCGGTCAGTTGTTCGCCATTGAGTTTGCCGGTGAAGACCAACTCTTTGGGAGCGGCTTCGTATTGCGCGGGAATGACGACGGTCAGTTGGCCGTTGGCGTATTCGGCTTTGCTGGCGTAGCGCATGCTGCCAAATCGGCCCACGAAACTGGCCATCAATTCATTTTCTTTGCGCAGCCGGACTTCCAGCCACGACGGATAGCTGACGCCATCCGCGCCTTGCACCGTGATGTCCCAGCGACCCAGCACGGCGTCGGCAAACCCAGGAGTTTGCGCGAAGGTCATTGAAGCGAACGCGCTCAGACACAAGACGAGCGCGAGTTGAAGCATTCGGTTTTTCATTGGTTGATCTCCATCAGAATTTCGGGTTGGGTGAAAACGGAGCGTATGTTACCGCACGCGTCGGCAGCGGCAAACACCAATGAAAATGCGCAGCCTCAGCCGGGAGCGCGGACGTCCCCATCCGCTGATTCCTGGGAAGCTGCGCGGCTTCAATGGATTGTTGCGGACAGGGACGTCCGCGCTCCCGGTTTATCCAATCCGGCGACCGCCATCGCGCGGCGAAAGCGGGCCGCGCGTGGGAGCGGCACCGCTGCGAACAAATAGGTCATTGATCGGTTGCCAGTATCCTTCCGCAGCGAAAGGCACGTATTCAAATCCGCGTCCGAACGGGTCGTCGTGCAGAATTTTGGTGTAATCAATTCCCAACGCGGAATAGATCGTGGCCGCGATGTCTTCGTATTGCGCCGGACGCGCCGCTGTCCAGCCGGGTTCCGTGATGTATCCGCCATCGGCGCTGGTTGTGCCGATCACTTTGCCGCCAACGGTTCCGGCACCGGCAAAACAGGCGAAATGCTGGAAGTAATGATCGCGTCCGTTCTGGCCGGTCAGTGCGCCGACGGTGCGGCCAAATTCTCCCATCCACACCACCAGCGTTTCATCGAGCAGCGTGCCACCGTTGGAACCGGGTGTCGCCGCCAGATCGTTCAACAGCGCGGACATCCCCAGGTCGAATTCATTGGCTCTGCCGTGCAACCGCGTGTCGTCGGTTTTGTCGTAAATGTCGTCGTGATGATCCCAGCCGTCGTGGCGAATATGAATAAAGCGCGTGCCCAGATTCGACTTGACCAGGTTGCGCGCCACGATGCACGAATTGCCGAAGCTGTTTCCGTTGACCGTTTGCTGACCGACAGTCGAACTTCCGCCGTACCGGATTTGTTCTTCGGTGGTGAACTTGAACACGGCGTCCACGGCGGAGTCGTACATCATGGATTTGCCGCGATCATAAAAATTGCCCATGGTCGTGGCGTCGTCTCCCAGCGGAGAGTTCGTGCGCAATTTGGAGTCAATGGATTTCAACGCCGCATAACGTGCTTCAAACACGGCCTGGCCGTCAGTGTTGGACAGACTGCCCAGCCCCGTCGGCGCAGGCGTCACATCAAACGGCGCGTGCAATCCATTGAAATAACCTGAACCGACGATGTTCAGATTCGTGTTCAACGAAACGAAGACCGGCAATTTCTGAGCGGCGGTTCGTTGCGGCTCGAATTCCAGCGACACGACGCTGCCGATGTTCGGCGCGATTTTGCCCAGCGCGGAACTTGGCCCGCGCGCAATTTGCGCCCAGGTTTGTTGCAGCGGATGCACCAACGCCGGGGCGCGCATGCTGCGGACAATGGCAAACCGGTTCGTCTGTTTGGCCAGCTCTGGCATCAACCCTTGCGGAAACAGCATGCCGTTGTACGTGGTGGGATTGAAATCTGACGGCGTCCACGAACCGACTTTCAGGTCAAACGTGTCCATGCTCGAAGGCGCTCCGGCCATCAGCACGAAGATGCAATAGCGGGCTTTGTTGATCAGCGACGGACCCAGTGCGCTGACTGTGCTGGCGGCCAGCGCGTCACGCGTCATTCCGGTGGTTATCAAACTGCCCGCGACGCCCGCGCCCGCCAATTTGAAAAAGTCGCGCCGTCCAAGCGTTGGTCCCGTCAGTGGAGAATTGCCGCGCTGCGCGTTCACTTGATTGAGTTCTTTGTAGTATTTGTTCGCCATAGTTCACCTCTTGATTGCCGAATCAGTACCGTGCGCGGTACCAGCTAGTAGTTAAAGATGAAATCCATCTTGTTCAACAACGCCCACTGAGTGCCTTCGGTGGCCTGTCGTCTGCCTTGGGAGCTAAACAGTGGCAATAGCGCATCCAGTTCATCCTGGCGCGGATTGCGCGACAACGTGTTCAGGAACAATTGCGTGACGATTTGCTGATCGGTCAACGCAGTGTTGGCCAGCAACGTGGCGACGGCTGATCCGGCATTGGCCTGATGAATTTTGCCCATCACGAATGTGTTGTTCATCAGCGCCAACGATTGCTGAATGGAAGGTTCCACCGAACGTGGTTTCACGTCGCGGTCGCCGCGAATGAACAGGTTCAGGAAGTTGGAGATTTGCGGATTCACTCTGGGTTCAGAGGTGTCGGGCAATTGCATCGCCCAATTGACGACGAAGGTGTTGGCTCCCAGCGTGTCGCGCATCTGGTAGCTGGCGGTGAAGTTGGTCGCTTTCAAAATCGCGTCGTGGATTTCTTCGGCGTCCAACCGGCGAATGAATTTGCGCGGGTAATAAGGAATCAGCGCCAGGCTCCACGTGCCGGGATATTGCGAAGACAATTGGTACGCGCTGGATTTGGCGATCAGCGCAATCAGTTTGCGGACATCGTAATTTTGCTTGATGAATTCATCGGCCAGCGCATTCAGCAATTCAGCGTTCGCCGGTTGCAACGTCCAGCCGGATGGCAACGTCGCCGCCGGATCGAGTCGCGCCGGATCAAAGGCGTTCGATGGCGAAACCAACGCTTCGACCATCAGCTTTTCCCAGATGTAATTGACGGCGGCGCGCGCAAATTGTTTGTCGGCGGTAATCAGCCGGGCGATGGCTTGGCGGCGATTTTCGCCTGCGTTCACCGTTCCGCCGCTGCCCAAAAAGTATTTCGGTGCGACCGTGGTGGAACTGTTTTCTTCAGGCTGGCGAACCGACCGATTGCCTGTGGTGGTGTTCAACTGATATTCGCCCGTTGCGAGTTCCGACACCGTGAACTTGGCATAATTCGGTTGCGGATTCAGCAGTTGCCGACGGCGCAAAGTGCGCGCAAAAAACGCCGACATTCCCCAGGCGTCCGTGCGCGTTTTCTGTGACCCCCACAAATTGACTTGATCGAGGTGGCCAGCGCCACTGTGGCACAGCAAACAATCGGTGGCGTTGATGCCCAAAAACGCTCGCGTCACTTCGACCGCCGTGCCGTCCATCGTGTCTTGCGTTGGTCCCATCGGAACGATGCCGCCGACGATGAAATTGACTTCGCCGTTGACGAAGTTGTCGCCGTCGTTGGCGATCATTTCACGAGCCATCTGGTTGTAAGGTTTGTTTTTGCTGACGGCGTCTTTGATGTAGTTGTAAAACGCGTCGCGTCCACCCGTGAATCGTTGGACGTTCACCGAACGGGCGTTGTTTTTGTACAGGTCGCCAAAGAACATCGTCCATTTATCAACGTATTCCGGCGAGCCGATCAGCTTGTCCACCAGCGCGTCGCGTTTGGTGGCGCTGGTGTCGGCGATGAAGGCTGTGACGTCCGCCGCCGCAGGAATGCGTCCGGTCAGGTCCAGGTAAATGCGGCGCACGAATTCTTCGTCGGTGCACACCGCCGCGGACTGCACGCTGTCTTTGACCATTCGGTCAAAGAGGATCGTATCAATGAAGTTTTTGCGCGGGATGCTTTGCGGCGGCACCAGTTCGGCTCCGGTGTCGTTGAGCGCGGCGGCAACCGAAGTGGTCGCTTCGGACACCATCTCGCGATGCTGGGCGACCGCATTCCGGAAACTGTCCGGATTTTGCAAATAACCGCAATCGTTGCTGGAAGTTTTGGGATAGGTTTTGGGATCGTCCTGATCCTGAAGCAAGGCGGCGAAGGATTGGAAGCCGCCAAATTGATTGAGTGCAAAGACCGTCGCCAGTGCCAAAATCACCAGCGAGGCCATTCGTTTGATCTTGCCGGTCAAAGCTCCGCCAGAAGCTATTCTAAAGCTCGTCATTGGCATAAGTCCCTCCTGTAATGTGAGAACTGCAAGTCAGTTGCGGGCAAAGTTCACTTGCCCCAAAGTCGCGTCGTTAGACTGGCGAACTGGCCGATTAGTCGAAATAAAAATTGCAGCAATTCTGAAAGCAGGGCGTTCAGTGGTGGAGCCGCATTCAGCAATGGCCTGTGGTATATTGCCCGTGCCTTGCTGCCCAAGCAAACGGCAATCCCGACAAGAGAGGTATCAAAATTTTTATGAGGCGAATGGTGATTTTTTTGCTGCTTGCAGCCAGTTTTGTATTTACGGCTGCCGGCCAAACTGTTCAGAAGTCTGAGCCCAAAGGTGATTTCTTTCCGGTGGAGCAGGTCAAGCCCGGAATGCGCGCAGTCGGATACACCGTGGTCAGCGGAAGCGAACCCACCAAGTTCGAGCTGGAAATTCTGGGCGTGCTGACCAGTTTCCCTAATCCAGGACAAAACGCCGTGCTGTCCAAATTGCTCGGCGACGATTACAAGCACATGGGAGTGTTTCAGGGAATGAGCGGCTCGCCGGTGTACATTGACGGCAAATTGTTGGGAGCCGTCGCCTTTGGTTACCAATTCGCCAAAGACCCGATTGCCGGAATCACGCCCATCGGCGAAATGATCAAAGTCTTTGAACAGCGGCAAATCGAAAAGAAAAGCGATCAACCGCGTCCAGTGTCGTTTTCAGAAATTTCCTTCAACGCCAATTCGGGCGAATACAAAAGTTTTGTGGACAGCCTGAGCGGCAAAGCCGGCACAGGTGTGCAGTCCGTGGCCGCGCCGGGCAGCGCGCAGGTGTTGATGCCGATTGCCACTCCGCTTTCCATCACGGGCGTTGCGCCCGATGTGGTGGCGAAATTCGCGCCGCTGTTTCAATCGTGGGGCTTTTCGCCTGTGGCCGGCGTTTCCGGTGGAGCGACGATTTCCCAATTGAAAAAAGCTACAGCCGACACGCTGAAACCGGGCTCAACCATTGTCGTGCCGCTGATTCGCGGAGATTATTCGATGGCGGCGGCAGGCACGGTGACCTATCGCGACGGCAATCGCATTTACGCTTTCGGCCATCCATTTTTGAGCTTGGGTGTCTCGGATTTTCCCATGCACGAAGGCTCAGTCGTGACGGTGATGTCCAGCCAGGCAACTTCGTTCAAGATCAGCTTCCCGACGGAGATGGTGGGAACGATCAGCGGTGACCGTTCCACAGGCATTTATGGCGAACTGGGCCATGCGCCGAAGATGATTCCGGTCACGATCAATCTGAAAACCAGTTTGGGCAAACAACAAACCTACAATTTCGATGTCGTTTCGGATCGCTTTCTGACTCCGATCCTGATGCAGATGACGATCATCTCGACGATTTCTTCGACCGAACGCGCGATTGGCGATTCGACGCTGCAAATCAACAGCAGCATCAAATTGAAAGACCAGCCTGCGATCAATTTTGAAAACCGTCTGTCAGTTTCGATGAATGCGCCGCTGGCCGCCGCCTTTGCCTTGTCCAAACCCATCAGCGCATTGCTCAACAGTGGATTCAGTGACTTGCAGTTGGAAAAAATCAGCCTTGATATTACCTCGCGCGATGCACGCAGCACGGGCCAGTTGGATCGGTTGTGGATCAATCGCACCGAAGTCCGCCCCGGAGACAAAGTCGAAATCCAGGCGTTTGCCCGCACCGAAAGCGGTAGCGAATACGTCGAACGCATTCCGGTCGAAATTCCGGCAGATGCGCCGCTTGGCCCATTGCAGATTATCGTGGGCGACGGAGCTTCGATTCAGGCAATGGAACCACGCACAGGCGTTTCGCCGAAATCCTTGGGCCAACTGGTGCGCGAAATGAACAAGATTCGCAAATCCGACCGGCTGTACGTGAAGCTGACTCGTGGCGAATCCGGCGCGGTGATCAACAACGAAGAACTGCCCAGCTTGCCCCCCTCGGTGCTGGCAACGCTCGGTTCGGATCGCACGGCGGGCGGATACATCAAAACGGCTTCGGCGACTGTGTTTGAAAAAGAACTGCCTGCGGCAGAATTCGTCGTTTCCGGCCAGCGCACACTGACGGTGACCGTGGTCAATCAATAAATCTTCCGCATGATATTACGGTACGGAGAGCGGTAGCGGCCTGGTTGCCTGGTGAAATCTCTAGCTCGAAATCCACCAGATCGTTCTCGCTCCCTGTGCTGCATCGAATTTCAAATCAGGATTCAAATCAGAATGCGAAAAACTCTTTTAACCCTTCTTACTCTTTCCATTATTTCAGCTTACATCTTGACAGTATCTGCCAGCGGCCCAGTGTTTTGGCGAGTCAATACGCGCGCCGAAATCGAAAAAGGGGACGCCAACGGAGTTTCCATTGCCGACAACGGCACGGTCACACTGGCTCCGGCATTGAATGAAGTGTTTGACACCAAACAGGCGTACGTGTGGTCGGCAGTAGCGGATAAAGCTGGCAACGTTTACCTGGGCACAGGCCACGAAGGCCGTGTGTTTAAGGTGGATGCCGCTGGCAAAGGTTCGCTGCTGTACAAAACCTCGGAGTTGGATGTGATGGCGTTGGCGGTTGATTCGGCGGGGAACGTTTACGCCGGAACTTCGCCGGATGGAAAAGTTTATCGCATTACACCCAGCGGCGAAGCCAAAGTCTTTTTTGAGCCAAAGGCGAAATACATCTGGTCGCTGGCGTTCGACGCCCAAGGCCGTTTGTTGGTCGGCACAGGGGACAAAGGCATCATTTATCGAGTCAACGCAGATGGCACGGGCGCTCCGCTGGTCAACACGACGCAAACCAACATCACGACGTTGAAGGTGGACGCAGCGGGAAACATCATCGCTGGAACCGACCCGGGCGGAATGGTGCTGAAGATTTCCCCCGAAGGCAAAGCCTTCACGCTGTTTGATTCCGCGCAACGCGAAATTCGTGACCTGACCATAGGCACCAACGGTGACATTTACGCGCTGGCTCTGGCGGATTCTGCGGGGAGCGGCGGAACGAATACGGCGTCGGGTTCATCTGGCGTCACACCTCCGCAAGTGATTGACGACGGCGGCGGAGTCACCATCACGATCAGCGATGTGCAGGTGTTGGATTCCGGCGCTTCAACTGCGCCAACGACTTCGTCGTCCAGCAGCGGCAGTGGAGCCAGCAGCAAAAGCGCGTTGTATCGGTTGGATGCCAGCGGAGCCTCCGAAACTTTGTGGGATTCCAAAGACGCCGTCGCCTTTGCCGTGGCGCTGGATGCCAATGGCCGCGCAATGATCGGAACCAGCCAGAAAGGACGAATTTTCAGTGTTGCCGCAGGTCAGAAACCAGCCTTGTTGGCACAATCTTCGGAAGCGCAAACTTCACGATTTGTGCGTGTGGGCAATCAAACATTCGTCGCGGCGTCGAACCTGGGCAAACTGTTTAAGTTGAACAACGAAACTGCCGCCAGCGGCACATACACTTCGTCGGTCCGGGAAGCCGCGACGACGGCTGCCTGGGGCAGAATTTCCTGGGTTGGTGATGGAACCATTGAATTGCAAACGCGCAGCGGCAATACCGCGACGCCGGATTCCACCTGGAGCGATTGGTCACCCGCAAGCACGAATCCGGAAGGCGAAGCAATCAAAAGTCCCGCCGCCAGGTTTTTGCAATGGCGTGCAATGCTCAAACGTGGCGCGGCTAGTGCTGCTGCTCCGCGTTTGCGCGAAGTGACGGTTTCGTATCTGCCGCGAAACGTTGCGCCCAAAATCACGTCATTGAATTTTCTGTCGCCCGGAGTAGCGTTGGTGGCTTTGCCTCAACCTGTGATGGACGGAGGCGGTGATGCTGGCGGAGAAGGAGGCGCGGCTCCGATTGTTCTTCCTCCGCGCAGAGTGCCGCAGCGTGGGGCGATTTCCATGCAATGGCAGGCTGAAGACCGCAACGGTGATTCGATGGAGTATTCGATTTATTACCGCGCAGCGAATTCGACCGAATTTTTTCCGTTGAAGCTCAATTTCCGCGAAACGTACTTCACGGTGGACCCGAACGCGCTTCCGGATGGCCGGTATGTGTTCAAAGTTATCGCCACTGATGCGCCGACCAACCCTGCCGCGCTTGCGTTAAATGATGAAGAGGAATCTGAAGCGGTGGATGTGGACAATACGCCTCCGGCGGTGACGGCTGATGCTCCGCGCGTTTCGGGAACCAGCGCCGACGTCATCTTCCGCGCCAGTGATGCGACTTCCATCATCAAACGAGCGGAATATCAGTTAGATGGTGGCACCTGGAAAGCGATTTTTCCGGTGGACGGCATCGCCGATTCCAAGCGCGAAGAATTTCAGGTGAAAGTGACATTGCCAGACACACGATCACACGTCATCGCCTTCCGAGCCTTTGACGCAAACTCCAATGTGGGCAGCGCACAAGTTAGCGTGAAGTGAGTTCAGAACTGCTAAGGTCCGTGAGAAAGGCTGACTCGACGCAGCTTCTCGCACGGACCTCAGCAGTTCACAAACATTGATACTATGGTGAGCCCCCAACTTGGCAAGTTAGGGGCTTTTTTTAACGATGATTCGCCAAAAGCTCGGCCCATAATTCGCCAGAAAATCTCGGCGTTGTTGCTCGGTCTCAAGCGGCGCAGATTCCAGCGTTTTCAGATAACTTGCCAATGCGTTATCTATGCGATTGCGCCAGCTTTCAATGACCTCTGGCGAAGTTGATGACGGGAAGTTGTACAACTCTTTTGTCGCCGCCGCTCGCAACTTGGCCGCTTCTTCCTGGATCCTTTCCACCGATAAGCCGGCCACGCTTTCCTCAAGCAAGTTAAAGCTCAACCCGAATTCCGCGAAAAGGTCTGCATACTCTTGCAGTTTCAGATAATGGCGGACTCCATACGGCTTGCCGGGGCGAACAACGGAAAAGTATTCGCGTGCTTGCGGGTAATCCAACAGTGTGATGCCGAACAGTTGGTAATGCCCGTCGTTCAACACATATTGCGGATGCATCGCGTTGGGAATTTCGAAATACGCCAACCCGCCTTCGGTCAATAAATCCGAGATGTTGCGAACCAGAGCTTGCGGGTCATCCACGTGTTCGATCACATCGTTGCACGTGATGATGTCGAAACTGTTGTGTAGTGGGCGCAGCAGCTCCGCGTCGGTTGCATCCATTAGCTGGAGCGGCGCTTCCAGATTGTGATCTCGCAGGTTGTGGCGCCCCAGCTCGAGCAGCATGGAATCCAGATCAAATCCCGTCACCTTCGCGCCTTGTTCGGCAAACGCGACCAGAAAGCCTCCGTACGCGCATCCGACATCCAGATACCGTTTGCCACGCAATTCGGTGCTCTGGCTCAGCAGTTGGGCCACATTACGTCCGCGTTCGTTGCAGGTGATGGCAAACTCAAAATACATGGGAAGGCATGGGTCCTCTGGAATAGAGGAAAAATGCCGAGTTAGCGCCGTGAAGTAACCCACATTGTCTGAGGCGCGAAAATGGCGGAAGCGTTCAGCCAGCTTCCGAGCGGAAATAACAGCGGCAATCTGGGCGGGATCAGGTTCTGGTTTCTCCGAGTTCGGGGAAGTTCCTGGCGAGATGTTCTGGTTAGTGATTAGTTCCAGCGCGTGTTCGATGACGCGGACTCGCGCCGTCCAGGAATTGTCATGCGCCAGCGTCCGCAGTCGATGCCGGAAATCGGCATCGCGTCCGCGTCGGGAAGCTTTGTCCAGCAATTGCGAAAATTCTTCGGCGTTGCGGGCGATGAACACTTCCGGAAACGCCTGGCATTCCGGCATCGGCGTGGCGATGACTGGTTTGCCGCCAGCCATGTATTCGTACAGCTTCAGCGGCGAAGTTGCCAGCGTGATTTCGTTGATGGCGAATGGAATTGTCGCCACTTCGAAATGCTGCAAATAACCTGGCAGCGACGTGTATTCGCGTGGCCCCAGCCAGGTGATGTTGGCGCGATTCAACAGCGAATGTTCTCCCAAACTGTTATCTAACGCTTGACCGATCAGCACGAAATTCCAATCCGGTCGCCGCTCGGCCACAGCGTCCAACAGGTCGTAATCAAACCACGAAGCCAGCGCGCCGTAATATCCGGCGATGGGTTTTCCTGCGCGCAACAACTCTTCAAATTCCGGATCACTGGGAAAAGAAGTGTTTTCCTGTTCTTTGGCGAACGCTTCGAACTCCACGCCGTTGGGCAGATAAATGGCGTCTGGCCGGGTCTTGAGTGCCGCTTGGTGCAAAGGCGCAGCCACGCTGGCAACAATTGCGGCTTCGCTGAGTGCGCGTTGATGATTGCGTTCCAGAAAGTCGCGGTCATACGGAAACACCGCCAGGTCGTCTATCCAGTCGTACACTTTGTGCGCGCCTTCCGGATATTTGTCCGCACGGTCGTAGTTATAAGGAAAGGTCCACAAGACCGGTTGCGGGATTTCGTGCAACAACTCTTCAGCTCCGTTGAAGAGAAACACGTTGTGTTCGATTTCTTCAAATCCGTTGACCTTATCCTGCGAGCCAGTGCTGTCGAAAATTGCCAGATAGCCCAGGCGCGCAAAGGTTCGCGCCAGATGATGGGGTCGTTGAAACAAATGAACTCGCCAGCCAATCGAAGGCAGGAAAATGACGACGCCACGGCTTTGCTGAATTCTGGCCAGCACTTCTTGCAACTGTTCGCGATGCTTCTCCATCGCCAGATCGTGGGTCAGGTGCTGCCACTTCGCTTCGAACTTGCGCTGGTTTTCGTGATAAATGCGCAAGTACTCTTCGTCGCTCAGCAATTTGAACGACGCGCGTTGCCAGTGATGAATGAAACTGTCGCGCGCACAGGCCAGTTCATATCCGGCGACCGTGATGCGGCGGCAATAATCGTCGTCTTCAAACATGCCGATGCCGAACTGTTCATCCAGGAATCCGATTTCTTCAAACAGTTTGCGGGTCATCGCCACGCAAAACATGGCCAGCATCGGAATCGCAAAAGTTTCGCCGTCGTGCTGGCGGACATAATCCGCCGCCCACGCGGGCATGTCTTCGATTTGCTGGTAACCGACTTCGATCTTGGCTTCGTTGGCGATGGCGTTGGTGACCGGACCGACTAAGCCGATTTCGGGTTTGGTGTGCAGGTGCCGCAACAGCGAGGTCAACCATCCGCGCGTGATGACTGTGTCGTTGTTGAGCAGCACCAGATAATCTCCCGTCGCCATGCGCAACCCGATGTTGTTGGCGGCGGCAAAGCCCAGGTTTTTGTCGTTCAACACCACGCGAATGTTCGGGAATTGGCGTTCCGCTTCTTTCAGATATTCCGGCGTGCCGTCGCCGGAAGCGTTGTCAATCACGATGACTTCAAAGTTGGGCCATTCGGTGCGCTCGTACAGTTGTTCCAGGCACATCCGATTCAGTTCGCAATTGTAATAGGTGACGATGATGATCGAAGCCTTGGGAAAGGTTTGCGCGACTGCGGGAGCTAAAACTTCAAACCGGCTTTGCCAGGTGTTGGTTTTGGCGAAGGCGCGGCGCGCTTCGATCTGTTCCGGCGTTTTTTCGTGGAGCGCGGCTGCGACTTCGCGCTCGAATTCTTCCGCGGTCGCCGCAAGACGCACGACGGAACCCAGCGCGACCACTTCGGGCAAGGGAACAGAAACGATGGGTTTGCCTGCGGCCAGAATTTCGTAGGCTTTGACAGGGTTTGTCGCTTCGGTCAGCGGGACTCGTTTGAATGGAATCAGCGTCACATCAAATTGCGTTAGCCAGCGCGGCAACGTGGCGTACGGTTGTTCGCCGGGCAGCGTGACGTTGGGCAATTTGCTCAGGCGTGTGATGTCGGCAAGGTTTGTGGAACCGACCAGCACGAAATCCCAATCGGGACGACGTTCCGCCAGATCGGCGACCAGATCGG
>DAOMFR010000012.1:12645-36507 GCA_035429885.1 Blastocatellia bacterium
ACCAGCACGAAATCCCAATCGGGACGACGTTCCGCCAGATCGGCGACCAGATCGGAATCAAACCAGTCGGCAATTGCGCCGTAATATCCAATGACCGGGCGTTTGTTGTGGGCGCTGCCGGTTTTTGCGAAGTGTTCGTATTCACAGGCATTGCGCACCATCAACGGGTCCGCGCCGAAGGTCTTGGCTTCTTCGGCCAGCGCCGTGGAAGACACCACCACCAAATCCGAAGATGAAAACAGCAGATGTTCCTGCCTCAGCATTTCTTCCGTATTGGTCGAAAACCCTGCGTGATGATCCATGCAGTCATACACAACGGGCCAGCCGAGTTGTTTTCGCGCTTGCTCCGCCACCGGCCACCAGAACGGCAATTGGACAATGGAAACGGTGGCTCCCAGCGCCAGGTCGCGCCGCAAGGCATCAAGCGAGAAAAACAGTTGAGTTTGCTGGTACGCGTTGAGCTGGTCGCGGTACACGCTCAGCTCCACTCCGCTGAGCTTAACTTCATACACATTGAGCGCTTTTTCCTGAATTTCGTACGGCTTATCGAGTTCGCAGAAATTGTGCGAGATATAAAATACTCTGTGCCCAGCGGTGGCGAATTGGGTCATCAACTGTTGCGGCCGTTGAAACCGGAAATCCCAGTCTATGATTGGAAAACAGATGATGTCATACGCTTTCGTTTTGCTGGTGACGCCGGGCAGGAAGTTCGCTGAAGTTTGTTCTGCGGGCAACAACGACGATTCTTCAGTCGTGGCAGCTGGATTCGTTTGGGGCGTAGCCTTGCCGAGTAACCTCAAGAACGGTCTAAGCAGGGGCAGAACGATTTCGCTTCGGAAGTGCCAAAAATAACCCAGCCATCTCCACCCCTTTGACGCTTTGATTTGCGCCAGCTCG
The DNA here is from genome assembly GCA_035429885.1 of Blastocatellia bacterium. GTDB lineage: Bacteria > Acidobacteriota > Blastocatellia > RBC074 > RBC074 > RBC074. The sequence continues at coordinate 13,543 of DAOMFR010000012.1, forward strand.
GTTTCGCGAGCCGCCAACCGGTGCGACAGAATCTGCAAATCGCGTTCTTTGCGAGCCAGTTGTGTCAGCAACGCCGCGTAATCCGCTGAAGGAGATGCTGCCTGACTGGGAGTAAGAGCCTTGCCAGCAGAGAGAGGGGTATTCAACGATTGTGATTTTGGTTGTGTGGTCTCTACTTGGTCTGATTGGCCAGATGCTGGCGGGTGTTTCGTGGACATTAAGCGACTGCTCCGATCAAAAGACTTGGTGTGAGGTTATTGACGCATGACGGCTCCGTTTGGCATTTGAAATGAGCCGTTCCCTGGGATTCGATTGAGTCCGTCAGACGTCATACTGCCCCCGGCGGCAAACTTCCTTTCACCACATTACAAGCGCCGATTTTTCGGAGTTGATTGTTGGGGAATTGCGGTCGAAATCCCGTTGCCGGAGTGCGAGATAATAGAGGAGGGATTGATTAATGTGAAGTTCCTTCTGCCACCGATTCCAATTCTGGCCCAGAAGCCGATTCACTGAGCGCCATTTCTCCAACAGAGATGCCCAAATGACATTGGCGCTGGAGCCACAAAATCGTTGCTCCAGCGCCCAAGACGGTCAGTTTGATGAAGATGCCCGAGTTTTTGCGACCAAATGCTTCGCAAAAGCTTTGTGCGGCTTGCCGGGATTGCAAAAGCTACTGTTTGGCAATGACGCTATTGGGGGCTTGTGAAGAGCCATTGCCGCCAAGTTTATTCGTTCCATCGGATTCGACAACCGCGCCGGCAACGAATTTCACCCCTTGAGTGTTGTTGTAAATTCCGTTGCCAGAGATTCTGATCGTTGTCCCCGCGACGCTGGCATTAACTCCGTTGGTGTTGAACGCGATCGTGGAATTTTCCACGCTGATGACTGCCGGGGAAGTGGCCGCCAGAATTCCATTGCTGGAGTTCGAGACAAGCGAGGATCGCTGGATCATCACAAAGTTGCTGCCCGCGCCAACTTCCACGCCGTTAACGACGTTCTGGATTCTGACATCATCCAGGGAGGCTGTGGCGACTCCGGCAGCAGTGGAGATTTTGATTCCACTGCCTCCGCACGCCGTGATGTTGACGTTTCTGACGAACAACCTGCCGCCGTTGGTGAGCGCGGCTTCAATGCCATCGCCTGTGACATTGCTGATCTGCACGTTTTCAACCACCAATTGATTCCCGGCCAGGAAGCGAATGCCGTCCAGCCCAGTGCCTGCTCCGACAATGGAAAGGTTCTTGAGGATGACTTTGTCAGTTGCGGCGGCATTGACGACGATCCCGTTGGTTCCGGCGGAGAGAACGCCCGCAATCTGCCCATCGCCGTTGATCGTGATGGATTTGGTAATGGTCACTGTGCCAAATCCGCCAGGATCCAATACGCTAATCTCTCCCCCAGCAGCAGTCTTAGAAATTGCTCCGGCGAAGGTTTTGCACGGAGCCGTGCGGCTGCACGGATTCGCATCGTCACCCACACCAGACACCCAGGTTCGTGTCGCCTGCGCTTGCGCTTGCGAACTGCACGCCGTTACGACCATAAAAAGCGCAAACAGACTGCTTACCAATTTCAACTTATTCATCAATGAATCTCCTTTTTTCTAAGCTCTATTAAACTATGAAGCTCGGCGGGGATGAGCCTGCTTTGGTGATCAACTCGTTTGTTTCAACTTCCGCGCGACCACAGTTGATTGCTCAATCAACTGGTGGTGCGGCGGTTTGTGAACTCTCTTTTGTCATTCGTTTCATTTCTCCCTCCAACGCGGCGGATTGTATCCAGGGAGGCAGTTCGACTCATGAGGTTTATGTGACGTCTTGGTGATGAATTGGTGATGAATTGAGTTCTAAGAAGAGAAGTGCGGAAAGATGAGAAGGCGAGGTGGCACATTAATGAATTGGGCTGAGCCCTGAAATGAAAACAGCCTAGCACCAACCCTTTTTCAGTTGGTGCTAGGCTGTTTGTAAAAAATCCCGGCTGTTGACGGACTGGATTATTGTTTGGCGATGACGCTGTTCGGAGCTTGCGAAGAGCCATTGCCCGCGATTTTGTTCGATCCGTCAGATTCAATGACCGCGCCGGCAACAAATTTCACCCCTTGAGTGTTGTTGTAAATTCCATTGCCAGAGATTCTGATCGTTGTCCCCGCGACGTTGGCGTTAACCCCGTTGGTGTTGAACGCGATCGTGGAATTTTCCACGCTGATGACTGCCGGGGAAGTGGCCGCCAGAATTCCATTGCTGGAGTTCGAGACAAGCGAGGATCGCTGGATCATCACAAAGTTGCTGCCCGCGCCAACTTCCACGCCGTTAACGACGTTCTGGATTCTGACATCATCCAGGGAGGCTGTGGCGACTCCGGCAGCAGTGGAGATTTTGATTCCACTGCCTCCGCACGCCGTGATGTTGACGTTTCTGACGAACAACCTGCCGCCGTTGGTGAGCGCGGCTTCAATGCCATCGCCTGTGACATTGCTGATCTGCACGTTTTCAACCACCAATTGATTCCCGGCCAGGAAGCGAATGCCGTCCAGCCCAGTGCCTGCTCCGACAATGGAAAGGTTCTTGAGGATGACTTTGTCAGTTGCGGCGGCATTGACGATGATCCCGTTGGTTCCGGCGGAGAGAACGCCCGCAATCTGACCATAGCCGTTAATTGTGATGGATTTGGTGATCGTCACAGCGCCGAAGCCGCCAGGATCAAGCACGCTGATTTCCCCTCCAGCGGCAGTTTTAGAAATTGCTCCGGCAAAGGTCTTGCACGGAGCCGTGCGGCTGCATGGATTCACGTCGTCGCCAACACCAGACACCCAGGTTCGTGTCGCCTGCGCATAAGCGAGCGAATTGCAAACCAGCAGAACGATACTAAGCGCGATCAAAGTACTAGCGAATTTCATCTTGTTCATTTTGAATCTCCTTGTAGACGGAAACGAGAGACAGTTGAAAGGTTCGTAGGGGAATGGGTACTGAGCGTGGCTCGGTTTTCGGCGGTAGTGTCTTTCAAGCATCTGGCGAAAACCGCGAACGGGCAGGAATCTAGCATTGCACGTTCGTTCTGGCAATGACTTTGCCCGTGTACGTTGGCTCAACTGGACAAACCTGCCGATGCCTCTGACAATGAACTTGTCTTATGGCTTTATGGACTGGAGAAGCAAAGGTGTTTCGATCCCACTCTGCAATCATTGGAGGATTTATGAATCGTTTGATCACGTTTCCAGCCTTATTACTGGTTTGTGCTTTTTTCACGACCGCATCGGCGCAGCTGGCGCGCAACCCGAAAATTGCCGCGCCTGACCTGGAAGCCGCCAAGGCCGAAACGCTGGCTGTGGGCGGCGAAACGGCGGAATTGATTTATGCCGCGCGCATTGACGCCATCACCAAAGGAACCTACGACAGTTTAATAGTTATCTATGCCAAGCCCGTCAAAACCGGCCAACACTATTTCGCCGTCATTCTGCGCGGAGGCCAAAAGCTCCCGCTCGTCGCCGACAAAAAAGACAAACTCGCCCGCGCCTTTCCCGCCGGAGACAAATACCTGCGCATGGGATTACGCCACGAAGAAGGCAAATCTCCGCTGATTCGTTTGATGGCCGCGACCACGGACAAAGAAAAAGGCGAACAGCAACACAACCTCGATTTTCAATTTAACGGTACCGAATTCGTGCTGGTCGCTCAATCCACAACACCGCTGCCAAAATAGGCTGCGCTGCCAAGGAGCCACATGGACAAGCTCAATGGAAAAGTTGCACTCATCACCGGAGCCAGTCAAGGCATAGGGCAGGGAATCGCCGATGCATTTGCTGCCGAAGGTGCGTCGTTGATTCTCAGCTCTCGCAATGCCGAACTGCTCGATCAAAACGCAGAGACTTTGTCGGAAGCCGGAGCGAATGTGCTGGTCGTTCCGGCGGATGTGACAGATGAAGCTCAGGTGCGGGAACTCTTTCGCCGAACGATGGAACGATTCGAGCGGCTGGATATTCTGGTTAACAACGCGGGCATTTTCGACGGCGGGCCGTTGGATGAACTTTCAGTCGAAACCTGGGATCGGGTGATGGCGACAAATCTGCGCGGGCCGTTTCTTTGCACGCGTGAAGCGATGCGCATCATGAAAGAACAGCGCGGAGGTCGCATCATCAATGTTGGCTCAATTTCCGCCCAACGCGTAAGGCCAAACTCCGCGGCGTACAGCACCAGCAAGCACGGGATTTGGGGATTGACTCAAGTCACGGCGCTGGAAGGCCGCGACTTCGGAATCACGTGCGGCTGTTTACACCCCGGCAACGTGGACGTTGAAACTCTGGCCGAATCTCGCCGCCAAAACGGCGAGCCGGTAATGGCTGCTGACGATATCGCTCAAGCCGCCGTTGCGATGGCTGCTTTGCCGCCGCACGTTAATATGCTGGAAGCCATAGTCTTGCCGATTGGCCAGCCGTATCTCGGTCGCGGTTGATTATTTGGCTTTTCGCCGCAAATGTTTGTCGGCGAAGTTCAGATACTGTTCCCAATCGTAATTGGTCACGTCGTGCTTTCCGGCTCGGACGTGGTGGCCGATGGTGGTCATGACAGGTTGGTGCAAACCGGGCATTTCCTTCGCTCCCAACCCATCTGTTCCCAATAAGCGATACACAGGATCAGCGGCTTTGGCCGACAGAAATTCTCCGCGCGGGTCAGCCCACTGATCGCCTTCGGCGCTGGCGATGTACAGCGGGCGCGGAGCCATCAGCGCCAGCAGCATGTGCTGATCCACGGGCAGCGAAGCCACGTCCTGATTGTACTTTTTGAAGTTGCCGTTAAACCAGTGCGGAAAGGCCGTGTTGATGCGTTCAACGGTCTCTCCGTAATTGCGCCTGGCCAACGCGGCTCCGCCTTCGCCGCTTTCGTTGGAAATTACCATGGCAAACCGTTCGTCCTGAGCGCCCGCCCACAGCGCGCCTTTGCCCAACCGTGAATGACCGATCAGGGCAATTCGTTTGGCGTCCAGGTCTTTATCCTTTTCGATGTAATCCACCGCGCGGCTCAACCCCCAAGCCCAGGCTCCGATTGCATTCCAGTCCTCGGCTTCTAGCGAACTTTGCCCGCTGCGATAGAAGTAGGGAACGACGGAGCCCTTTAAACCATCTTTGTGGTCGGGGAACAGGTCGCCGTTGTAAATGGTGGCTACGGCATAGCCTCGTTTTAGGATCATGTCTACAGCCCAACGGCTTGCCTCTGTGCCGCGGGACTGTTCCGTCGCACGGTTGTTCACAGCGCCAGTTTCCTTGCCGTCGCGCAACCAGCTTGTTGCCAGTGAAATTCCCGGGTCAGTGCTGATCGCCTGATTGCCGTTGAAGTTCAAACCGATGAACACCGGTGCAGGCTGTTTGCGGTCATTCGGGATGTAAAACAGCACGGACATTTTCGGCCCGCCCTTTTTGCCCGTCAGGTAAACCGTCACTTCCTTTCGAGTCGCCAATCCTCCGAGCGCCTTCGCATCCCGCGAAGTTTCCACAAAACTGATGTGCGCTGCTTTGGCTGCTGCTGGTGTTCGACCATAAACGTAGGTTTCATAAAGTTTTAGGATTTCCTGTCGCCGTGCTCGCCATTGGTTTGCATTGATGACTTTGCGGCCATCGCTCATTGTCAGCGGGTCAGGCAATGTGTATGACCCGACCTTTGCTTCGTCGTAGTTAGGAACAAACTGTTGGGTTTGTGGGGATGCTGGTAGCGTTTGGAGCAGCAACATCACGATTGCGCTCAGCAATAGGCGAGCAGAATTATGGATTCGCATACAAGAAACCTCCGTAAGATTCGACTTGTTGTGGATTTACGTGTGTTTGGGTCAGGCCGAATTGTCTACAGAAGCCCTCAGGTTGCAAGTTCCGCCGTCGAAAAGTGAGCTGAATTGGAAACTCAGGGCGCTGAATTGATGGTTTTAGGTTTTCTGAAAAATATTCGGCAAGGTTCTTGACAGGAAGGGGCTCAAGTTTTATCTTGTGTTTGTGCTCAGGCAAGGGCTCTGAGGGAATCGAACAGGAAGATGGGAGAGAGGAAGCTTAAATAAGCAACTTAATTGGAGGTAATTTTTATGAGAACTGCTATCAGTGGAGTTGTGAAGCGCGATCCGGTATTTGGCAATCTGCGAAACATTCAGGATGAATTCAGCCGGATTTTTGCTGGAGGGTTGCCGCAGTTTTTTGGTGGCGAAGAAGTGTTCACAGGCAAATGGAGTCCCAGCGTAGACATTTTTGAAAACGAAGGCTCTATTGTTCTGGAAGCGGATTTGCCCGGAATGAAAGCTGGGGATTTTAATCTTTCAATTGAAAACTATCGTCTAACTCTGACCGGTGAACGCAAGTTCGACAAGGAAGAGAAGGGTGAAAACTGGCATCGAGTTGAAAGAAGCTATGGGACGTTTACGCGCACCTTTACGCTGCCGAATACAGTCAACGTCGAAGACGTGAAGGCTGAATTCAAAGATGGTGTTTTGCGCGTGACGTTGCCGAAGCGTGAAGAAGTCAAGGCTCGTAGTATTAACGTGACGGTCAAATCGGATACGAACGGGTCGGCAAGCCAATAAGAAAGAAAGTGGGATGGAGGCTAGCGATTGACAGAAGGGCTTCGGGCTTTTAGAAAGCTCGAAGCCCAAGTTTTTATCAATTCAAGAGCACTTAGTTGAATCGGCCCGCCGCAGGGTGGAAAACCTGTGTTGTCGTTGAGGAGGAGAGAGATGAACCTGAACAAATTCACATTGAAGGCCCAAGAAGCGGTGGAGTCTGCTGTCGCTCTGGCCGAAAAACAGAATCATCAACAGGTCGAGCCGGAACACGTGCTGGCCGCGATGATTGAGCAGTCGGAAGGTGTAACGCGCCCGATTCTGGGAAAGATTGGGGCGAACGCCCAGACCGTTTTGAGCGAAGTGGAAGCGGCGATCAAAAAGTTTCCGGGCGTGAGCGGTTTTGGTCAGAAATATTACGGCAATCGAACGACCGAAGTGTTCAGCAAGGCTCAAAAAGAAGCTGATAAGCTGAAGGACGAATATGTTTCATCGGAGCATTTGTTGCTGGCATTGGCCGATGACAAGCAGGATGCCGGGAAGATTTTGCGCTCGCACGGCGTCAGTCGCGATGCGCTGCAAAAAGTCGTTCAGCAAATGCGGGCCGGAGCCAAAGTCACCAGCCAAAATGCCGAAGAAAGTTATCAAGCTCTGGCGAAATACTCGCGCGATCTGACCGAACTGGCTCGCCAAGGCAAGCTTGATCCTGTGATTGGCCGAGATGACGAAATTCGCCGGACGATCCAGGTGCTGTCGCGTCGAACCAAGAACAACCCGGTTATCATTGGCGAACCCGGCGTGGGCAAGACCGCTATCGTCGAAGGTTTGGCTCAGCGCATTGTTTCGGGCGACGTGCCGGAAACGTTGAAGAACAAACGGCTTGTCGGCCTGGACTTAGGCTCGATGCTGGCCGGGGCGAAGTATCGCGGAGAGTTTGAAGAGCGCCTAAAAGCCGTGCTCCGCGAAATTGAAAAGGCCGAAGGCCAGATCATCGTTTTCATCGACGAGCTTCACACATTGGTTGGCGCTGGCGCTTCAGAAGGCGCGGTGGATGCTTCGAATATGCTGAAACCGGCGCTGGCTCGTGGAGAATTGCGCTGCGTGGGAGCGACGACGCTCAACGAATATCAAAAGTACATTGAGAAGGACAAAGCGCTGGAACGTCGCTTCCAGCAGGTGTACGCCTCGGAGCCGAACGTCGAAGACACCATCGCCATCTTGCGCGGTCTGAAAGACAAATACGAAACGCATCACGGCGTGCGCATCAAAGACGCCGCGATTGTGGCGGCAGCAACGTTGTCCAACCGATACATCACCGACCGTTTTTTGCCCGACAAGGCGATTGATTTGGTGGACGAAGCGGCTTCCAAGCTGCGCATCGAAATTGACAGCTTGCCGACGGAGATCGACGAAGTTGAACGCGAAGTGATTCAGCGCGAGATTGAACGCCAGGCGCTGTTGCGCGAAGAAGACGCCGTTTCCAAAGAACGGTTGGCCAAGGTCGAAAAAGAAATTGCCGACCTGAAAGAAAAGTCCGATGGGATGAAAGCCAAATGGCAGTCGGAAAAGGAAGTCATCGAACGCATTCGCTCGGCGAAAGAAAAGACGGAGGCCTTGAAGGTCGAAGCTGAGCAGTTGGAACGTGCGGGCAATTACGAAAAGGTGGCGGAAATCCGCTACGGCAAAATGGTCGAGCTGCAAAAGCAATTTGAAGCCGACCAGGCCAAGTTGGGACAGTTGCAGGCCGCTGGGCGGACTTTGAAAGAAGAAGTCACTGAAGAAGATATCGCTGAAGTCGTGGCTCGCTGGACGGGGGTTCCAGTGTCAAAGATGCTGGAAGGCGAAGTTCAGAAACTGGTCAAGATGGAAGAACGCCTGGGAATGCGTGTCATCGGTCAGAACGATGCGCTGGTGGCTGTGGCCAACGCGGTTCGCCGCGCTCGTGCCGGGTTGCAAGACCCAAAACGGCCCATCGGCTCGTTCATCTTTCTTGGCCCAACCGGTGTGGGCAAAACCGAAACCGCGCGCGCATTGGCAGAGTTCATGTTCGACGATGAACACGCGATGGTGCGATTGGATATGTCGGAGTTCATGGAAAAGCATTCCGTGGCCCGACTGATTGGAGCGCCTCCGGGATATATCGGTTACGACGAAGGCGGCTATCTGACCGAAGCCGTGCGGCGTCGGCCTTATTCGGTGGTACTCTTTGACGAAATCGAAAAAGGTCATCCGGACGTATTCAACATCCTGCTGCAAATTCTGGATGACGGGCGATTGACCGATGGCAAAGGCCGCACAGTGGATTTCAAAAACACTGTGATCATTATGACCTCGAACGTCGGTTCGCGCGAAATTCAGGATTTCCACGGCGACGACAAAGCGATGCGATCAGCGGTGCTGGAGCAGTTGCGTGGCCAGTTCAAGCCGGAATTTCTGAATCGCATTGACGACATCATCATCTTCAAGCGGCTGGGGATTGAACAGCTTCGAGAGATCATCAAAATTCAACTCGATGCGCTGGTCAAAATGCTGGGAGATCGAAAAATCACGTTGGTGCTGGATCCTTCGGCGGAAGAATTGCTAGCGAAAGAAGGGTACGATCCGGTGTATGGTGCTCGCCCGTTGAAGCGAGCGATTCAAAGCCTGATCCAGAATCCCCTGGCGATGAAATTGCTCGGCGGAGAGATCAAGCCGGGTGAAACTCTGACCATTAGAGGCGATCTGGAAACCGGGCAGATGGTCTTTGTCACAGGGCAAAGCACGGCTGCGGCAGGGTGACAAGTTGGACGCGGATGACGCGGGTTCTGTGAGTCGGCGGGGAGACAAAGACTTGTGGAATCTGGCGCATCCGCGCCACCAGCGCTTACATTTTGGCTTTCCCTAAGCCACGTGGTAGATTGCCAGTCTTTCCACAACAGTCCATACGCACACTAACAAGCATTTTTTGAGGTTATGAATTCAAACACAGGAAACGAAGCAAATGGGGCGGCAGCGGAAGCCGCAGAAAACGAATTTCGCGTGACAGACAAGCGACGCGTGACTCCTGAAAGTGAATCCGTCGCTGAACCTGAAGACGGTCAATCGCCCGCTGATAATTCTCTTCAGGGAGAAATCGAATTGTTGCAGGTTAAATTGAAAGAAGCCGAAGAGAAACGCCGAGAGGCCGAACTCAAGTTGAGCGAGCATGCTGATAAGTTTCGCAGAGCTCAGGAGCATTTAAAAACTGAAACCGAGGAAATGCGCGCGCGGCTTAACCGCACGGCCGAACAACGATTGGAAGCTGCGCGCGGCGATCTGGTCGCAGGCTTGCTGGATACACTCGACAATTTGAAACGCGCGGTCGCGGCGGCGGAAATCAGCCAGCACAATGAAACCGATTTCAATGCGTTGCTGGAAGGCGTGAAAGCGACAGCCAATTTGTTTGAAACGAAAATGCAGAATCTGGGCCTGTCCGCTTTGCAAAGCGAAGGCGAAGACTTCAATCCGGAATTGCACGAAGCCGTCGAGATCGTTCCGGTCGAAGCCGATCAAGACAACAAAGTTATTGCCGAATATCAAACCGGCTACAAATTTGGAGACCGTTTGCTGCGTCCGGCGCGTGTTCGCGTGGGAAGAGCAAGCTAAACATTGATACGGAACCGGAAACGGATGCGACTGGACAGAGCTGAGGTCGAATTTCACAGGCTCACCCGTCGCGACTGCTCCCGGTTCTGAACCGTTAAGAGGAGAAAACCCAATCGTGGCAAAAGACCTGACATTTAGAGAAGACGCTCGCAGAGCAATGCTTGAAGGCGTCAACATCCTGGCAAACGCCGTTCGCGTAACGCTCGGCCCGCGTGGACGCAATGTTGTTATCGAGAAAAAATTCGGCTCACCGCTGATTACAAAAGACGGCGTAACCGTCGCCAAAGAAATTGACCTGAAAGATCCGCTTCAGAATATGGGCGCGCAGATGGTGCGCGAAGTTGCTTCCAAAACCAATGACGTTGCCGGTGATGGAACAACGACAGCGACTGTGCTGGCGCAGGCAATCTTCCGCGAAGGCGTCAAAAACGTCGTTGCGGGAGCAAATCCGATGGCACTCAAACGCGGCATTGATCGTGGCGTCGAAGTCGCAGTTGCTGAAATCAAAAAGATGTCCAAGGCGGTCAAAGGCAAAGAAGACCTGACCGCAGTCGGAACCGTTGCCGCCAACGGCGACAAATTGATCGGCGAATTGCTGGCCGAGGCCATGGAGCAGGTTGGCAAAGACGGCGTCGTCACGGTGGAAGAAGCGAAGACCATTGAGACTTCGCTCGACATCGTCGAAGGCATGCAGTTCGATCGCGGCTACATTTCAGCTTACTTCGCCACGGATCCGAACAGGCTGGATGTGACGCTGGAAGATCCGCTGATCCTGCTCAACGAAAAGAAAATTTCTTCGCTGCACGAACTGTTTCCGATTCTGCAAAAAGTTGCCGAAACCGGGCGCAGCTTCCTGATCATTGCCGAAGACGTGGAAGCCGAAGCACTGTCAGCGCTGGTTATCAACAAACTGCGCGGCGTGTTGAAAGTCGCCGCAGTCAAAGCTCCGGCATTCGGAGATCGCCGCAAAGCCATGTTGGAAGACATTGCGATTCTGACTGGCGGCAAAATCATCACCGAAGATTTGGGCATCAAGTTGGAAACGGTTGAGCTTGCCGATTTGGGCAGCGCCAAAAAGATCATCATTGATAAAGACAACACAACGATCATCGAAGGCGCGGGCAGAAAAGGCGACCTGCAAGGCCGCATCGCGACGATTCGCCGCCAGGTTGAAGAGTCCACGTCGGATTACGATCGCGAAAAACTTCAAGAGCGTTTGGCCAAGTTGGCTGGCGGAGTCGCCGTGATCAAAATTGGCGCGACGACTGAAATTGAAATGAAGGAAAAGAAGATGCGCGTGGACGATGCTTTGCACGCCACCAAAGCCGCTGCTCAGGAAGGCATCGTTCCTGGCGGTGGAGTCGCTTTGTTGCGCGCATCGAAGGCTCTGGAAGCGCTTGATGTCGAAGGCGACGAAAAAACCGGGGTGGAAATCCTTCGCCGCGCGATGGAAGAGCCACTGCGCATGATCGCCCAGAATGCCGGTCAGGATGGCGGTCTGATCGTTGGCAAAGTCCGCGCGGAAAAGAAAACCGTCGGATACAACGCGGCGACGCGGAAGATGGAAGATTTGCTGGAAGCCGGAATCATTGATCCGGCCAAAGTCGTCCGCACCGCATTGCAAAACGCAGCTTCGATTTCGGGACTGCTGATCACGACCGATGCCGCGATAACGGATATTCCCGAATCTTCGGCAATGGCGATGCCCGGGGAAGATCATTGATGAAGTAGGTAGAAGGCAGTAGACAGTAGGTAGAGACTGTTGAACATTCCGGCGGCTGATTCGGTCAATGGTCAACATTGGCTTGAAAAGCAAAGAAGTTCATTTTCCGTTTCTAACTACTGTCTACTGATTACCGTCTATTTTTTCAGTTGCTTGACACTATGAGAGGCGAGCAGTAGTTTTACTTCGCCCTCCTAAATTCCAGCGGTTGTTTGAACTTCGCCGCATTCGGACTGTAAAAGTAACGACGCAAAAAATGATTGCCGGCAGGCTATAAAGTTGCGATCTAAAGGATTAGACTTCGCGTAGTTGATGTTGGTGCTGAGCGCCTGGATTGATCAGGCGAGTTTTTTTAAGAGAGGTATAAAGCCGTGTTTGATCTGGGACCGATGACTGACAAATTTTCCGAATCGGGGCAGAAAATTGTTCGCCGAGCGATAGAAGTATCCAAGGGGCGCGACCACAATTTTCTCTCGGTGGAGCACATCTTCACGGCGCTGAGCGAGCTTGAAAATGTGCTGTTCAATGACACCATGCAATCGGTGGGGATTGATCCTCGTGCCGTGGCTCACATGCTGGACCAGGAGCTGGCAAAAAGCCGCCAGTATGTCGGCAAGAAAATGTATATCGCCGACACCACTCGTGATCTGTTCAATCGCGCGCTGAAACGCGCGCGCGCGCAGGGCCGCTCGCAGATTGAATCCTATGATTTGCTCGCAACGTTATTCACGGATCAGGCTGGAAAACCGGCGGAGATTTTGCGCGCACTTGGAGTTGATCCGCATTACGCAACTGACACCATCGCTCAGAAAGTCCGCAGTCGCGAAGAACAAACCGAAACCCTTCGCAAAAAATACGAATTGCCGCCTTACCTGAAACATTTTGGATTGTCCCTGAACAAACTGGCTCGGCAAGACAAGTTGCCGCCGACCATTGGCCGTGAACAGGAAATCCGGCAAATGGTTGAAATCCTTTGCCACCGTGAACGTGCCAATTCACCGATGCTGGTGGGCGAACCCGGCGTAGGCAAAACCGCCGTGGTCGAAGGCCTGGCGCGTTTGATCGAACTGGAACCGCAAAAAGTTCCGGCCCGGCTTCGTGGAGCGCACGTCGTGCAGTTGCAGATGGCGGGAATCGTCGCCGGAACAATGTTGCGCGGAATGTTCGAAGAGCGGTTGCAGGGAATCATCCAGGAAGTCAAAGAACGCAACGACCTGATTCTGTTTGTTGACGAAGCCCACACCATCATCGGCGCAGGTTCGGCGATGGGAGCTTCCAGCGATGCAGCGAATATGTTCAAAGGCGCACTGGCGCGCGGCGAAATCCGCATCATTGGCGCGACGACGCTGACGGAATACAAGGAATACATCGCCGAAGACGAAGCGTTGGCTCGCCGTTTCCGGCTGGTCAAAGTGGACGAACCCAGCTTGGCCGAAACTCGACAAATTCTGCACGGCATTCGCCCGCGTTTGGAAAAGAATTATTCGGTCAAGATTACCGATGCGGCGATTGACACGGCGCTGGAAATGGCTCCGCGTTACATTCGCAATTTGCATCTTCCGGACAAGGTTATTGGCTGGTTGGACACCGCTTCGGTCAAAGTCGAAATCAACGAACCATCCGTGATGCAGGTTACTCCGGAACACATTATTGACGTCATTTCGCAGGAATCCCGCATTCCGAAAGACTTGATCTTCCGCGACACTTCGGATCGCTTCCGCACGTTGGAAGACACGCTCGGTCAGCGAGTCATTGGCCAAAAAGAAGCCGTGAAAGCTGTCGCTCAGCGGTTGCGGTTGAACAAAGGGCCGCTGAAGGAAAACTTCTACAAACCGGATGGCGTGTTGTTATTCCTGGGGCCAACTGGCGTAGGCAAAACCGAATTGGCCAAAGCTGTTGCCGAAACGATGTTTGGCGACGAAAGCAAGATGGTCCGAATTGATATGAGCGAATATCAGGACGGAACCGTCGCCATCGAAAAACTGATCGGCATGCCGCGCGGCATTGTCGGCAGCGAACGCGGCGGCATTTTGACCGAACGCTTGCGCGAAAACCCTTATACGGTTTTGCTGCTCGACGAAGTGGAAAAGGCTTCGCCGTACCTGCTGAACCTGTTCCTGCAGGCGTTTGACGAAGGCTGGCTGACCGATGGTCGCGGCAAGAAGGTGTACCTGTCCGATGCGATCATCATCATGACTTCGAACCTCGGTTCCGAGAACTTTAAGAAGTACATGAAACCGCTTGGCTTCGGAACCAAGACAAACGCCGATGTAGAGGAAGTCAAACGGGCAGTGCTGGGTGCGGCGGAAACTCGGTTTTCACCGGAATTCCGCAACCGCATTGACGAGATCGTGGTCTTTTCGCCGCTGACTCAGGATGAAGTGAAGCAAATTGCGTTGCTTTACCTGGGAAGCATGCGTCGCCAGATGGAACGCCAGGGCAAAATCATGCGCCTGAGCGAACCCGCACTGGAAAAGGTCGTCGAAAAAGGATTCAGCCCGGCTTACGGCGCGCGCTTCCTGAAACGCACGATTGATGAATTGATCAAACTTCCGATTACCAATCTGTGGAAAGCGTTCAATACATTCGTCGTGGATTTGAAAGACGGCGAAATTGACGTGCGCGGCGAATAAGTTGTTTGCGCCTTCAACAAATTGAAGCATAAAAGGTTCGTCGCGTTAGGTTCAGATCAGCCTGAAAAACGCGGCGACCCTTTTATATCCCTTTATAGCTCACGGCGAGGTTGTATTCGTATTCGGTCAGCGGACGGCACAAATGAACCGTGTTTTCTTTGCCGACGGGAAGAACCACGATCCTCGGCAGAAAGAGAAGTGAAAAGGGAACCGCTGATTTTCAACTCCACCCAGCCGGTTAACAGCTTCAGGCCATACGTTGTCGAATTGCGGACTGCCAGCCCCAGTTCGCAATTGCTTTCGGTTTTGTTGAAGTTGATATCGGGATGAGGTTGGACGTTGATGGCGAGGCTTTCAAATTGGAATGGCGTTTATTTCGCGGCGACTTTCTTCAGCAGATTGATACTCCTTAAAATGCATCTTCACAATACGCGTATAATAACGACATCTGTCCCCGCTGATTCCCAGGTAACTTTTTCACGTTCAATCACTCCTTTATTGGGCGCGCCGTATTGAAATAGTATGCCTCGTGGGATGCCAGTGACACTTAAATAAGTAGCTAATTGAGTGAGCCCTGATTCACCATCTTGATTAACTTTAAGCTCCATTATCAACTTGTCTGTATCTGAGCTAATTAGCAAATCTGCCCTCATTAATCTTTCAGAAGCTTTCCCTTTAATGCCTACACCGCTTACAACTTCAAGATGAGGGGCCGCAGACGCAAGATAGCCGGCCAATGCCCCTAAAACCTCTGCTTCGCGTACATTTTCGCTCTCAGAGATTCTCCCAAGAGGAGTGAGGGCAAAATGTTCTAGGAGAGACGATACTTGTTCTAAAAGAGGCTGAGAAGGTGTTGCAGGAATTGGTGGATGCCGATCTGCTTCATCCTTGGATTTGACGTACGCAATCCTTTCCGTGATTTGATCAATCAGCACAATTGCAAATGCGGATACACTCACGATGGCTAAAAGAGCTTCATCCTCATCAAAATCCAGCCTGTGATCATGAGTTGATGGATTACGCCATTCCTGTCGGTAGTTAGTAAATTGAGATAATACTCGAGGACGGAGAACAGTATTGTTTTGAAAATATTTCTCAATGCTATTGGGTGTTTCCTTCGAGGGATCTTTAGCTGTAAGGACACGATATGCTTCTTTCAAACTTCCTTCAAATGCTTGGTTCGTACGATAGATTGCATCTGTGAACGCGGTATCATCAGCTTCTGTTTGTCCACGGAATAAATGCCGCTGCGCAACAAGAATGTGTTGTAGAACTGACTTCAGTCCTATCCTGTATTCTCCTTCTGGAAGGTTTCAAATCTGCTGGTGAGCACGTCAAATAAATTCATCGGAATACCTAAGGTTGAGATAGCGCCAGTCTGATGAAGATGCCAGTGAGGTAGATGAAGGATTCAACTTCAGCGGCTGACAGGTTTGGCTTTTTGCTTTGGTCAGAGACACCGTGGCGGAAGTTGTTGGCGTAAGCAATGTACTCTTTCAAGATTTTTTTGTACGCCTCTGAAGCCCTCACTTCTTTCAGAAACGACTCTGCGTTGGCTGACAAGTCCTTGTCTCGACCGGTGACGATCTTGGCCAAAGCCTCTAAGGCTTCGTAGATATCAGTGATAACGTCTGAGAGTAGTTCAGGACGCTTGGTCGCTTGCAGGAAGTGCTCAAGCCCTTTTGAATATGGCTGCAAAACACCCTGATATTGTAGTCCCTTGAGCCAATGTAAAGGTTCGTTCACGAGATTTTCGTCGAGTGATTTCGCACCACTTTTAGAAAATTTTCCATTTTTCCAACGTATGCCGATGTCTATTTCCATTACTGCCAATGCGTTAAGAATTTCAGTATCAATCTCAGGACACCTGCGAGAAAACTCATAGACTTCAGTAGACAGTGCCTTGTATATAACCTCCACAGCGAGCAAAGCCCTATGGAAGTCTGATCCAATGTATTCTCTCGCTTCCCAGGCAATGGAGTAGACGCGCCTATAATGAGGTTTGGCTTGAGCTCCCAGTTCATATGCGATCGCTGTTAAAACTCTATCTAAAATATCGCCCCTCAAGGTAGGGAGGAAATGTTCGAATAGATTATTTTGAATACGATTTACGAAGCGCTTCTTAGCTTCTTGAAGGTCAACGCTTATTTCAAAACGATCGTGAAAATCGGACTTCATAATTGTGTTTCTACGAAGCACACTTGGCCGAAGTGATTTGCTGTTAGGCGAATCACTTGCTTTCTCGGCGCATTATGGATTCGCTCCTCCATTTCTTGCCTCATCACGGCAAGCAATTCATCAAATCGCTCGCTTGTCTTCAGCCGAAGGGCAGTTAACTGTAAAGCTGCTGAAGACTGTTGAGGGCACCTGTCGAAGATGCGGGCGCAGTATCTACAAGCCGCAAAGTTGTGGCAAGCTTTTTTGGCGCGTTCGCCCATTGTTCAAAGTGCGTGGTGGGCGCGTCGCAGCAATTCCTGAAAGCGCGGCTCGGCGCGAAATGGGTCATAGATGGGTTCGAGTTTGGTCTGCCGTGTTGCATCCGTTTGGCGTAGCGCAGCGATGCCAGACCTTCTTGGGCTTTTCCCTGCAAGGCAAATTGTTACCCGATCGTCCTGGGCGCGTAACAATTTGCGAAAAAAATAACGCCTCACAGCTAGACGGGAAAAGGAGATAACCCCTACACTGCATTAGAGAGGTTTCCTCTCACGACCCATTCGCAAGGGGCAGATCAAATCTGAAAGCGCGCAATTTCCCAGAATTTATTTCCAAGTTCAATTTTCCTGTCACGATTTTCGCCCGCCGCGTTGAAATCGCCATGGCGAAAATGTGTCCGATTTACAAAAATTACCCGAAGGAAAGGCTGATGCGTTACTCATTGAATATCTTTTCGCAATCTACCCAAAAGCTGTTACACAAAGTGAAATCGTTTCGACAATACACCAAGGTAATAGCGTTATCGCTGGCCGCCCTGCTGCTTTTCGCAGGGGGGATCGGGTGGCGTCTCGCTTCGACGTCAGCCGCAGGCTCGATCAGCCTGATGACTTCCGGTGTGGCGTACACAGAAAATTTTGACACGCTGGCCAATAGCGGCACTTCAAGCACGGTGCCGAATGGCTGGGATTTCAGCGAGTCGCTCGCGAACGCAAATACAACCTACACGGCCAATAATGGCGCCAGCAATTCCGGAGACACGTACAGCTACGGCGCGACAGCCGGCACAGAGCGGGCCTTTGGCCAATTGCGCAGCGGGAATCTTGCTTCCACCATCGGCGCCAGCTTTACCAACAGCACAGGCAGCACGATCACCTCACTTTCGATTGCTTATACGGGGGAACAGTGGCGCTTCGGCGGCACGCATAGTCCGAATGCCGATCGCATAGACTTTCAATACAGCACTGATGCGACAAGCCTGACGACCGGCACCTGGATTGACGTCAACGCGCTCGACTTCAATCCGCCCGTTACTGCTGGCACGGCTGGAGCGCTTGACGGGAACGCTGCCGCCAACCGCACGGCTTTGTCTTCGACAATTTCGTCCCTGAACATCCCTGGCGGCACAGTGTTTTGGATTCGCTGGACGGACGCCGATGCCTCAGGCTCGGACGATGGCCTGGCAGTGGATGATTTTTCGCTGACGCCCAACGGAGGGCCGGTAACGCCAACGCTCAACATCAATGATGTGACCCAGGCAGAAGGAAACCCGCCCGGCACAACGACCTTTATGTTCGCCGTCACGCTCACCAGCCCGGCGCTTACCGATGTCACCTTCGACATCGCTACTGCCGACGGCACGGCCCAAGACGGAAATCCGGGCGGAGAAGATAACGATTACGTCGCTCAGGCCCTTACCGGTCAAACGATTCCAATGGGATCAACCGGGCCATACAATTTCAGCGTAACGGTCAATCGCGATACGACGACGGAACCAAACGAAACCTTTTTCGTGAACCTGACAAACGTCACAGGCGCCGCAGCAGGCGACGTGCAGGGTCTTGGCACAATCACAAACGACGATGTTTCGCTGACCAAGATTCATGACATTCAAGGGAATGGCAGCACCTCGCCTTTTGCGGGCCAAAGCATCATCACGTCGGGCATTGTCACAGGCATTAAGTCGGGCACTTCCGGCGGCTTTTTCATCCAGGAGCCGGATGCAACGGTTGATGCCGATGCGAATACGTCCGAAGGCGTCTTTGTTTTCACAGCCGGAACCATTCCGGCGGCAGCGGTCGTCGGAAATCTTGTTCAAGTCAGCGGCACGGTTCAGGAATTCGTCATCACTTCCGATCCAAACAGCCCGCCGATTACGGAAATTTCCGGCACCGTGACCACCAGTTTACTTTCAACCGGAAATCCCTTGCCCGCGCCGATCACGCTGACGGTGTCGAACACGACTGCTCCATCAAGCACGTCAAACCCGCTCGACACGCTTGAAGAATTTGAGGGCATGCGCGTTACGGTGCCATCCCTGACCGTTATTGCTCCGACGGACGGAACCATTAATGAACCGAATGCGACTGTCAGCGGCAATGACGTTTTTTACGGCGTCGTCACAGGCGTCGCGCGTCCCTTCCGGGAAGCAGGCGTCAATATCAGCGACCCGCTGCCTGCCGGGTCACCCGCCAACGTTCCACGGTTTGACGAAAACCCGGAGCGCATTCGCGTGGACGGCGATGGACAGCCCGGCACGACTGCGGTTGACGTGGCCGCCGGCACGGTGATTCCGAATGTTACAGGGCCGCTGGATTATCAGTTCCGCGCGTACACGATTTTGCCCGACACAACGTTGGTGCCCGGCACGCAACCTGGTTCGACTGCCGCGCCTGCGCCAAACGCGAATGAACTGACCATCGTTTCCTTCAACATGGAGCGATTCTTCGATACCACGGATGCTCCGGGGATCAGCGATCCCGTGCTGACAACGACAGCTTTCAACAAGCGGCTCGACAAGGCTTCGCGCATCATCCGAACACTCCAGCGCTATCCTGATGTCATTGGCGTTGAGGAAATGGAAAACTTAACGACGTTGCAGGCCGTCGCCGCAAAGGTGAATGCCGATGCGCAGAGTATTGATGGTCTTCCCAATCCCAACTACTTCGCTTACCTGGTTGAAGGCAACGACGTCGGCGGCATTGATGTCGGCTTTCTGGTCAAGCAGTCGCGCGTCACCACCGTTGATGTAACGCAGCTTGAGTTGCCCAACTGCGACCACACCACCGGGAGCACTTGTTACAACTACACCGACCCGAACGATGGCTCGATAGACATTCTCAACGACCGGCCACCGCTCGTTTTGCGAGCGACAGCCCCAATCCCAGGCGGCGGCACGTTTCCCTTTACCGTGATCGTCAATCATTTGCGCTCGCTCAATGGCATTGATGATGAAACTGTAAGTGGTACCGGAACTGCCGGCGCGCGTGTCCGCGAAAAGCGCCGCAAGCAGGCAGAATTCCTGGCCAACTACATTCAGTCGCGCCAGACCTCCGACCCGAACGAACGCATTATTTCGGTCGGCGATTACAACGCATTCAATGTCAGCGATGGCTATGTGGATGTGATGGGAACAATCAAGGGAACGCCCGCGCCTGCCAGTCAGGTGGTGCTGGCGTCTTCAGACCTTGTCAATCCCGATCTGACCAATCTGGTTGACACGATGCTATTAACTTCGGCGCAACGATACTCATACTCCTTCGATGGTAACGCGCAGGTGCTTGATCAGGTTTTGGTGAATCAGGCTGCGTTCGCTTCCGTCAGCCGCTTCGCGCATGTACGCAACGACGCCGATTTCCCGGTCAAAAATTATGAACTGGCGAATGAGTTGCGCATTTCCGACCACGACCAACCGATCGTTTATTTAACCTTGTCTTCTTGCACGATCACGTGCTCCACAAACGTGACGCAGCCGATTGATCCGAATCAATGCGGAGCTGTCGTGAACTATTCTGCGCCAACAACAAGCGGCACATGCGGTGCTGTTGCATGTGCGCCTGCCTCTGGCTCGTTTTTCTCTGTTGGCGTCACCACGGTTACGTGTTCTGTCGCCTCCGGGCCAAGTTGCAGCTTCACGGTAACGGTGACAACCGCATCACCGGTCTTGAGCTACAGCAGTCCGCAAACGACGGTTCCAGGCCAATCGCTGGTGGTCAATCCGGCGACCGGTCCGAGCGATAATGACGGCACAGTGGCCAGCATTGTTGTGCAAAGCGTGACGCCTTCGACTGCGCCGGGCACGATCACCGTCAACAGTCTGGGCGTTGTGACGGTGCCGAACAATGTTCCAGCGGGCAGTTACACCGTGACGATTCGCGCCACGGACAATTGCGGTGTGTTTACCGATGCCAGCTTCACGCTCAATGTTTCGTGTCTGGCAATCACGGTCAATCCGCCGACGCTGCCGAATGGGTTTGTCGGTACTTTGTACAATCAACCGCTGAGTGCGACGGGCGGAACGCCGGGTTACGCCTTCACCTTGAATTCGGGCGCGTTCCCGCCGGGATTGAGCATTGTCGGATCCAGCTTGACCGGCACGCCGACTACGACAGGCGTGTTCAACTTTTCGATCAAAGCCACAGACAGCGGCGGCATTTGTTTTGGCACGCGCGCCTATACCGTGGTCATCAGCGGCACCGGATTGCAGTTTTATCCGCTGGCGCATCCGATTCGCCTGGTGGATACGCGCGCGGGCGCGAGC
The DNA here is from genome assembly GCA_035429885.1 of Blastocatellia bacterium. Taxonomy (GTDB): domain Bacteria; phylum Acidobacteriota; class Blastocatellia; order RBC074; family RBC074; genus RBC074. The sequence continues at coordinate 34,742 of DAOMFR010000012.1, forward strand.
GCTTGCCAGGCGCCGGGCACGCCGATTACCGGCGGAACTTCGCTGACGGTTCCGGCACGTGGAACTTGTGAGAGCTTGACCATTCCCGCGAACGCCGCAGCCGTGACGGGCAATGTCACGACCGTTGGGCCGGTTGCCGCGGGCTTCCTGACGCTTTACCCCAGCACTGCCGCGCAGCCGCAAGCTGCCAACACGAACTACCAAACAGGGCAGACCTTGAATAACGTTTTCACCGTTGGCCTGGGCGCAGCAGACGGCGCGTTCAACGTGTTCAGTTTGAGCACGACGAACGTCGTAGTAGACATCACGGGTTATTTCGCGCCGCCAGGAGCGGGCGGTTTGTTCTTCCATCCGCTGCCTGCGCCGGTGCGGTTGCTCGATACGCGCGCGATGCAGACGGCTTGCACCACGCCGGGAACACCGATTGGAGCCAACACGGAAGTCCTGCAACAAGGCAACGCAATCTGCGGCATTCCGGCAACGGCGTTGGCCTTGGTTGGCAACGCGACGACGGTTGGCCCCGCGGCACAAGGCTTTTTGACCTTGTTCCCGTCAAACGCCACGCGGCCTCTGATCGCCAGCGGGAACTATCAGGCGGGGCAAACGCTGAACTCGCCGTTTACCGTCGGCTTGTCGCCATCAGGGAATTTCACGATCTACAGCTTGCAGCAAACCGATCTGGTGATTGACGTGACGGGCTATTACAGCGCGGATGCGTCAGACACGACCGGCATCGGATTGCTGTTCAGCCCGATGACGCCTGCCCGATTGCTGGATACGCGACCGATGCAAACGGCCTGCTTCACGCCCGGCGTAGCGATTCCGGCAACGACCGAAACACCGCAAGCGGCACGCAACGCCTGCACGATTCCGGCAACGGCACAAGCGATTGTCGGCAACGCGACGACCGTCAGCCCGGCAGCCCAGGGCTTCCTGACCTTCTGGCCGAGCAATGTGACGCGGCCAAATGCGGCAACCTTGAATTTCGCGGCGGGCGTGAACTTCAACCGCCATTTCACGGTGGGTCTGGGAACCGACGGAGCGTTCAAGATTTACGCTCTGACATCAACCCACCTTGTTGTTGACGTTTCCGGCAGCTTCGCCCCGTAAATAGAGATGGCTGCGAATCCTTGCTTCCCGCCAAACTATTGACAGGAAGACGAAGGATCAAATACAAGTCGGATTGGTTGATTCAGGGTTTTGCTGCGTCAGCCAATCCGACGTTTACCAAACAATTTCGCCAGGAGTACCGGCAATGTTCTTTTATCGCAAAGCGGCGCTTGCGCTGTTGTTAATTGTTTTTTCGACAGGCTGCAACAATGGGCACGCGACGACTGTTTCCACTCACGATTTCTCGCAATCTGGCGCTTCCACGCCGACGCCTCGCATTTCTACGCCGACAGAATCTCCAAAAATTATCGCTTCTTCCGTGACAGGACTTATCGCTTCACTCGAAGACGAAACGAAAGATTTGCCCGATGGCAAAATGGCCTGGGTGACGTTCTGGAAACTCTGTTGGAAGGAGTATCCCGAAGCCACCGAATATGAACTTGAAACGTTCACTGGGGAAGGTTCCGCGCGAAAGTTACGCCGTCAGGCGGAATCCTGTTTTCGTGTGGAAGTCGCCAAAGGCAAAAACGAAAAATCAAAAGGGTTTTTCAACCGCGAGTTAATGCTGGCCAGCATTTCAGGGCAACTGGCTTACCGCGTACGCGCAGTTTTGGCCGAAAACCGCGTAACGTTATGGTCGCCTTTGATGGACGCAA
>DAOMFR010000012.1:36607-50135 GCA_035429885.1 Blastocatellia bacterium
CGCGCAGTTTTGGCCGAAAACCGCGTAACGTTATGGTCGCCTTTGATGGACGCAAGCAAAGCGGCATCTGCCGAATCATCCGGTTCCAAGCCTATTTCTACTCGTCCGAATACCTCATCCACCAAGCGGTGATGAGCCGTAAACCGAGGCGGTTTATCTAATTGCCTTAAAAACACCCTGGTGCCAATTAACCCACAAACAAGAGGACAAAAATGCTAAAAACATTCCCCCAACGTGTTTTATGGCTCGGCTTGCTAAGCATGTGCGTTGGATTGTTCGTAATCCATCGCTTCGATTTTAGCTCGCAAGCTGCAGGCAGTCATTACACCGATCCGACCGCGCAGGTCAGTTCAAAGGCAAAGATTGGCGATGAAGTGTTTATCGGGCCGTTCGCGACTTTGCTGACCGATGCCGGGCATATAATCAGCGTCGGCGGCGAATCGAATATTCAAGACAATGTCACTTTGGAAGCGACCAAAGGTGACATCCATCTGGGTGAAATGGTGATTCTGGCGCACGGCGCAATCATCAAAGGCGACGCAGAACTTGGCGAACACGGCCATTGCCCCAAAGGTGAAGCGCATTGTGCCAGTTTCGTTGGCTTCAATTCCGAAGTAGACGGCGCAATCATTGAAATGAACGCGATGGTCACGCATCTGGCTCGAGTGGCGCCGGGAGTGACGCTGCGTTCCGGCTGGAAAGTTCTGCCTGGAAAAAATGTGACGACTCAGGCGGAAGCCGATGATCCGTCTTTGGGAAAAGTCGCGGAAGTGACCCAAGCCGACCTGGATTTCATGCACGGCGTGATCGAAGTCAATGTCGCATTCGCCGACACCTATTCGCATTTGAAAGCCGGTGAAACCAGCGGCATCAACATTGATCCCGACACCGCTTTCAATCATGGCCAACAGCTTCCAACTTTGAACGGCACGCCGACTCAGGATGCGAATTTCCGCAACCGCATTATTGGAGCCGTTCTGTTGTCGAATACCCTGGGACAACTCGACGACGTGATGGGATCGCGCGACAGTTTGCGGGCGGACGAAGGTTCTCCTTTTGTGCTGGGGCCGATTGCGTTTATGGGATCAGGCGTAACGTTCCACGCGTTGGAACACACGGCCGTTCAAATCAGCGGCAATGCTCGCTTTGAATCGGGAAGTCTGGTTCACGGAGGCCCGAATTCTTACAGCAGCAATACGACGGTCGCAGGCTTTGGATTTCGTTTGGGAGCCAAATCCGTGTTCTTCAATTCGCGGATTGGCGCGCTGGGGCGCGTCGGATTCAAAACCGCCGTGCTCGGTTCCGATCTGGGCACCGCGCCAAATACGCGGATTGGCGATTGCCAGATCATCAACAATGGCCAGAAAGCTGGCGTTGTCGAATGGTGTTACTGATTTGTCCGGTTGAGCAAACAAACTGGAAATCAATCCACGCCGCAGCAAGGTTTTACGCCTTGTTGCGGCGATTTTCTTGTTGACCACAGTAAACTGCGGGGTGGGTTTTCAAACTCCTTCAGCCGATGGCATATAATGCCATTGAAATGTTGCAGGCATAATGACCGTGATCCTTTCTTTGCGAATCTGCAACTCTTAACTTGTCGAACAAAAGGAGTCGTCGTTGGTTATGAAGAACACCATCAATGGGCGCAAATTACTGCGCCTTATCCTCAGTTTGCAGATGCTGGCTGTTTTGCTGGTTGCTGTTGCGAATGCGCAATCGCCCGCCGCGCTGCCCGCTGGCGTGGAGAAAATCACCTCAGTCGAGGGCATTACCGAGTATCGGTTGAAAAACGGGTTGCGCGTGTTGATGTTTCCCGACCAGTCGAAACAGACAATCACGGTGAACGTCACCTATCTGGTCGGTTCCAAGCATGAAAATTATGGCGAAACCGGCATGGCGCACTTGCTGGAACACATGGTGTTCAAAGGCACGCCCAAGCACACAAACATTCCAGAAGAGTTGACCTCGCATGGAACACGTCCGAATGGCTCGACCTGGTATGACCGCACGAACTATTACGAAACCTTCGCCGCGTCCGAAGAAAATCTGAAATGGGCGCTCGATCTGGAATCGGATCGCATGATCAACTCCTTCATTGCCAAAAAAGACCTCGACAGCGAAATGACCGTTGTTCGCAATGAATTCGAAATGGGCGAAAACGATCCGTTCGGAGTCTTGCTGGAACGCATGTATTCGACAGCGTATCTGTGGCACAACTACGGCAAATCCACGATTGGCGCGCGCGCGGACATCGAAAACGTGCCGATTGAACGCCTGCAAGCTTTTTATAGAAGGTATTACCAACCCGACAACGCCGTGTTGCTCGTGGCCGGAAAGATTGACGAAGCCAAGACGTTGGCGATGGTCGCCGATTACTTTGGCAAGCTGCCCAAACCTGATCGCGTGTTGCAGAAAATTTGGACCGACGAACCGACGCAGGACGGCGAACGCGCCGTGACGGTGCGCCGAGTCGGCGATGTGCAATTGGTTGGGGCTGCGTATCACGTGCCGGGCAGTTCGCATCCGGACACTGCCGCCGCAAACGCCTTGCTGCAAATTCTGACCGAACAACCCGCAGGCCGTTTGCACAAAGCGCTGGTGGAATCCAAAAAGGCGGCAGCGGTGTTCGGCTTCCCGTACATCTTCGGTGAACCGAGCTTATTTATTGTTGGAGCTCAGCTTCGGCAGGAACAATCTTTGGACGAAGCCCGCGACATCATGCTGAAAATTGTCGAAGACCTGGCCAAAAATCCTGTCACCAAAGAAGAAGTTGAGCGTGCCAAAACCAACATGCTCAAAGAAATCGAATTGAAGTTGAATTCGGTGGAAGACGTTGGTTTGGAAATGAGCGAATGGATTGGCTACGGCGATTGGCGCTTGTTGTTCATCACCCGCGACCGCATTCGCAAACTGACGCCGGAAGATGTGCAGCGCGTCGCCACCACTTACCTGAAACAATCAAACCGCACGTTGGGCCAATTCATTCCAACGCAGAAACCTGAACGCGCGGAAGTTCCTGCGAATCCAGATGTGTTGGCGCTGGTCAAAGATTACAAAGGCGATGCCAAAGTCGCCGAAGGCGAAGCCTTTGACCCGACACCCGCCAACATCGAATCGCGCGCCGTTCGAGCCAGCGCCGCCGGAATCAAGTACACCTTCGTCACCAAGAAAACTCGTGGCAACACGGTTGTCGCGAACCTGACGCTGCATTTCGGAGACGAAAAGAGTTTGATGAATCGCGACACTGCCGGAGGCCTGGCCGGGTCAATGCTGATGCGCGGGACGGCCAAACACACGCGCCAGCAGATCAAAGATGAATTCGACAAACTGAAAGCGCGCGTCAGCGTGGATGGCAGCGCCAGCTCCGCTGTGGCCAGCATTGAAACCACGCGCGAAAACCTGCCTGCCGTGATGAAGCTGGTCGCCGAAATTTTGCGTGAACCGGCATTTCCGGCGGAGGAGTTCGAACAGCTCAAACAGGAACAACTGGCCGATATCGAAGCGCAGCGCAGCGAACCCTCGCAGATGGCGATCACGGAAGCGATGCGGCATTTGCGTCCGTATCCGAAAGGCCACGTCAATTACGTGTCCACGCCGGATGAATCCATTGCCGATTTGAAAGCCGCGACGCTGGATCAGGTGAAGAAGTTTTACGCGGACTTTTACGGCGCCGGCAACGGCGAACTGGCCGTGGTGGGAGATTTCGACGAAAAAGAAATCGCCAAATTGTCCGCGGACCTGTTCGGCGGGTGGAAGAGCAAAGCGCCGTACGCTCGCATCGAAAACAAATTCAACGACGTTCCGGCGATCAACCGCAATCTGGAAGCGCCGGACAAAGCCAATGCCTTTTTCATCGCGGGCCAGAATCTGAACCTGCGCGATGACGATCCGGATTTCCCGGCGCTGGTGCTGGGCAATTACATGCTGGGCGGAGGCTTTTTGAATTCGCGTCTGGCCGTCCGCATTCGCCAGAAAGAGGGGTTGAGTTACGGCGTCGGTTCGCAACTCGAAGCCGGCTCACTCGACAAGGCAGGTTTCTTTGGTGGTTTCGCGATTTATGCGCCGCAAAACCGCGACAAGCTGGAAGCCGCGTTCAAAGATGAACTGGCCAAGGCGTTGAAAGACGGTTTCACGGCAGAAGAAATTGCCGCCGCCAAAAAAGGCTGGCTGCAATCGCGTCAGGTCAGCCGCGCGCAAGACAACGAACTCGCCGGCCGGTTGCGTACCTACACGTATCTCAACCGCACTTTGGTTTGGGATGCTGACCTGGAAAAGAAAGTCGAAGCTTTGACGCCCGAGCAAATCACTGCGGCGCTCCGACGCCACATTGACCCCGCCAAGATTTCCATTATCAAAGCGGGCGATTTTGCCAAAGCGAAATAAGCCGGAGCGCGGACGTCCCCGTCCGCATGCATCACATCACAGCAGGAACGTAGGCACTCACCCCACGTTCCTGCTATTTCTTTTCATTCGATGTCTACAAATCAAACTCCCATTCCCAAAGGCTGGCATAGCCGAGGCTACCTGCCTCATTTCGACGGCGGCGAACTTTCACAATTCGTGACCATTCGTTTGTTTGATTCTGTTCCGCCCAATGTCCTGGAACGCTGGAAAGCAGAGCTGGACCAGCAAGAACCTGACGAGAGCGAGCGAATCAAACTTTTGCATCGAAAAATCGAAACGTATGCCGACCAAGGCTTCGGCGAGTGCTGGTTGCGGCGACCGGAGATTGCCGAGTTGGTGGAACAGTGTCTGCTGCATTTTGACGGGGAGCGATACCGATTGTCGGCTTGGGTAGTGATGCCTAATCACGTGCATTTTGTGCTGACTCCGTTGCCGGGACACGGCTTGTCGCAGATCTTGCAGTCATTGAAAACCTGGACGGCTAATCGCGCCAATGAACTGTTGCAGCGCACTGGGCGATTCTGGATGCCGGATTATTTCGACCGATACATTCGCGATACGAAGCATTTTGCCGATGTCGTTGCGTACATAGAGCGGAATCCGGTGAAGGCGAAACTTTGTGCTGAAGCGGGGGATTGGAGGTTTGGGAGTGCGTGGCAGCGGAAATCGAAGGGGAAGGAAGCTGGAGAAATTGACGGGATTGCGGACGGGGACGTCCGCGGTCCGGCTGGTTGGGGGAGTGAGGAGGTGGGGGTTCCGGCGATGTTTTCTTCTCGATTCAAATGGAGCTTGGAAACCAATCGGCTGTCTCAATTGATTGCAGAACAGCGGCAAGCCGGCGTGCGCATTTTCGATCTGACGGAATCGAATCCGACGCGCGCGGGATTTGAGTTTCCCACAAGTCAGATATTGGCAGCGTTGGCGAATCCGGCGGCAATGTTGTACGAACCGCAGGCGAAAGGTTTGCTCGTGGCGCGTGAAGCGGTTGCTGCGTATTACGCGGAGCGCGGGTTTGTCGTCGACGTCGAACGCATTCATCTGACAGCCAGCACCAGCGAAGCGTATTCGTTTTTGTTCAAACTGCTGGCCAATCACGGCGACAACGTGCTGGTTCCCCAGCCGAGTTATCCGCTGTTTGATTTCCTGGCCTCGCTGGAAGGCGTGGAGTTGCGCCCATATGAATTGGAGCACGTGCCCTCTGGCTGGAAGATTGATTTTGATTCCATTGAGCGAGCCGTCACTCCCACAACACGCGCCATCATTTTGGTCAGCCCGAACAACCCGACCGGTTCCTTTCTCAAACGCGAAGAATTGCAGCGGTTGAATGAACTTTGCATTCAACACAACCTGGCGCTGATCGTGGATGAAGTCTTCAGCGATTACGCCTTTGGCGACGACGCGCGGCGCGTGGCTTCGCTGGTCGAAAATGCCAGTGCGTTGACGTTTGTGATGAGCGGGTTTTCTAAGATCCTGGCGTTGCCGCAAATGAAACTTGGCTGGATTGTCACGAACGGTCCGGATGGGGTGCGCGACGAAGCCATCGAGCGATTGGATTTGATTGCCGACACCTTTCTTTCGGTAGGCGCTCCGGTGCAACACGCAGCGGGTTCATGGTTTGAGGTGCGCGCGGGGTTGCAGCGGCAAATTCTGGATCGCGTGAAAATCAATCACGATTGGCTGGCGGCGCATGTGGAACATTCCCCGGTGCGAATGTTGCCCGCAGAAGGCGGCTGGTATGCGGCGCTGGAAGTTCCTCGCCACAGCTCGGAAGAAGAGTTGGTCTTGCAACTGCTGGCGGAAGATCACGTGCTGGTGCATCCGGGCTACTTTTTTGATTTTCCCCGCGAAGCGTTTTTGGTGCTCAGCTTGTTGCCGAAAACAGACGAGTTTCGCGAAGCTGTGACGCGCATCCTGAACCGGATCTTTTAACCCTGAACAGCGAGATTATGGCTTGCCATTCAGCGATCTGGGTTTGGGTTTTTCGTCTGGTTTCTTTTCCTGCCCGCCCGATTTTTCGGACAACCGGTCAAGCGCTTTTTGCAGTTCCAGCATTTGTTTTTGCATCAACACCATTTGCTCTGCCATGCTGATTTGCTGGCGTTGCAGTTCCAGTACTGCTGCCGGAGTCATATTTCCAGTGGCATTGATGGATTGCGCCTGTTGCGCGCGTTCGACGAAATCAATTCGCATTTGCAATTGATCCAATCGTCGCTCGACGTTCATTAACCGGAAGTTTGGGTCTTGGGTGTAATCCGCCGTCGGAGTCTTGATGGCCAGCAGCGCGACAACCAGCACAAGGATTGCCAGATTGGTGAAAATACGAATGGAGCGCATCACGTTACCCCTACAATGTAATGTAGGGCAGGTTTTCCAACCTGCCCTGGTACTCTCAGAAGCGCTTGTTGGCCAGATAGCCATCTGCCCAACAAGCGAATAAAGCCCAGCCTAATTGGTGGACGTGTGATCGTGAATGATCTTCCAGTCCTTATTGAATTTGCGAAACACCAAGGTGAACAGGCCGGTCGGTTTTTTGCCATCGGACATCGTCAGTTCAAATCGGCCTCGAACGACTGCGCCGGTTCCGAAGGTCTGAATGTCCAAGTCCAGAAATTGGAGCTTGCCCATTTCCTTGCCTTCGGACTGGTAGTTTTTGCGGTAGCGTTCCAACGTGGCGTCCCAGCTTTCCAGTTTGCGTCCGCCGGAAAAAAACGTCAGCTTCGGCGAGCGCCAGTAACCCGTCATAAATTCCTCCAGCTTGCCTGCGTTCCAGGCTGCGACTTGAGCATCCAGCACGGCGCGAATTGCCGTAGCGTCATTGGATGCTTCGGCTTTGCTTGGAGAAGCCACTTTGGCGGCAGTCGGTGTTTTGGCGTTGGCCGCCAACGAAAGCACGAAACAGATACTCAACGTCATTAGTGATTGGATCAACATTTTCATCGGGTTTGTTCCTTTTGTGTGATTGGGTTGTGAATTGAACCTGAATTGGTGCCGGAATGGTAAAAGAAGGCCTTGCCTGGCGCAAACTTCGAGAATTCGGGCCAGGAAGGCCAGGTGTTGAATTTGTAAAACTGTGCCCGGCTCGCTTGAGCCAGAACGGCCTAAGGCTGGTATAATCCCGGAGCTATGTCAGACAGAGACTATTTCCAGTCGCCGGACGATGAACCGAATGGTTCAGGTCGTCCCCCAGTCGGAAACAATTGGCAAGAGATACTGATAGATCTTCGATTTCGCGTGGAAGATTTTCTGCGGTCGGCCAGTTTTCGATCCTTGTTGGCTCTTGCCGCCTTGGCCGGGCTGATGTCCGGAGCTGCGTTTGCCTGCCAGATCAGCATCAGCAGCTTTGCCGATGACGTGGATTCGTTAGCCGACTATCGCCCGCCCGAAGTCACCAAAGTGATTGCCGATGATGGCAAAACTGTCATTGGCGAATTGTCGTTGGAACGACGCATCCCGCTGGAATACAAACAGATCCCCGAACAGATGAAACAGGCCTTGATGGCCATCGAAGACACGCGGTTTTATGACCACATCGGCATTGATCCGGTGCGGTTGGTCGGCGCCGTTGTGCAAAGCGTCATGCGCCAGCGCCGCGTTCAAGGAACGTCAACGCTGACCCAGCAATTGGCGCGCGGTCTGTTTCTGACTCGTGAACGCTCTTCCATTCGCAAGCTCAATGAAATCATTTACGCCCTTCAGATCGAACGCGTGTACACCAAAGAGCAAATCATGACGCTGTACTGCAACCAGATTTTTCTGGGCGGCGGAGCTTACGGATTTGAAGCGGCGGCCAACTATTATTTCAGCAAGCATCTGAATGAACTCAGCCTGGAACAGTACGCGATGCTGGCGGCTTTGCCGAAAAGCGCGACGCAGTTTTCGCCGATCAATCGCCAGAAAGCCGCCAGAGATCGACGCAATCTGGTGCTGCAAGCGATGGCTGATGCCGGATACATTTCCAGCGATGATGCTGAGATCGCGAAAAACAAACCTTTAGGGTTGAATCTGGACGACCAGCGCGGCAAAAACGATTATTCACCGTACGCTTACTTCGTCGAAGAAGTCCGCCAGGAACTGCAAAAGATCCTGGTCGAAAAACATGCTCAGGATGCGATGGACGTGTATCGCGCCGGGTTGCAGGTGTACACGACGCTGGACGCCAATGCGCAGAAACTGGCGGTTGAAGCCGTTCGCAAAGGCGCTCGCATGTACGAAAAACGTCACGGCTGGCGCGTCAAATTCGACAACATCATCGAAAAACAGAACGCAGATCCGGACACCTACGAAAATCCCTTGTGGATCGCCGTGCCCGATGTTGGAGACATCATCACAGGCTTAATCAAAGAAGTCAGTGACAAGGGAACCAAAGTTTCCTTCGGGGCTTATTCGGCGACGATCACCGCCGAAAATACTCAGGCGTTGGGGCGGCCTCCGTCAAAACTATTCAAGCGAGGCGATCTGGCGCAATTCAAAATTGAAGGTGTTGATCGCAACAGTCATCGGTTGACGGTCACCCTGGACCCCGAACCGGATGTGCAGGCGGCGTTGTTGATGATTGAACAGAAAAGCGGCGAGGTGAAGGCGATGGTTGGCGGGTACAATTTCGCCACCAGCAAGTTCAATCACGCGACGCAGGCCGAACGGCAAACCGGTTCGGCATTCAAACCGTTCATTTACGCCGCTGCTTTGGAGCAAGGATTGAAGCCGGACGACATTGTGGACGATTCGCCTTTTAGCAAAGGCAGTTATGAACCGCACAATTACGACGACACGTTTTTGGGCGCGATGCCGATTCGCAAAGCCTTCGCGTTGTCGCGCAACATTCCGGCGGTGCGCGTGCTGGATGAAATCGGCGTTCGCAACGCGGCAGATTTGGTGAAACGAATGCATTTGCCCAAACCGATGGCTCCGTATTTGCCATCTGCTCTGGGAGCGACCGAAGAGCCCTTGCTCAATATGGTTTCGGCGTATGGGGCGTTTCCCAATTCCGGCGTGCTGGTCGAGCCGATTCGCATTCGCAAGGTGGTTGATCGCGACGGCAACGTGATGGATCAAGCTGATCCAAAGCAATACAAAGTGCTGAACGATTATGTCGCCGCTCAAATGGTTGAGATGATGCGAGGCGTAGTGCAATTCGGAACCGCCGGAGCCGCCAGCTCGCTGGGTTGGCCAATCGGTGGCAAAACCGGAACGGTCAATGATTTTACGGACGCATGGTTCATCGGCTACACGCCGGATGTGACCTGCGGAGTCTGGATTGGCTACAGCGATAGCAAAAAATCACTCGGTCATGGCGAAGCAGGCGGGACGGCGGCATTGCCGTTCTGGATTGATTTCATGCGGGATTACTTGAAAGACAAACCGAAGACCAAATTCAACTCAGTGCCTTCGGTGCCGGATGAAATGCGACCGATTCAGGCAGATCGCGCGCGGAAACACGCTGCGGAATTGGCTAGAATTGCTGAACGCGACGGGGATTTGTTGCCGGGCGATATGGAACCCAATCTGGACCCGCTGTCGGAAGGCGAACGCGATCAACCACCGCCAGCCAATCCGAAACCGACTCCTAAACCGGCTACTCGCGACCGGTTTTTTCGGGAACCTGAACAACCTGTGGCGCGGGCCGTTGACTCGAATCCGAAAATCTTTCGACCGCCGGCAGAAGTCAGAATGGCCAAACAAGAAGAGCCGAGGAAAGGCAAAAAGGGAAAAGTAACCGAAGACCCACGGTGAAGATCTCAAACGGCAAAAATTCAAAAGGCAAAAGTGAAGTCTCGCAACTCTCACTTTTGCCTTTTGTTTTTTGAGATTGGTCTTTGGATTTCCAATTACATCCGCAACAGGCTGACGTCGCCGGACACCGTGGAAATTTTCAGGTTACGGGAACCGTTGCCCAAACGGCCTGCAGCTTTGCGGCCTGTGCCGTACTTGGACTCTTCGATGGCCAACGGGAAGTCGGTTTTCAGACGCCCGCTTAGCGAAGACAGCTTCACTTCCGCATCCAGATTGCCAGGCAGCTTGACGGTGACATCGCCGCTAACCGACGCAAATTCCATCGCACCTGCCCCGCCCTCCAAAGAGATAATTTCGACCTGAACATTGCCGCTGGTGGATTTGGCGCTGACAGTGCCTTCGACTTTGCCGACGTGAACATCGCCGCTGACGGAACTGGCGTTGACTGAACCGTTGACGTTGTTGACGGTGGTTTCTCCGCTGACAGTTCTGGCGGACAGTTCGCCGGTGACTCCGGTAACCGTGACATTGCCGCTGACGCTGGAAAACGAGTTGAATTTGAAACTGACATTACGCGGCACTTTGACTTCAAAGCGCACGTCTACGTGGCAATCTTCGCAACGGTCTGGGTAATCCACGCGAACGTCCACTGCGCTGCCGGTGGTCCGGTCATCGAAGCTAACTTTGTCGCGATCGCGGCCTGATTTCACGCCGGTGACGATAATTGCCTGACCGTCATAACCAGTCACGATCACATCGCCGGAGATATTGCGCACGCTAACCGATCCGCCGGGAGCCAGATTGTAATTGCGCTGAAAGTCTTGCGCTGCGACTGTCAATCCTGTCAGCGCCAACAATGCGCTGAGTGTTATCCATCGAAGAATATGCTTGCTCATAAGTTTGTACCGTTCCTTTCGAGTTTCTTAAAGCATTACGCTCTCGGCGTAACCTTGGCCATCGTTTGAGACTTCAGCGTTGAAGACGATGACCAAAGCTGCGCCAAATGCGCAGCACTCCAAATTTTGTGTTGCCGGTGAGTGGCGGCTAAGGGACGAAAGTTTCAACGAAAGAGAATTTTTCCATCAGCGGGGAACCCGGTTGGCGAGCCTTTGCCGAACGGCTATAATCCATTATGCTCAGTCGTCAAACTGAACGGTTCAAATGGTCAGGTCAGTTGCCGAAGCAGGCAAAAATCAGACGGGTAACAATTTAGCGGGTATGGCGTCAACCGAATCGCCGTTGATTGAACTTTGTGAAGTTCAATGCTCGGGGATCGTTTAATCGAAAAGGGTTAATAAACATGGCAATTGAAAAGAACGAGAAGATGAAAGCCGTCGAAGCGGCTCTGGCAAATCTGGAAAAGCAATTCGGCAAAGGCACTGTGATGCGTCTGGGCGATCACGGAACCGAAGACATTCCGGTTATCTCCACTTCCAGCATCGGCATTGACGCTGCGTTGGGAGTTGGCGGTGTGCCGTGCGGAAGAATCATCGAAGTCTTCGGCCCGGAAAGCTCTGGTAAAACGACGCTGGCGTTGCACATCGTCGCCGAAGCGCAAAAGGCCGGAGGCATTGCGGCTTACGTTGACGCAGAACACGCGCTGGATGCGATTTACGCCCAAAAACTAGGCGTGGACATTAACAACCTGTTTGTCTCTCAACCGGACTCCGGCGAACAGGCACTGGAAATCACTGAATCTCTGGTGCGGTCAAACGCAGTGGATGTGCTCGTCGTAGATTCGGTCGCTGCGTTGACTCCGCGCGCCGAACTTGAAGGCGAAATGGGGGACAGCTTGCCGGGCTTGCAAGCGCGCTTGATGTCCCAGGCGCTCCGCAAACTGACCGCTGTCGTCAACAAATCCAATACCTGTTTGATCTTCATCAACCAAATCCGCGAAAAGATCGGTGTGATGTTTGGGTCGCCGGAAACGACGACCGGCGGACGCGCGCTGAAGTTTTACTCCTCGGCTCGCATTGATATTCGCCGTATCACGCAAATCAAAGACGGTGATTCGATCATCGGCAATCGCACCAAAGTCAAAATCGTCAAAAACAAAGTCGCGCCGCCGTTCCGCGAGGCCGAGTTCGACATCATGTACGGCGAAGGCATTTCGAAGTACGGCGAACTGATTGACATCGGCGTTGAAAACAAAGTCGTCGAAAAATCCGGCGCGTGGTTTTCTTACCGTGGCGAGCGGCTGGGACAAGGCCGCGAAAACGCCAAGAACACCTTGAAGGACAACAAGGAACTCTGCGACAGAGTCGAAGCCGAAGTCCGAGCCGCGCTCGGCATCGGCAAGCTGGTTCCGGCGGCTCCGATTGCCGACGCTGCGCCGGAAAAACCTGCTCCGGCGAAACGCGGCAGCAAATCTGAAGAATAAAACCGATTGGGGGACTGGGAGAGCGGGGGGCTGGGAGAATTTTTCGCCCTGTCGCCAAGTCTTCCCGTCCCCCAGTCTCGTTAAAGTTATGGCAAAACGACTGACACAAATGGTTGATTGCGCTGGTTGAGCGTCAAAGCTCTCGCCGAGCACACTTGCCCAGGTTCTGGGCAGCTTACCGCGCCAGCCGCATAACCCGAATCTGCTAGTTGGCTTCGACACCGCCGACGATGCCGCAGTGTATAAACTGCGCGATGATTTGGCGGTCGTTCAAACCCTGGATTTTTTCACGCCGATTGTAGATGACCCGTTTGATTACGGACGGATTGCCGCGCTGAATTCGATCAACGATGTGTGGGCGATGGGCGGAACTCCGATCACGGCGATGGCCATCACCGCGTTTCCCAAAAAGGGCGTGGACTTTGAAATCCTGGCCGAAATTATGCGCGGAGGCCTGTCCATCCTGATCGAAAACGGCGTGACGCTGGTGGGCGGTCACAGCGTGCAGAGCAACGAAATCATGTTTGGCTATTCCGTGACGGGCATCATTCATCCCGACGAAGTTGCCGCCAACGCCGGAGCCAAACCCGGTGACATATTGATTCTGACCAAACCCATCGGCACCGGAGTCATTTCCACGGGCATCAAATTCGGCAAAGCGACGAAAGAGATGGCCGAAGCTTCCGTCAAAGTCATGCTGACCGCCGGTCGCAAGGCCGCCGAAGCCATGCGCGAATTCGGCGTGCGCGGTGCCACGGACATCACGGGATTTGGGTTGATGGGCCACGCCTGGGAAGTCGCCAAAGGCAGCGGTGTGACGATAGAACTCAACTCCAAACAAATTCCGCTGATTGACGGTGCGCTGGAAATGGCTCGGCGCAAGATGCTGACCCAAGGCGACAAAACCAACCGCGAATATGTCGGCAACGACTTTTTGCTGAACACCGACATCACCAAAGAAATGGCCAGCCTGCTGTTCGATCCCCAAACCGCCGGAGGCATGCTGATTTCCAT
>DAOMFR010000012.1:50235-52870 GCA_035429885.1 Blastocatellia bacterium
GCCAAAACCTGCCTGAAGTCTGGGATGGCGAAAAGGGAACAGCGATCAAATGGAAAGTCCGCATTCCCGGCTTGGCGCATTCCAGCCCAGTCATTTGGGAAGACAAGTTGTTTGTGACTTCGGCCATTAGCAGCAAGGACAAAGCCACGTTCAAACCCGGGTTGTACGGCGCGGGCGATGCTTCGGATGACAAATCCGTACACCAGTGGAAAGTGTTCTGCCTGGACAAAAAGACCGGCAAAATTCTCTGGGACAGAGTCGCATACGAAGGCGCTCCGCTGGAAAAGCGCCACGTCAAATCCACGTACGCCAGCTCTTCGCCTGCGACCGATGGCCGCTACGTGGTCGCGTTTTTCGGCTCGCAAGGGCTTTACGCCTTCGATCTGAACGGCAAGCTGATGTGGAAAAAAGACCTGGGGCGATTGGATGTCGGCGCATACGATTTGCCGGAATACGAATGGGGCACGGCCAGTTCGCCGATCATTTATAAAGATTTGGTCATCGTGCAGTGCGACACGTCCAAAGAAGATTTCCTGATGGCCGTGAACATCAAAACCGGCGAAACCGTCTGGAAAGCCGACCGCACCGAAATGCCTTCGTGGGCGACGCCGACGGTGTACACCGGCAAAGCTCGCACGGAACTGATTACCAACGCGCCGAACTTCATTCGCGGCAACGATCCTGACACCGGCAAAGAGCTGTGGCGGCTGGGCGACAGTTCGAACATCACTGCGCCGACGCCCATCTTTTCCGGCGATTTGATTGTCGTCGCCAGCGGACGGCGTCCGAACGCGCCGGTTTTCGTCGTTCGCGCTGGAGCCAGCGGCGACATCACCCTCCCCAAAGACAAAACCTCCAGCCCGAACATCGCCTGGAGCCGTCAGAAAATCGGTTCGTACATGCCGACGCCACTGATTTATCAGGGATTGCTGTACGTGCTGAAAAACGAAGGCATCTTCACCTGCTTCGATCTGGCGACCGGCGAAGAAAAGTATCAAGCGCGCATTCCTCATCAAGGCAGCGGCTTCAGCGGTTCACCAGTCGCTTCGGACGGCAAGATTTATCTGCCCAGCGAAGACGGCGACATCTTCGTCGTCAAAGCCGGCGACAAATTTGAACTGCTCGGCAAAAACAGCATCGGCCAATTGCTGATGGCGACTCCGGCCATTTCAGGCAAGATGATGTTCGTGCGCGGCGAACGCGATTTATTTGCGATTGGTCGTTAATGAAACGGGAATATTACGCGGCCTGCCTGGCATTTTGTCGCAAGCAACACTCAAGTTGTAACAGGGAAGAAGATAACGGAACATACGGAAATAACGGAATAGACGGAAGCAATTTGAGCAGTGAGGCTCTTTCCGTTTTTTTCAGTATTTCCGTCTGTTCCGTTATCCTTTATGACAGGCTTGAACGAAGGAGGTGTCATGCCCAACCCAATAGATTTTGACGCCATCGTTATTGGCACGGGCCAAGGTGGAAAACCGCTTGCCGTTGCGCTGGCCGCAGCCGGATGGGAGACCGCAGTCGTTGAGCGACTGCATGTCGGTGGAACTTGTGTCAACGTTGGCTGCACGCCGACGAAAACGATGGTCGCCAGCGCTCGCGTTGCTTATCTGGCCAGACGTTCCGCCGATTACGGCATTCACGCTGAGAATCTGACAGTCAACCTCTCCGAAATTCGCCATCGCAAACAAACTGTCGTGGATAGTTTTCGGAATGGTGGCCAAAGCTCGCTGGAACGAGCCGAAAACTTGGAATTGATCTTTGGAGAAGCCAGCTTCACCAGTGCATACACAGTTGGGATTAAACTAAACGACGGGAGAACTCGCGAACTCCGCGCGCCGAAAATCTTCATCAACGTCGGTTGCCGCCCGGCTGATCCAGGCATCGCAGGCAGCGAACACGTTCCGATTCTGGATTCCAGTTCGATTATGGAGCTGGACGAATTGCCGGAGCATTTGCTGGTGCTCGGCGGGGGATACATCGGCCTGGAATTCGGCCAGATGTTTCGTCGCTTCGGTTCGCGCGTGACAATTGTCCAGCGAGCGGCGCAGTTGCTGGGCCGCGAAGATCAGGATGTCGCCGACGAAGTCGCCAAAATTCTGAGCGAAGACGGCATCGAAGTGTTGCTGAATACTTCGGCGATGAAATTAGAGCGAGGCGATGAAGGCAAAATTCACCTCACCGTAAAAACTGCCGAAGGCGAACACACAATCATAGGCTCTCATTTGCTTGCTGCTGCTGGCCGGACGCCGAATTCCGACGCGCTCAATTTGGCTGCCGCCGGAGTTGAAACCGACAAGGCCGGTTTCATCAAAACCAACGCCAAGCTGGAAACCAACGTCGCCGGAATTTACGCGCTTGGCGATGTCAAAGGCGGGCCGCAATTCACGCACATCAGCTACGACGATTACCGCATCGTCAAAACCAACCTGCTCGAAGGCGGAAACGCCACCATCACCGACCGCTTCGTGCCGTACACGGTCTTCATTGATCCGCAACTTGCCCGCGTTGGTGTGAGCGAAAGCGAGGCCAAAGCAAAAGGCTTGAACGTCAAAATTGCGAAAATGCCAATGGCATACGTGGCTCGCGCCATCGAAATGAGCGAAACGCGCGGCTTTATGAAAGCGGTGAT
>DAOMFR010000012.1:52970-71399 GCA_035429885.1 Blastocatellia bacterium
ACGTGGCTCGCGCCATCGAAATGAGCGAAACGCGCGGCTTTATGAAAGCGGTGATTGACGCCGACTCGAACCAGATTCTGGGCTTCACGGTGCTGGGCATCGAAGGCGGCGAAATTATGTCCATAATGGAAATCGCGATGATGGGCAAATTGCCGTACACGGCGTTGCGTGATGCGACCTTCGCGCATCCGACGCTGGCCGAATCGCTGAATAATTTGTTGAATCTTTGACTAATCTACGCACGAAGTCGCGCAAAGCAATGGGAACAGATCGAAGCTGTATTGTCTGTTCTTCGCCGCATCGCGGCGGCTGACTTTAGCCCGGCGTTTCAACGCCGGGGAGAGCAAGAAGAGGAATCTCGCCTCTTCCGTGGGTTGAAAACCCACGGCTAAACTCAACCGCCGCTAGAGCGGCGAGAGCTGAGCAGTTTCAAAACTTCGCGTACCTTCGTGGCACTTCCTGGGAAAGAAGAGGGAATAGATGCCAACTGCTCAAACGACAAACACGAAAATCAAAGCTGCTGACTCAACCATCCAACTGTTCCAGCAAGTTCGCCAGCAAACGATGCAAATCGTCGCGCCGCTGGAAATCGAAGATTACGTCGTCCAAACCGCTGAGTTTATGTCTCCGCCGCGCTGGCACATTGGCCACACAAGCTGGTTTTTTGAAACGTTGCTGCAAACGTCTCAGCCTGGCTACAAAGTCTTCGACGAAGATTATTTGTTTTACTTCAACTCCTATTACGAAGGCTTCGGCAAACGCATTGAGCGCGCAAAGCGTGGAACCAAATCGCGCCCGACGGTACGAGATACCATCCGCTATCGCCAGCACGTTGACGCCCAAATGCTGACGTTTCTGGAACAGGTTGACGGGCGCGAAGATGCGGCGGAGTTGCTGAAGCTGGTGCGGTTGGGCTTGGAGCATGAAATCCAGCATCAGGAATTGCTGGTGTATGACATCAAACATTTGCTGTGCGATGTGTACGACGCGCCGCCGTCCGTTGCGCTTGTCGCCACGGAGCAAGTCAGCGGAATGGTTGAGATTGAAGGCGGTTTGTTCCCGCTGGGTTACGCTGGCGAAGAGTTCGCCTGGGACAACGAAAAGCCGCAGCACACGGTGTTCTTGCAGGATTTTGCGCTGGACCGCGCGCCGGTCAGCGTCGGCGAATATTTGGCATTCATCGAAAGCGGCGTGTACAGCGATTATCGCTGGTGGCTTTCGACCGGGTGGGAAGCCGTCCATCGCGAACAGTGGCAGGCTCCGCTGTATTGGGAACTGCACGACGGCAACTGGATGATCCGTGATTTTCACGGTTTGCATCCAGCCACGACAAAAGCCGCTGAACCGGTGACGCATGTCAGTTATTTTGAAGCCGCCGCGTTTGCCAAATGGGCAGGCAAACGATTGCCCACCGAAGCCGAATGGGAAAAAGCCGCCTGCTTCGATTCGACAACGCAAACCAAACAGAGTTTTCCTTGGGGAAACTCTGCGCCGGAATCGTTTCACGCCAACTTGTTCGACAATCAGTTGTGGGGAGTTGCGCCGGTGGGAGCGTATCCGAACGGCAAAAGTGTTTATGGCTGCCACCAAATGATTGGCGATGTGTGGGAATGGACGAGTTCCGATTACGCGCCGTATCCGGGATTCCAAACCGAGTTCAACGAATACAACGACAAATGGTTTGTCGGCCAGAAAGTTCTGCGCGGAGGTTCTTTTGCCACGCCGCGCATTCACATCCGTTCGACCTATCGTAACTTTTTCAATCCGCCGGAACGCTGGATGATTTCGGGCTTTCGGTGCGCCAAGTCGCTGTAACTCAGTACCGCGACCGGCAGGGAGCGAACAACTCTGCCTCGCTCCCTGCCGGTCGCGGTGCTGACTCTAAGTTCGTGATGCTTTGCGTCTTCGCGCCTTTGCGTTGAAAATCCTCTCGCCATGAATGTCGTCCATTCTGAACTGACTACCGAACAACTGGTTGAACATTTGCACGAAGCCCGCGCGCGATTGCTGGAATTGGTCTGCGATTTGGACGACCAGCAAATGATCGGGCCGCTGTTGCCCATCGTGAATCCGTTGCGCTGGGAAATCGCGCACGTCGCTTATTTTCAGGAATTCTGGTTGCTGCGCCATCAACGAGGTTGCGACCCGATCACGCCTGCCGCCCATTTGGATCCCGACAAGCTTTACGATTCCGCGCGAGTTCATCACGACACGCGCTGGGAATTGCCGTTGCCATCGAAACACACGACGCTTGACTACATGCAGCGCATTCTGGATCGCGTGTGCGAACAGGTGTTGACACACCCGGCTTCGCCCGACGCTGACGGTTACGACGACAATTACTTTTTGCATCTGTCGCTGCTGCACGAAGACATGCACAACGAAGCCATTACCTACACGCGGCAAACGCTTGGGTATGACGCGCCTCTTTTGGAAATAAGAAAGGGCGGGACGGAGAGACGGCGAGAAACAGAAGCGGAAGGATTGGGAGATGCGGTCATTTCTGGCGGAGTGTTTCGGCTGGGCAGTGAACTGGATGCCGGGTTTGTGTTCGATAACGAATTGCGAGCGCACGAAGTCACGGTGGCTCCGTTTGCGATGGCGCGCACGGCGACCCGCAACGCGGAATTTCTGGCGTTTGTGGAAGACGGCGGGTATCGCCGCAAAGAGTTTTGGTGCGAAGAAGGCTGGCAATGGCGCGAACGTGTCGGCGCGCAGCATCCTCTGTACTGGCGGAAAACTGATGGCGAATGGCAGCGACGCGTGTTCCAGCGCTGGAATCGGCTCGAAGCTGATTTGCCCGTGTTGCACGTCAACTGGTTTGAAGTTAATGCATATTGCCGTTGGGCTGGGCGCAGATTGCCCACTGAAGCGGAATGGGAATTTGCTGCGGCGGGAGGTGGCAAACACAGATTTCCCTGGGGCGAGGATGATCCGACGCCGGAACGCGCAAACCTGGATTGGCACGCTGGAGGCTTACTGCCGGTGGATGCGTTGCCTACGGGAGACAGCGCGTTCGGCATTCGTCAGATGATCGGCAATGTGTGGGAATGGACGGCGACAGAGTTTGCGCCTTTTGCCGGATTCGCGCCGGGTCCTTACAAGGAATATTCCGCGCCATGGTTTGGCGATCACAAAGTGTTGCGCGGCGGTTGCTGGGCGACGAGATCGCGGCTGATTCGCAACGGCTATCGCAATTTTTATAAACCTGATCGCCGGGATGTTTGGGCGGGATTTCGGACATGCGCTCTATGAGAATTGGAATTATTACGCCTGCCCCGCCCAGTTCCTTGCACGGCAACCGCAGAACGGCGCTGCGTTGGGCGAAGTTTTTGCGGCGACTAGGGCATCGCGTCATCATTGCGGAAACGTATTCTGACCAGCCTTTTGATGTCTTAGTCGCGCTGCACGCCAAACGCAGCTACGATTCGATCAATCGGTTTTACCGGCTGCATCCACGCCGTCCATTGATCGTCGCGTTGACTGGAACGGATCTGTATCGCGATTTGCGTCGCAGCCGTCAGGCGCAAATGTCGTTGGAAATGGCGACGCGACTGATTGTCTTGCAGTCAAAAGCGCTGGACGAGCTTCCGGAAAGGCTTCACCACAAAACGCGAGTCATTCATCAATCAGTCGAGTCGTTTCAAATTGCAAATCCAAAGCCCCAGGTTTCGGGGTTTAGAGTTTGCGTCATTGGGCATTTGCGCGAAGTCAAAGATCCGTTTCGCGCGGCAATGGCTTCGCGATTGTTGCCGAAAAGCTCGCGCATTCAAATCGTTCAGTTGGGCAAAGCCTTGAGTGAACGCTTTGCTGTTGGAGCCAGGCGCGAAATGCATTTGAATCCGCGGTATCACTGGCTCGGCGAGCAATCACCAAAACGTGTTGCGGAAATTCTGCGAAGCAGCCACCTTTGCGTAAACTCTTCGCGCATGGAAGGCGGAGCCAACGCGGTTTCTGAAGCCATTGCCGCAGGAGTTCCGGTCATTGCTTCGCGTGTGCCCGGGAATGTTGGTTTGCTGGGCGAAACCTATTCAGGCTATTTTGAATCCGGCGACACCAAACAATTGACTCAACTGTTATATCGAGCCGAAACGGACGACAACTTTTTGGCCGAGTTGAAATTGTCTGGCCAAAATCTGGCGGGGAATTTTTTGCCGGAACAGGAACTGGATGCCTGGGCCAACTTGTTGGCAGAGCTTTTTGTCGGTTGAATATCCTAAACTTCATTTGTCAGGACGATTGATCATTCATGCAGCAATTCTTTTTTCTTCATATCCCCAAAACGGCAGGCATGTCGTTTACCAGTTTTTTATGCGACCACTTTGATCCCGCCGAAACTCTGGTGGGTGAGTATTGGGAAACGATTCGGAAACAGCCGATGGATCAGCTGGCCAAATACAAACTGATCACAGGGCACATCGGTTACGAACTATGCTTTCATCTAAACAACCCGTTTGTCATCGCCATTTTTCGGCATCCGGTGGATCGGCTTTGTTCCGTGTATGAATACTTGAACCAGGTGTTTGATAACGACCCGAAATTTAGCGTGGAAGACCCGGACATCAATGCGTTTATTCAGCTTTGGAAAGTGGCTGTGCGGCGCCCGCTCTCAGAGTTTTTGGACAGCACCGAAGCTCCTGTAATCGCAGCGTTGTTGCGCAATCCGCAATCGCGCCAGTTGGCACAATCCACGCCGTATTTGCTGAGCGATCTGTCGGACGAACAGATTTTTCAACTGGCCCAACCACGCTTTGACAAGATTGATGTCGTCGGAACGGTCGAAAGTTTTGCCGACACCGTGGCTGTTACTTGCCGCAAAGCGGGATGGGAAATGCCCGCTGATCTGGATCGCCATACGAAAAATATCACGGAGAAACGTTCCATCCGCGAATCTCTGGACCCGTCATTGCGCCAAAAGATTGAGAAGTTAGCGGCAGTGGATTTGGAAATCTACCACTTGGCCAAGAAGCGTTTGCAGGATGATCTGCGGCAGTAAGAATTGGCCCTCAGCTCCTGAATTCTTTTTGTTGAGCTTTATTTTGTCCGAATTCGGGATTAAATCTTCCCGCATTCGGACGAACAAACCTGTCTTCGCCCACCCACAGCTTACGCAACCCCACTGATTACAGGATTTACTTAAACTTAGGTACAGGCACGCAATTTGGATTGTGAGTCGGCTGATTTGCGAACTGAATGATGAACTTTTAGCCAACAGAGGAGCTATATGGAGACTTTACTTCAGGATGTTCGATTCGGATTTCGCCGCTTGGTAAAAAGCCCGGGCTTTTCCATCGTGGCAATCCTTTCATTGGCACTGGGGATTGGAGCGAACACAGCAATTTTCAGCCTGGTCAACATGATTTTGTTTCGGCCTTTGCCGGTGTCGAATCCTGACCAGATTGTTTCTGTTGCGGCAGTCAAGAGCGATGGCGATATGTTCGTTCACTCATATCCAAACTACAAAGATTTCCGCGACCGCAACGAAGTCTTATCAGGGCTGCTGGCTTACCGTTTTTCGCCGATGAGCCTCAGTCGCAACGGTCGCAATGAGAAAGTCTGGGGGTATCAAGTTTCGGGCAATTACTTCGATGTGTTAGGCGTGAAGCCCGTGCTTGGGCGGATGTTTTTGCCGGAAGAAGATAACACTCGACTAACGCATCCGGTTGCGGTCATCAGTCATTCGCTTTGGCAAACGCGGTTCGGCGGCGACCGGTCCATTGTGGATAGCGAGCTTCTGATTAACGGCAAGAAGTTCAAAATCATTGGCGTCGCTCCCACCGGGTTCAAAGGCACGGAAGTCATTTACACGCCGGAAGTTTACGTCCCCTTTGCGATGCAGCGTTGGATTGAGCCGGAAGCCGACTGGCTGGACAACCGTGGGAATCAAAATCTGTTCTGTGTCGGGCGATTGAAGCCAGGCGTCAGCCCCACACAGGCCGAGGCTTCGTTAAATATGCTGGCGGCTCAACTCGCCAAAGATTATCCCAACGAAAACGAAGGCTTTAAGATTCAGATCACGCCGCCGGGATTCGTCCTGCCGCAAATACGGAACGGCATGCTCGGCGTTTCCGCTGCCTTGATGGGGTTGGTTGCGCTGGTGTTGCTGATTGCCTGCACCAATCTGGCGAATCTATTGCTGGCGCGCGCGACAGAACGCAGCAAGGAAATTGCCATTCGGCTTTCCATTGGCGCCAGCCGCGTGCGCATCATCCGCCAGCTTTTGACCGAAAGCGTGATGCTGGCAGTGGTTGGCGGATTGGGAGGAATTTTGTTAGCCGGTTGGATTATTGACCTGGTGATGGGGTTGAAGCCGCCGGGAGATATTCCAATCACGATTGAATTGCATGTGGATTGGCGAGTGCTGTTTTTTTCAATGATTGTTTCAATCGTCACTGGCGTTCTGTTTGGACTGGTTCCGGCGTTGCAGGCCACAAAACCCGATCTGGTTTCGGCGCTGAAGGACGTGGCTTCACAATCGGGCATGCGCCGTTCGTGGTTGAGAAATTCGCTGGTCGTGGCACAGATCGCCGTTTCGCTGTTGTTGCTGATGGCCGCTGGCCTGACTTTGCGCGCGTTGCAACAATTGCGAGGAATGAATCCCGGCTTTAATCCCGAAAATGCTGTGATCATGAATTTCGACCTCAGTTTGCAGGGGTATCAAACCGATAACGGAACACAGCTTCGCAAACAACTACTGAATCGGATTGAAGCATTGCCGGGGGTGCATTCAGCTTCGGTCACGGACTTCATGCCGCTCAGCATGAATTACAACGGCACCAGCGTTCTGATTGAAGGCGCCCCTGAAGAACGCGGCGCCAATGCTCCGAACGCGATGAATGCCAGCGTTGGGCTGAAGTATTTTGAATCCATCGGCACGCCGATTCTGGCCGGACGCGATTTGAACGAGCTGGATCAGGATGGCAAAACGCGCTCGGTGGTCGTCAACGAAACCTTTGCGCGCAAATTCTTTCCCGGAGCCAACCCCAACGAAAATGCGTTGGGCAAGCGCTTCAAAACCAGACCCAACAGTGATTACTGGCAAATTGCCGGAATCGCCAAAGACGGCAAATACTGGAGCATTGGCGAAGACCAGCGTGCCTTCGTCTGGTTTCCGATTGGCAGCCAATTGTCGTTCAACACACTGATTGTTCGGACCACCGTCAGGCCGGAAACAATGGTCGCCGCCATTCGCCAGGAGTTCCGCAATCTTGATCCGAATCTGCCTGTTACCGACGCCAAAACTCTGACCGATCACATGAAGCTTTCGCTTTTTCCGGCGCGCGCTGTTGCCTCTATGCTGACGGCGTTTGGCTTGCTAGCTCTGACGTTGGCGGCGATTGGCATTTATGGAGTGATGTCGTATTCGGTGGCTCAACGCACGCGCGAAGTCGGCATCCGCATGGCGTTGGGGGCTCAGCGCAGAGATGTGTTGCGCATGATGTTGCAACAGGGAATGAAACTGGCGGCAACTGGAATGGCAATTGGTCTGGCAGCGGCATTGGCTTTGACTCGGTTGTTGTCGAATCTGCTGTATGGCGTCAGCGCCACGGATGCCGTCGCCTTTATCGGCGTTTCGCTCGTGCTGGGATTGGTGGTGTTGCTGGCCTGTTTTATCCCCGCCAGCAAAGCCGCCAAAGTGGATCCGATGATTGCGCTTCGGTACGAATAGGAGAATTGGGAGGAACCATGGAAAACGTTTTGAGAGATTTGCGATACGGATGCCGGATGCTGTGGAAAAATCCCGGCTATACCTTGATTGCCGTGCTAACGCTGGCGCTGGGCATCGGCGCGAATGCGGCAGTGTTCAGCGTCGTCAACGCCTTGCTGTTGCGCCCGATGCCTTATCCGAACTTCGAACGGATTGCTTATGTCTGGGGCAGCGATGCAGGCGGAAAAGGACATTTTTCTGTTTCGCCGCATAACTTCGTGGATTTGCGAACGCGCAATCAGAGTTTTGAAAGCAGCGCGGCGTTTCAATACGCCAGCGCTGCCCTGACAGGTGGCGGCAATCCGGAATCGTTGAGTTGCATCAACGCTTCGGCGGATTTCGGAAAGGTCAGCGGAGTTCAGCCGTTGCGCGGGCGCTGGTTCACTGCCGAAGAAGACGTGCCGGGCAAAAATCGTGTCGTCGTTCTTAGTTACGGGTTGTGGCAGCGCAGGTTTGCAGGGAAGGAGATTGTCGGCCAGGACATTCAACTCAACGGCGAAGCTCACACGGTGATTGGCATCATGCCGCAAACTTTCAACTTTCCTACCAACGGAATTGAAGCGTGGAAACCGCTGGCTTTAGATTTGTCCAAGTACCAGCGCGGAACCTCGTTTTTGCAATTGATGGTGCGGTTAAAACCGGGCCTCAGTTACGAACAGGCTCAGGCGGAAATTCTTTCCGTTGCTCAGCAAATCACGCGCGAATTTCCTCAACAAGAGCGCGATCTTGGATTCAGTCTGGTGTCGTTTCGTGAAGAGCGGCTTGGCGACGTCGAACGCCCGTTATGGATTTTGTTTGGCGCGGTTGTTTTGGTGTTGCTGATCGCCTGCGTCAACGTGGCGAGTTTGCTGTTAGGGCGCGCGACGGTTCGCTGGAAAGAAATTTCCGTCCGCGCTGCGCTCGGAGCGTCTCGCTGGAATTTGATTCGATTGATGCTCAGCGAAAGCCTGATGCTCGGATTGCTCGGCGGAATCTTTGGGTTGCTGTTGGCCTCGTTTGGCGTTGAATGGCTGACCAAAATCAATCCCGACACAATTTCGAATCCCAAAGATATTTCGATTGATCGAATCGTTGTCGGCTTCACGATGCTGATGTCGGTGATCACCGGAATCGTATTCGGAGCCTTGCCCGCGTGGCAGTTGACCAAAACCAATCTGAGCCAGGCCATGCGCGAATCCACGCGCTCGGCTTCCGGGTCGGCGAAACTGACATTGATTCGCAACGGGTTGGTCGTGTTGGAAATCGCCGCTTCGCTGGTGTTGCTGGTGACGGCGGGATTATTGCTGAAAAGTTTCTGGAAGCTGCTGGAAGTCAATCCGGGCTTCCGCGCCGAAAATGTGGTTAAGGCCGACGTCAGTTTGCCGCGCGCCAAATACAAAGATGAGTGGCAACAAGCGGATTTTTTCCGCCGAGCGTTAGAAAGTGTTCGGGCGATGCCTGGGGTAGAAGGCGCCGCAGTGACAACGAACTTGCCGTTTAACAATGGCCGTGGCGCGACGTCGTTTAACATTGACGGACGGCCTACGTCGCCGGATAGCGATCCGCCGAATGCTGACAATCACGAAATCAGCTCCGACTATTTCAAAACGATGGGCATTCCGATTCGCGCCGGGCGAGATTTCACCGACGCAGATGTTCGCACCAGCCCCGGCGTGGTGATCATCAACGAAAAGTTGGCGCAGTTATATTGGCCGGGCGAAAATCCGATTGGAAGACATCTGACCATCGGCTCTCCTCAAGAGGAAAAGCTTTACGGTAAACCGGTTTCGCGAGAAATCGTTGGCATCATCGGCAATATCAAATTGCTGGAACTGACCGCCGAATTTAACCCGGAGGTATACGTTCCGGCGGCGCAAATGCCCAGTTCCGGAATGACGCTAGTTGTGCGAGGAGCCTCGAAGCCGGAAAATTTGACCAATGCCATACGGCAGGTAGTCGCAAGCATTGATCCCGATCAGCCGATTCGGCGAGCTTTGGCTTTGGAAACGATGGTTGCGCGTTCGATTGCTCCGCAACGATTGATCGCCATGTTGCTGTTGGTGTTTGCTGGTCTGGCGATTGTTCTGGCTGTGGTTGGGATTTACGGCGTGATGAATTATGTCGTGACGCAACGAACTCAGGAAATCGGCATTCGGCTGGCGCTTGGCGCGCAACGCGCAGACGTGTTGCGAATGGTCATCGGCCAGGGAATGCGATTGGCTGGAATTGGCATTGGCATCGGATTGATTGCGTCGTTTGCACTTTCGCGGTTGCTGACGAAACTGCTGTTTGAGGTCAGTTCGACCGACGCCGTGGCTTATGCCGGAGTTTCGGTGTTGCTGGCGGCAGTTGTGTTGCTGGCGTGTTTGATTCCTGCCAGACGGGCGTCAAAAGTAGATCCGATGATTGCGCTCAGGTGCGAATAATGGAGTTTGAATAATGATTCGTTTGGAAAATGTCGAAAAATATTACCCACAAGGTTTGCAGAAGTATTACGTCTTGCGCCGAGTTTCGTTGGAGATCAAGGAAGGCGAGTTCATCTCGATCATGGGGCCGAGTGGCGCTGGCAAATCCACGTTGCTGCACATTCTGGGAATGCACGACGCCGGTTGGGAAGGCGAGTTTTACTTCGGTGAGCACGCCATTCACAAGATGAAACCGAAAGACCGGGCCGATGTGCGCAACCGCAACATCGGGTTTGTCTTCCAGAGTTATCACTTGCTGGATCATCTGACGGTCTACGAAAACCTGGAAATTCCGTTGTCGTATCGCGACATCAAAAAAGCCGAACGCGAAGCGATCGTCGCGGACGTTCTGGACAAGTTCAACATCGTCGGCAAAAAAGATTTGTATCCCAATCAGCTTTCCGGTGGCCAGCAGCAATTGGTCGGTGTTGCTCGCGCCGTCATTGCCAGTCCCAGAATCATTCTGGCGGACGAACCGACCGGCAATCTGCATTCAAGCCAAGGCAAAGAAATCATGGAATTGTTCAAACGGCTGAACAATGAAGGCACGACCATTGTGCAGGTCACGCATTCGGAAGTGAACGCGACCTATGGCAATCGAGTCATCAATTTGGCCGATGGCTGGTTGGTCAAAGAGTAAATCAAGCATCAAAAACGAAAAGTGCTGATCGATTAAGTTTTGACTTTCAGTATTTGCCTTTTGATTTCTGTCCCTCACGTGTTACTTGATTGGTAGTTATGAAAAGCTCGAACTCATTTCCCAGAATTTTGATTGCCGATGACCAACCCGATGTGCTGGAAGCGTTGCGCCTGTTGCTGAAAAGCGAAGGCTTTCAGACAGAAACGGCTGCTTCGCCAGCGCAAATCATGTCGGCGATTGAAACGCGCGATTTTGATGTTGCGCTGATTGATTTGAACTACACACGCGACACTACTTCCGGGCAAGAGGGCCTGGATTTGCTGGCGCAGCTTCAGGCGATGGACACGTCTTTGCCGGTTGTGGTGATGACCGCCTGGGGAAGCGTTGATCTGGCGGTGGAAGCCATGCGGCGCGGCGCGCGAGATTTCGTGCAGAAACCCTGGGAAAACGAACGGCTGATCAGCATTCTCAAAACGCAGATTGAACTTGGGCAGGCATTGCGCAAAGGGCAACGACTGGAAGCGGAAAACCAATTGCTGCGCAGCGAGCATCGCTCCAAGCTGATTGCTGAAGCTCCGTCAATGCAGCCCGTGTTGCAGGTTATCGCTCGTGTCGGCCCTTCGGATGCCAACGTGTTGATCACCGGGGAAAACGGAACGGGCAAAGGCGTCGTCGCCAGCGTGTTGCATTCGATTTCTCACCGAGCCAGCAAGCCGCTGGTGACGGTGAATGTCGGCGGATTGTCCGAGGGCGTGTTTGAAAGCGAATTGTTCGGCCACATCAAAGGCGCATACACCGACGCCAAAACAGACCGAGTTGGCCGTTTCGAGCTTGCCGACGAAGGCACCTTGTTTCTGGACGAAATCGCCAACATTTCCATGCCGCAACAAGCCAAGTTGTTGCGCGTGTTGGAAACTGGCGAATTCGAGCGCGTCGGTTCGTCGAAGACTCGCAAGGTCAACGTGCGAATTATCTCTGCGACGAATGCCGACCTGCACGCCGAAGTCATCGCAGGACGTTTCCGCCAGGATTTGCTGTTTCGCTTAAATACCGTCGAAGTTCGATTGCCCGCCGTGCGCGACCGCCGTGAAGACATTCCATTGCTGGCAGCGCACTTTCTGAAACAGAACGCTTCGCGCTATCGAAAACTGGTGACAGATTTCGACGCGGCGGCTATGCGCGCTCTGACCGATCACAAATGGCCGGGCAATGTGCGAGAACTCGATCACGCCATCGAACGCGCTGTGTTGATGGCGCAAGGAACCATTGTCAAAGCCAGCGATCTGGGGTTGTACCAATCTTCGGAAAGTTCCGCCCGGTTGGAAGAAATGAGCTTGGAAGAGGTCGAGTGTTATTTGATCAAAAAGACGCTGGCGCGCTTTGACGGCAATGTCAGCAAAGCGGCGGAAGCTTTGGGGCTGAGCCGCAGCGCGCTGTATCGGCGATTGGAAAAGTTCGGATTGTAATCTTTTGAGTGCAAAGCCTCCCCAACTCAATATCAAACCATGCCCGAAGTGCGGCAATAAATCTGCCATTGAAACTCGCCAAGCCCGCCACGCATTTCACTCAACGTACTATTCGAAACTGAGGAAGCGGCGCGGAAATTCTGTGGCTCACAAAGGGCCGCAGATTGGCAAAATCGGTTCGGTCGAAGAGGCAATGCTCGATGATGATTTCCCGGAGTATTTGAGCAGCATTGGCCCGGCTTTACCGAAATCAGTCAACGGTGCTGACGGCAGCAGGTGGCGCGAGAAAGCAGTTGTGTTGGGTGCCGCTGCTTACATGTTACTTTTGTATTGGTTCGATATAGATTTTGACTTGGGAGTAGGGCTGCTGGTTGTTGTGGGGCTGATTGTGTTTGGAATCAGGCATCTGTTGGGAAAGAGTGGCTCGCTGGAGATGGGTTGGCTGGCCTATCATTACAACCGTCAGTGGATTTGTCTGAAATGTAAGCACCATTGGGCGGAACAGAAAAAACTCAAGGAAAAAGCCACTGAGCTGTCTTGATGAGGGACGATCCGGCTTATGAAACTTCTGGGATTGCGCATCTTTGGCGAATACGAACCGGTGGATACGGACCGGCCAAACCTGCTTTCGATCCTGCCGCCGCCCACCACCAAAGCCGGAGATTCGCATGTCCACGTTAAACCTCTGCCTCGCCCGTTTCAGTCCCAACCGCTGAGTTTTGATAAACGTGTCTGGTTGATGGCGTTTTTCACTGGGTTCCCCGGAGCTTTGGTGGCGCTGGTGATGTTGTGGACAGGAGACTACACGCCCAAAGTGCAATGGACGCTGACGGTATTCATTCTCAGTTTCTGGTTGGGCTTCGCTTATGCCTTGCGCGAACGAGTGGTGATGCCGCTGCAAACCTTGTCAAACTTGCTGGCGGCGTTGCGCGAAGGCGATTATTCGATCCGAGGCCGTTCGGTGAACAAAGACGATCCGCTCGGCGATGTCGTGCGCGAAGTCAACGCGCTAAGCTCCACGTTACGCGCGCAACGGCTTGGCGCGATGGAAGCGACGGCATTGCTTCGCCGTGTGATGGAAGAAATAGATCTGGCCGTGTTCGCCTTCGACAGTGATCAGCGATTGCGGCTGGTCAATCGAGCGGCTGAACGATTGTTGGATCGTCCGTCGGCGCAATTGCTGGGGCGAACGGCGGAAGAATTGCGGATGCAGGATTGCCTGGACGGCGAGCCAACCCGAACTTTGCAACGAACCTTTCCCGGCGGCATCGGCAACGTCGCCAGCCGTTGGGGAATGCGACGCAGCAGTTTTCGTGAAGACG
Source organism: Blastocatellia bacterium (assembly GCA_035429885.1). Taxonomy (GTDB): domain Bacteria; phylum Acidobacteriota; class Blastocatellia; order RBC074; family RBC074; genus RBC074. The sequence continues at coordinate 66,551 of DAOMFR010000012.1, forward strand.
GCAAGCCTCACCAACTGTTGGTCATCGCCGATTTGAGCCGCGCCTTGCGCGAAGAAGAGCGGTTGGCCTGGCAAAGATTGGTGCGAGTTCTCGGCCATGAATTGAACAATTCCTTAACTCCGATCAAATCCATCGCGCGCAGTTTGGAAAACATGCTGGCGCGCACGCCTCGCCCAGAAGATTTAGAAGAAGACTTGGCTAGAGGATTGTCCGTCATTTCTTCGCGAGCCGAATCGCTGAATCGGTTTATGACAGCTTATGCCGTTCTGGCCAAACTGCCTCGTCCGGAATTGCGGCCTATGGATGTTGGAATCTGGGTGCGCCAATCCGTCGGCCTGGAAACCCGGAAAAAAATTGAATTGATCCCCGGTCCCGAATTGACGATTCAGGGGGATCAGGATCAACTGGAGCAGTTGCTGATTAATTTGCTTCGCAATGCCGTGGATGCCGCAACCCAAACCGGCGGCGGAGCCAGTGTCGCCTGGCGCACGAACAATGGCTTTTTGGAAATTTCTGTTGAAGACGAAGGCCCAGGATTGTCGAACACGTCCAACCTGTTCGTGCCGTTTTTTACTACCAAACCCGGCGGTTCCGGAATCGGCCTCGCGCTCAGCCGCCAAATCGCCGAAGGCCACGGTGGAACTCTGACGCTGGAAAATCGCGCTGGCGGAAAAGGTTGTGAAGCGAAGTTGCGCTTGCCGTTGTAATTCACTTGGCAGAGTCTTTGTTTTTAAGAAGGCGGAGATAACACCAGGAGAAGTTTGAAATTTAATGTTACAAGTCTTCCATAACCACTCATTCCGATGTATAAACATCCCGCCCATATCCTCCTACTATCCCCTGATTGAATTAAGTAATACGCTACAATTCAAATTGAACGACTCGTTTAGGCGTGAGATTGTTTCTAAGGTTTCATCGTCGCGAGAAGTTGACGCTCAAAATACGAAATAACACAGCAGCTTACTCACCAAGCGTTTTACCTGTGTCGTAGTGTGATGTGAGCGTGGGAATGTCATCACACCAATCCAGCATCCCAAGAAGTATCACAAAATTTTTTACTACCCCGGACGTAACTGTCTGTTTGTGCCCGCCCGACTAAGCTTTGGTCGTAGTTTGTCTATTGCTACCCATTGGCCAAGCTTTATCTAAAAAAAATACCTGTTTCGAACTCAAGTTGACCGTACAAATTGAAGGAGAATTGAATGCTTTCGCCGAACACGCTGTTGCAAGACCGTTACTTAATTTTGCGTCTGCTTGGGCAGGGAGGCATGGGAGCGGTATATCAGGCGACAGATCGAAAGTTTGGGAGTGCCGTGGCTGTTAAAGAAACGATCTATAGTAACGATCAATTTCGCCAGGCATTTTCGCAGGAAGCGCGGTTGTTGAACCATTTACGTCATTCGGCTTTGCCAGTCGTGATGGATTACTTTTTTGCCGGAGACAAACAGTTTTTGGTGATGCAATACATCCCTGGAAACGACCTGGAACGATTACTGGAAGAGCGAAAAGCAATTGGGCAAGGCACGTTTATGACTTCCCAGGTGTTGCATTGGACGGATCAGTTATTGGATGCCTTGGAGTACCTGCATTCCCAGGAACCGGCGATTATTCACCGGGATATCAAACCGCAGAATTTGAAATTGACGCCACGCGGAGAAGTGATTTTGCTCGATTTCGGTTTGGCCAAAGGAGTTGTCACCGGCAGGCCAAAATCCAGCCATAGCATTCAAGGGTACACTCCACACTATGCCTCACTGGAACAGATTCGAGGCACTGGAACGGATGTCCGAAGCGATATTTATAGCTTGGGAGCGACTCTTTACCATCTTTTAACCGGTGTTATTCCGGCAGACGCCATGACGCGAATGGCGGCTGAAATGATGGGGGAACGAGAGTTGTTACAGCCGATCACTGAGCTGAATCCGGCTGTTCCCGTGCCGGTTGCCAAGATCATAGAGTCCGCCATGTCGTTGACTCCGAATGATCGCCCGCAAACCGCATCCAAAATGAGGCAAGCTCTGCGAAATGCCTGCTTGAAACGTCCGGCAATGGAACCTCATCGTGCGGCTACGCTCACCGACAACTGGTCTGTCAACGTTCCGGTTATTGAAGAAACTGCGCCGCAGCAAAACGCTGAATTAGACAGTGTCATCATTCTGTTGGAGGAAGACAGGATGGAACCTGAATAGCAGCCCTCGAATGGGTTAAGGCAGTCCGAGCCTACGCGTTCCGGAAAATTGGCAGGGAAAGGTAAAAAGCCTCGGCGGTCGTCTCGCTCGGCTTGGTATGCCTTGGCGTCATTGATACTGCTGACACTGACGGCCACAGTCATGTTTTACAGGGATGTGAAATCAAAACCCGGGTTAATTGCTGGCTCAGCGGAAATGATCTCGTTTGCCAAAAGCGGCAGCGAAGTGAACCTGCCAACAGCCATGCGCCGGGCAGTTTTAAGTTATTACCTGGAGGTTGTGTCTACCGAAAACATCACCTCGCGCGCGACGGGAATGATGCCTTTGGATTTAGGCAGCCGGTTCAAGTTCCATTTCAAGCCGAGTCAAAGCGGTTATCTGTATCTGGTTGCATTGGGAAAGAATGGTCGGTTGCAGACTTTTCTGACCGAACAGCCCATGCCTGCTTCGGGAGTCACGGCGAATTGGAGCGCGGGCGGGAATGATTTCCAATTCCCTGATAGTGGGCAATGGTTCATGTTGCCGCGCGAAGCCGAATCCGCGCCATTCACTGTGATCTTTTCGGCTGAGCCTTTGAAATTGCCGGAGTTTCTGGCTTCACAGTCCGGACACGAATTGAACGAAGTCGAACTGCAACAACTGGCAGACCTGCGTAAGCTGAGTTCACCCAAATCTCCCACGTTGGTTGCCATTGCCGAAGAAAACCAACCTGCGGTTGCCGTGCAAGTTCTTGCTGATCGCTACAAAGATGAGCCGCTGGTATTCGATGTTTCAATCCGGAAAAAGTAAGTCGGATGCTTTGCAATCTGTGAAATCTGAATACTGCCCATGGAGTAAACCGATAATGCTGGGAACGATAGTTATAAAGGTAGGGTTGGCTGGGATTCTGGTTTGGGGATTGATGTTTGTTTTGTTGGCGGAGCGTTCGATGGCGCAAGTCGTGATCGTGCCGAGCCGCCAGGTGGCATCCGCAGCTCGCCTTAAAACAAAATCCCAATCAAGAAAAAGGTCGCGGTTGGTGCCGGAACAATTCAAAGAACAGATCGCGGAAATCACGTCGCCGGTGGAACCGCCTTCGACGATTCCGAGTCTGAGTTTTGTCATTATCCCGTCTGTTGCCAAAAAGACAGACACCGTGGCTGCCGTAAATTCCAAAGTCTGGCCAGAGCTGCTCGGTTACGAATTCGACGTGATCAAAGTGGATGACAAAGGGAAATTGGGCGAGCGTCGAAAGGAACGCGCTAGATTTTATGTCGAGACTTTAAGCGGAGGAATCAACCTTGAGATGGTCGAAATCCACGCTGGCACTTTTATGATGGGAAACAGCCCGATTGATTTGGAGCAGATTGAAACGAACTATTTGCGCGGCTTGAACAAAGAATCCCGCTCCGAATTGCACGAGCGTCTGGCTTCGGAAACTCCTCAATTGACGGTGAAAGTCGCTGGGTTTTATCTGAGCAAGTTTGAAATTACCCAGGCCCAATGGCGAGCGGTAGCGGCTTTGCCAAAGGTCAATCGTGAGTTAATGAGCGACCCTTCCAGCTTCAAAGGCGGCAACCGTCCGGTCGAGCAAGTGACTTGGGAAGATGCCGTGGAATTTTGTGAACGACTTTCTCGCGCAACGGGGCGGCGGTATCGGTTGCCCACGGAAGCGGAGTGGGAATATGCCTGCCGCGCGGGAACGACCTGGCAATTCAGCCTTGGCGAAACCATTGATACGGATTGGGTCAACTATAACGGCAAGCTTCCTTATGCTGCCGCGCCCAAAGACATGTTTCGCCAGCAAACTCTGCCTGTGGGGAGTTTGGGAATTGCCAACGCTTTTGGTTTGTACGATATGCATGGAAATGTTTGGGAATGGTGTTTGGATTCGTGGCGCGAAAGTGACTCCGCTGCTTCGCTGGAGGTTTATAGGCAAGTTCGTGATGAAGGAATTGCGCTTCGCACATTGCGAGGCGGAGCCTGGAATAGTCCGGCGGGCGAATGCCGGTCGAGCGCCAGAAAGCAAATTCAGCCTACGTTTCGTTCAAGCGATGTTGGGTTTCGAGTGTTGGTTGAATCGGAAACTCCCGCAGCCAACAAGTAGAGTTTTGTGGATGCTGTTGAATCATTGCTGGCATTGCGTAACGACATAATCCCTGTTTGTAGTGTTTCGAGATGCCATATTGCTCTTCCCCCTTCCAAATTGGTGCTATGAAATCATGCTGACATCTGGTGGCTGTGGCTGTTTGATGTCGCCTTAACCCAGGAAGGAAAAAGTATGAGAAACAGTCGTGTGATTGCTTGGCAGAATTTTGTCATTGTTATTGGCGTCATTATGGTTGGATTCATCGGAGCCGCCACACAGGCGGTTGCGAAACCGAAAATGCCGTCCTATCCCAGGGTTTCAGGGGAAATTCGCTTGCCGTCTCTGCAGGCGGTTGCGAAACCGAAAATGCCATCCTATCCCAGAGTTTCCGGGGAGATTCATCTGCCGCCCGTGTCAGCCTCATTGCAGATTCAATCCCGTGTTGCGGATTCATCAAACTGAGCAAATAGAATTAGGGAATAAGACGGAGGAGGAATTGACTGCCATCAGTTGTCGTTTGCGCGACGGCTGATGGCAGTTCGTCTTGAGTAGTTTGGTTCGGCTGTCGGATAATGCTGGCGTGAGCGAACAA
>DAOMFR010000013.1:0-6875 GCA_035429885.1 Blastocatellia bacterium
AAACCGGCAGCAACGCTCGCGGTTAGCTTTGACGGATTAGGCGCAGGATTCAGCGGCCCGCAAGGCGCCGCGACATTGCGCAATCCGTCCGACAACAGTTTGGCCGTCGGTCCCAATCACGTGATGCAAACTGTTAACACGCGCACGGCAATTTTCGACAAGAAAGGCAAACCGCTGTATGGCCCCGTGGCGAACAACACCGTGTTCAAAGGATTCGGCGGCGCTTGCGAATCCACCAACAACGGCGACACCGTGGTTCGGTATGATCAATTGGCGGATCGCTGGCTGATTGTCATGCCGACGTTTCGTCGCGGAGAACCGCGCCCCGATCAACCGGAACCGCCGCGCGCTGGCGAACCCGCTAAGTTCAGCGTGCCGGGGCAGGCCAATCAGCCCGGCTCAGCCGCCAAATTATTTGTTCCGCCTGTGGAACCCAATCAGCCGCCGCAACCGCGCGGCCAGCGTCCGCCGGAAACCAAAGGCGTGTATTCGATGTGTTACGCCGTCAGCGCCACGCCTGACCCGATGGGCGCGTATTACCGCTATGAATTTTTGCGCCCGTTGTTTCCGGATTACCCGCGCCCGGCGATTTGGCCGGACGGGTATTACCTGCCGACCAGCACAGGCGACGACGTCATTCAAAAACACGCGTGCGTTGCCGAGCGCGACAAGATGTTGAAAGGCGAACCCGCGCGCGAACAATGCGTCATCATTGACGGCGTGAACTTCCTGAACAACGCGGACATTGATGGCAAAGCCTTGCCTCCGCCCGGCGCTCCGAATGTGATGATGGCGACGGGCGGAACTCAGTTGAAAGGCATCTTTGAAGACGATGGCATTTACGTCTGGAAGTTCAAAGTGGACTGGCAAAACCCCGCCAATACCAAAGCCGTCGGTCCGGAAAAAATCGCCGTCGCTCCGTACCGCTATTTGTGCGACGGACAGTTGTCGAATTGCGTGCCGCAACCGGGAACCGACCGGCGATTGGATTCGCAAGGCGACAAGATCATGGCTCGGTTGGTGTATCGCCGCATCGGCAACCGCGAATCCATTGTCGCCACGCATTCCGTGAATACGTCCGCAGGCGGCGGAGGCGTGCGCTGGTATGAATTCCGCATCAACAAAGACCGCAGCGTGAAGTTGCACCAACAAGGCACCTATGCGCCCGACGGGTTATATCGTTGGGAACCCAGCCCGGCGATGGACCGGTTTGGCAACATCGGGATCGGCTATTCATTCGGCGGAACGCCGAATTTCCCCGGGCAACGATTCGCCGGACGATTGGCCAATGATCCGCTGGGAATGTTGACGTTGCGCGAAACCGTGTTAGCCGAAGGCGAAGCCGCACAAAACGTCATGCGCTGGGAGGATTACACGCAAACCGCCGTGGACCCCAGTGATGATTGCACGATCTGGTACGTCGGCGATTACCTGAAAAAAGGCGAGACAAACTATTCGACCAAAATCGGAGCATTTCGTTTTCCGCAGTGCAAAGGCGGGCGCTGAACACAGGTCACGGTGGGACAATTTTCCAAATTGTCCCACATCACGAATGAAACTGACTGGAAAGCCAAAGTTCTTTACTCGACGATTTTCAGCATCGTGCTGACAACATGTTCCGAGCCTTTGTTCAGTAAATCTTCAATGACCATCTCTAAACGATATGAGCCTGGTGGAACCGTGGGGAGCTGCCATTCACCCGTTAGCAGCTCACCTTCATTGGAGGCCTGAACAATCAGGTTTTGCTTGGCCTGAGTGAGAGTCTTGTCTTTGAGTCGCAAGCGAATGGTCGCTTGCAATCGCACGGTGTGATCAGAATCCGTGCGACGCGCGTTATAAACCCGACATTGGTATCGCAATCGCTCGCCCGAACCGAATTGGTTCGCAAGTCGAAACCCGGTTGAGTCCTTTGCGGATGAAGATCGTAAAGTCAGGTTCGTGGCGATCAACGCGCCCCGGCTTACATCCGGGACTTGGATAAAACGACTGGCATTGCCGATGCGTCCGGAGGGTGTATCGCGCAAGGCGACATTGATTTGTACCGGCCCTGGCGACGGCACATCCACACCAAAGCTGAAGGGAATGCCTTCTTGTTCAATAAGCTTCAAATCATCGGCTGAAACCGAAACGTTGATGGCTTTGGTTTCCTTCTTAACGACTTTTCGATCTGGTCCCACAATTTGCATCGCCAGTTCAAGCGCGATGAAACGTCCACCATCCGGTTGCGATTCCAGCGTAATTCCCGGCAATTCCACGTTTAGCTTCGAAATTACGCGCAATGTTTTCCCATCCGGCGAATGAAATTCCGGCAATAGTCGTACGCCAACGTTGCGCATGGAAAATGGTGTGTTGAGCGCAACATTCAAATTTCCGGCGTCAACGGCTTCGTTGGAGTTAAACAACCGTGTGCCGGAAAAGACGGTTTGACGTGTTTGCACTGTCAATTTCGGACGTTTGACCTGCACTTTGATTTTGTGCGGCGCTTGTGGGTCATCGTTTTCAGGCTGATATCCAAGCAGATAATACCCTTCGTTTTCTTTGAGAATTTCCCCAAATCCCAGGCTCAAATCGTTGGTGTTATAAATGGCTTTGCCGCCTGTTTCCTGCGACAGCGCAATCAAGCTATCCATATCCTGATACACACCGCTGGTCAGCCCAATTCCACGCGGATTCAGAGTGTAGATCGCAACCCCGGCGCGGTTGGCCTGTGCTGTCACTGCGCGCAATTGTTCACGCACCTGTTCGGAGCGATTCAGTCTGGGATGAATCAAGAATCCGCGCGAAACCAGCACGACCAGCTTTCGTCCCGGCAAGGATTGCAATTGCTCAATCGCATTGCGAAGCGTTTGCACCACCGCCAGATTGTGATCCACAAGATTCCCTGCAATGCCATCTGATGTAATCATCAAACGGACCCACGATGCGCTTGGTACAGGTTCCATCGCATGTTCAATCGCCGAGCGCATCACATCGCGGTCCGTCGTGAAATTCGCCAACACACCCAGATCGCGTTCGATGGAATGAACCGCAACCAAATCCCGCGCGCCAATCTGTTGTTCGACAAATTGCAACAACAAATCCCGAATCGTATTGGCGTCCGTTGCCGCCAGATTCCGATTGGAACCACTTGCGGAAACAACGCCGCCTCGCGGACTTGCCAGACTGATCGTGGCATCAATGATTGGGCGAGTGATAATGAAGGCAATGGCGCGTCCCAATTCGTTTTTGCTCAATCGGCCATCGGTTGATGCGTTCTGAATTGGTCGCTCGCTAACCAGATTGATATAGGAACAATATTCCGCCGGATGGGCACGCCCATTTTCGACAATGACAAAATCTTCGGCGCGCAAATCAGAGATGACACGTCCTTTTTCGTCGCGCACCAATGCATCCACTTGCACCAAGGTCGTGTTAATTCGCACCACGTCCGCCTGATCGTTGGCAGGGGGTGGCACCGGTTTTTTCGATTGTTGCGCCAATCCTGTTATGAATCCCAAGCCAATAAGGATGGCAGCGCAAAACATTTTTCGCCGCGAATTTGCAAGCTTCCCGATCATGGTTTCACCCTTGTGATGATTTTGGCTTTCCCAGCCAGTTTTGATTAGCGGACAGTTGTATATCAACCATTGGCACGGCACTATTCATTCCAATTCCGCCAATGAAAAATCAGAAACAGGATTTACGCAACCGTGCCCTGAACCCGATCGTCAGGAAGCGTGGAAAAATAACGGCTTACGCAAAAGTCATGGACACTATTGGGAGAGTTGCAATGAAACATATACCAGTTCGCCTCGTCACCCTTATCGTCATTTTCACCATCATTCTGTGTGGCCTGGGAAGTATTGATCGCAGCGCAAATGCGCAACAATCCGCCACCATACAACAGCCGCGCGATTATCCGGTGAAACCGGTCCCCTTCACCTCCGTGCATTTTAACGACGGATTCTGGGCACCGCGCATTGAGGTCAATCGCACGGTCTCCATTCCCTTCGCTTTTGAAAAGTGCGAAGAGACCGGGCGCATCACCAACTTCCTGTTGGCCGCCGCCGTTTTACGCGGAGAAAATCCGGCGAACAAAAAAATCCCGCCGTACCCGTTTGACGACACCGATTTGTACAAGGTCATTGAAGGCGCTTCGTATTCCCTGACCGTGCATCCTGATCCGAAGCTGGAAACGTACCTGGACAGTTTGATCGAAAAGATCGCCGCTGCGCAGGAAGCCGATGGTTATCTCTATCCGGCGCGCACGATTGATCCGGCAAATCCGCATCGGTGGTCAGGCAAGAACCGTTGGGAGTTGGAAAAAGTAGACAGTCACGAACTCTACAACTTTGGCCATTTGACCGAAGCCGCCATTGCGCATTTCCAGGCGACCGGCAAACGTTCGTTGCTGAACATTGCGTTGAAAGAAGCAGCGCTGCTCGATCAAACCTTTGGCCCCGGCAAACAAGCCATCTGGCCGGGACACCAAATCACGGAAATGGCGCTGGCCAAGCTGTATCGCGCTTCGGGCGAAAGTCGTTATCTGAATCTGGCCAAGTTCATGCTGGATGTGCGCGGGCCAGATGGTTCGCCCGGTGCAGGCCGCATTTACAACCAATCGCATAAAAAAGTGGTGGACCAAACTGAAGCCGTCGGCCACGCCGTGCGCGCCACTTATATGTATACGGGAATGGCGGATGTCGCCGCGCTGACCGGTGACGCTTCGTACGTCAACGCGATTGACAAGATTTGGGAAGACGTTGTCGGCAAAAAGCTGTACATCACAGGCGGCATCGGCGCGACCGGTTCCGGCGAAGCTTTCGGCCGTGCGTTCGAGTTGCCGAATATGACCGCGTATAACGAAACCTGCGCCGCCATTGGCAATGATTACTGGAATTACCGCCTGTTCCTGCTGCACGCCGACGCCAAGTACATAGATGTGATGGAACGCACGCTGTACAACGGATTGATTTCCGGTGTGTCGCTGGACGGAAAATCGTTTTTCTATCCGAACCCGCTGGAATCCGCAGGCCAGCATGCGCGCAGCCCGTGGTTCGGCGTCGCCTGTTGTCCCGGGAACATCACGCGCTTCCTCGCGTCAGTTCCAGGTTATGTTTATGCGCAACAAGGCGACAAACTTTACGTCAACCTGTTTGTCGGCGGCACAGGCGACATCAAGCTCGACAATGGCCGCACCGTAAAGATGACACAACAAACTCGTTACCCGTGGGACGGTGGCGTGAAACTGACCGTGGATCCGGACAAAGCTGGAACCTTTACCATCAACGTGCGCATTCCCGGCTGGGCGCGCAACGAAGCTGCACCAAGCGACCTGTACCGCTTCACGGATCAAACGACCGAAGCCGTTTCGCTGAAAGTGAATGGCAAAGCCGTGCCGATTAAACTCGACAAGGGATATGTCGGATTGAATCGAGCGTGGAAACAAGGAGACGTCATTGAACTGTCGCTGCCAATGCCGGTGCGCCGCATCATCGCCAGCGATCAGGTCAGCGCGGATCGCGGACGCATCGCACTGCAACGCGGCCCCATCGTGTACTGCGCCGAATGGCCGGACAATCCCGAAGGCCACGTGCGCAATTTGATGCTGCCCGATAACGCCCAGCTGACGGCGGAATTCAACGCCAACCTGTTCAATGGAGTGACAGTGGTGAAATCCAAGGCGGTAGGGTTGTCGTTCGACGCCCAAGGCAAACTGGTTAAACAGGAACAGCCATTTACGGCAATTCCCTATTACGCCTGGGCGAATCGTGGACGCGGCGAAATGCTGGTTTGGATTCCCAACACCGAAGCCAACGCGCATCCGCGTCCGTATCCCACCGTTGCGACGACCAGCACGGTAAGCGTTTCCAATCGCCAGCGCCGCGATCCGCGCATGATCAACGACGGCGAAGAGCCGCCCGCATCCGACGATTCGGCTTCGTATTTCGATTGGTGGCCGCGCAAAAGTTCAACGGAATGGGTGGAATACGCGTTTGCCAAACCCGCGACCGTTTCCGAAGCGCAGGTGTACTGGTTCGACGATACAGGGCATGGCGAAGTCCGCGTCCCGCAAAGCTGGCGCATCCTGTACAAAGACGGCGATCAATGGAAACCCGTCGAAGTTGCGGACGCGTACGGCACGGCAAAAAATCAATACAACACAGTTCGGTTCAAACCCGTTGCCACCAGTGCTCTGCGGCTGGAAATCATCATGCAACCGAATTGGTCGGCGGGATTACAGGAATGGAAAGTGAAGTAAACCCTACGAAGCGGAGCAGCCTTTGGAAGTCCCTTGATAGTTCCCCCAGGTATCGCAAAGCGGCAATAAATGCCCCGTTATCCGTTATCCGCTGAAGTCACAAGAAAGGGCGAATTCTCCTCTTCAAGGTGCTGTGCGCAGTTCAGCAGGGACACGCTGAATTCGCCACGTTCATCGCATTCCAGAATATTCACGCATGTATTGCTTTGCCGGAGCGTCAACGCTTCGGCAAAGCTTTTTTCCAGAACCGCGGCGAGCAAAATGGAATTCCAGCGTCCGTGCGCCACCAGCAAAACGGTCTGATGCAAATGGCGTCCGCGTAAGCCGTACACAAACGAAGTTGCACGTTCTCGCAATGCTTCCAGACTCTCGCCTCCTTCTGGCGTGAACTCTGCGGGTGAAAGCCCGCTCGATTCCAGAGCTTGTTCAAACTCACCGGCAGGCCGTCCCTGAAAAATGCCCATATGCCGTTCGCGCAACGCCGGAGTGAACTGAATCGGCGCAGCCTGAAATTGCCCGATGATTTCCGCCGTGTGCGCCGCGCGGCGCGAATCGCTGGCATAAATCGCATCAAAACGAATGGCTTTTAATCGCCGCGCCAATCGTTCGGCTTGTTCGATCCCTTGTGCGGCTA
>DAOMFR010000013.1:6975-41039 GCA_035429885.1 Blastocatellia bacterium
ATGGCTTTTAATCGCCGCGCCAATCGTTCGGCTTGTTCGATCCCTTGTGCGGCTAACGTTCCTGGATTCCAACCTTGAATAATCTGATGAGCGTTCTCTTCCGTTAGCCCATGACGAACCAGATAAATTTTCATTGTTTGCTGACCTCGATGTAATACAGGTCAGTCGCCACTTCAAAGTCCGCTTTCTTCAGGTCCGTTTTCATGGTTTTCCATTCCGTCGTCGGCTGAATGGTTTGCCAACGTCCTTTGCCGCCAACCTTCACCGGCATGGCAAATTCCTTCACGTCGGCTTTCCAACGATAAGTGACGCTGCCGTCCGATTCCTGAAACTTTAATTCCAGCACCGGCAAAGCCGCGTGTCGCAAGTATTGGTCAAAGATCGGCGTCAGATTCTTGCCCGTTTGTTTGTTGAAGAACGCGACCAGATCATCATTCATGATGTTTTGGTACTTGAACCGTTTGCAGTAATCGCGCAGCAATTTCCACCAACGCTGGTCGTTATCCACCACCGAACGCAAGGTATTCAGAAACAGCGCGCCTTTGAAATATTGATCCTGCCCCGGTGTTTGATTGGTTTCGGGTTTGGTCAGAATCGGCTGGCGATTACGGACCTTGGCCTTGTATCCGTTGGTGTATTTCAGCGCGTCTTCGCGACCGAACATCGCTTCGACGTATACGCATTCGGCATACGTCGCCCAACCTTCGTGAATCCACTGATCGGAAACGTCGGCGGCAGTGATGCTGTTGCCGAACCATTCGTGCGCGCTTTCGTGGATGATGATGAAGTCGAACTTCAGGCTGACGCCGACTCCCGTCCAGTCTCGTTCCAGATAGCCGTTGGCAAACTTGTTGCCGTACGTCACCGCGCTCTGATGTTCCATGCCCGAATACGGCACTTCAATCAGTTTGTAGCCATCGCGCTTGAACGGATATTCGCCGAAGTATTTTTGAAACGCTTCCAGCATCGGTTTGGCCTGGGCAAATTGGCGTTTGGCTTTGTCCAGGTTTTCCGGCAGGCAGTAATAATCCAGCATCAGATCGCCCAGTCGGTCGCTGAAATGTTCATACGCCCCAATGTTCAACGAAACGTTGTAATTGTTGATCGGGTAGCTGATGTTCCAATCGTACCGCGTGTATCCATCTCCCAAATCTTTCTTGCCGACAAAGCGCCCGTTGGAAACGTCGGTCAACGAACTGGGCACAGCGACATGCAATTGCATGTGTTCGACTTCGTCGCGTTGTTGATCTTTGTTCGGCCACCAGATGCTGGCGCCGATACCTTCGCAAGCGGTCGTGATCCAGTGCCGCCCGGCAGGATCTTTGCCAAAACTGATACCGCCGAAGCGCCCCGTCTCTTTTGGCGAGCCGGAATAATAAAACTCGATGGATTGCACCGAACCTTTCTTGAGCGTTGTCGGAAAGTCTACAAAGACCGTTCCCAACTCGCGCGAGTATTTCAGTTCGGTCGTGCCGTGCAGAATTTTGTCTACGTTGAGGTTGGCAAACAGGTCGAGCTGAATCCGCGTGTCGTCTTTCAACATCTTGAACCGGATCGTGTTTTTGCCGCTGATGAATTTCTTGTCCGGGCTTACGCGAATGTCCAGGTCGTAAGAAAGCAGGTCGTTATTGGCTCGCCACTGGCTGTATTCGCCGCGCAAAATGTCCGCGCGCGAAGGCGTTTGCGGAGCTGGCGATTGCGCCGCCGCCAAGGCGACAAGCAGAACCAACGACAAAACAACAAAACGGGACGTGTGATGAAATCGCATTCGGTTTCCTCTGGATGGACAATAAAATGTTGATGAGGCGGGATATTGCGAGGCGGTGCGCCTGAAAGCAAGTCAGAACTCTGGCCTGAAGTCGCAACTGTAAATTGACTTTTGCACAACCGCAAAAACGATCAAGCGGCCAATTCCGAAGCGCGGTATTTTCGTCGCGTCGCATCGAAAGGAAACAACAAATGGACCCAGTTCAAAAAGCTCTGTGGTTTGTGGAAAGTCATTCACGAGAATCGCTCTCGCTGGAAAACATCGCCGAAACCTGCAATGTGTCGGCGTTTCATCTGACGCGCGCATTTTCCGCGCTGACCGGGCGATCGTTGATGCGGTACGTCCGCGCTCGCCGGTTAAGCGAAGCCGCACGACAACTGGCCGCCGGAGCCGATGATATTTTGGCAGTCGCTCTCGATGCAGGTTACGGTTCCCACGAAGCGTTTACGCGCGCGTTTCGGGACCTGTTTTTCCTGACACCTGAACAGGTTCGCGCTCAAGGTCATCTCAACAACATTCCTATCGTGGAGGCTATTGCAATGAACGCAAATCCTATTGAATTGCCTGCGCTGGCTGCGCCGAGGTTTGAAACGCTGGCAGGCCTGCTGGTCGCTGGACTGGTCAAACGCTACGACTGCCAATCTCCTGCCGGAATCCCGGATCAGTGGCAACGGTTCAATCAATACTTTGGACATCTGCCGGGACAAATCGGCAATGTGGCGTATGGCGTGTGTTACAACTTCGATGGCGAAGGAAATTTCGATTACCTGGCGGGCGCTGAGATCAACACAGCGGCTGAATTACCCAAAGAATTCCAGAGCCTGACCATTCCAGCGCACAAATACGTCGTCTTTCATCATCCTGACCACGTCGCCAGCATTCGTGCCACCTTCACCGCCATCTGGAGTCATTGGTTCCCTGCATCCGGTTATCAAGCCGCCAACGCGCCGACCTTAGAGAGGTACGGACCAGAATTCAATCCACTAACAGGAACAGGCGGGCTTGAGATTTGGATTCCGATTGAAGATTAACGATAAGTTCACCGAGCGTGGCCGTGATCTACGCACCGCCGAACGGCTACGCTCCGGTGCAATGGATGTGTTGCGTCGTCTTCAAGAACTCGAACTGCTCCAGCCGATCTCCAAGAATGGCAAAGCCACGACTTACGCCTGGCGAAGATTTGCATTGGAGATACGACGCGACAGCCATAGCAGATATGCACCGACAACAACATCCACAAAGAAACAAAAAACGGGATACCAACCAGGAACACCAGCGTTTGTGAAGAACTGGTTATGCGTCAAGTCGTACAGCCCGTGAAGTATCCAGAATGCACCGACCACTACCGCTGACTGACGGACGCTGACAAATGCGAAAACCAGCCCGACGACGACAAACGGAATACCGTAGATCATTTCTTTGACGCCCACAGCCTGCTCGCCAGCTCGTAACGCAAACGATGCGTACAAGCTAGGCAGAGTGAGCAATCCTAAGGAATACAACCAACGCTGCCCACGAATGATCCGTGCCAAGACTATCGTGAGAACACCTACTGCGACACCAATGAGGGCTTCAATCAAGACTCTCTCCTTCCTTTAGGGGGGATAACATCGCGTTCACTGGGCGTGACCGTGTGAAGTTAAATGACAGACGCCCTGACGGCCACGCTTCGGTGCAATAGACGTTAGGTCGACGCGGTCAACAATAAATAATTTCCGCTTTCCTTTCGTCTTCCTAACTTCTCGTAGCATCTGTTTTGTCTCGCCCTCATGACAGGGCAGGATTATTTAGAAGAAGCGGTTGTAATTCCCCAGCTGTTCTCCACCATAACCCTCTCAGATTATCTATCGAATTAAAAATTCCATCATCTGATTCTACGGCTACTGATTTGGTATAAATTTCTGGAAAGTCTAGCCAAGCAGTTACCTGAATTTTCTCAAACCTGCTACTACCTAACGGAATGACCTGGACCGAATCTTCTAAAGACTGGTTAAATCGTTCGAGGGTCTGCATAGAGGGTGAGGCGAAGTGGAATATTTCTTCTCCACTCGGTCTACATTTTATCGAGGAGTAAAGCCCTTCTTCAATTAGTTTAGCGATTGGCAAGAGACCACACTCAATAATAAAAAATTCCCATTGGGGGCAGCGCTCCGCCTCCCATATTTTTCTACCCTGTGAAGTTAAGTAATAACGACTATCACTTAACTCATAGCGCAATAATTCTTTACCAAAAAGTGAATGGAGGGAGTCTATAAACGGCAGATCATGTGTATTTGGAAGCTCATCAAACCTCATTCCCCGAGACAGCAGGGAGTCTAAGATACACAATTCCAAATTGCCTAACCCTGAGCAATATGTCCGAAATAGATTCGCCATAAATTTCACCTAGAAGACCTAACATTTCCTACACTGGGCGCGTCCCCTGTAACACTGAAATACGGACGCCACGGTGCGCGCTCCGGTGCAATAAATGTTCGATGCTGTTTGGTTATAAGTTTTCATCCCATAAAGACAATTCTATTAAATCGAAAGAAACGATTTCACCAACCTGAGGAATCTGATTCATTATTTCATTGGAATCTATCGTGAAATTAGCATCGCCCACTTTCAGATCAATTAAGGCTGTTTTTCCGTTGTCAACAAATACCACAGACGTTACTTTCCCGGTCACTTTGTAGTTACCGATTTCAGCCAGCGGGATGATCGAACACTTTATGAAATCATTCCTATGACATTGAAAATTTATGATCCTTTCGTGGTTGAGTTCCACAAAAAATGTTTGCCCAATTAAGGCCGAAATATTTTCCGAGTTGTAAGGAACGAATATCGCGCTGCCAACGATGTGTTCAGCCGTAAAGTTTACCCAAAATCCGTCAATAGATGTAAATCGTATTGGGACTGCTGTTTCAGCTAAAATAGCTGTGATCGTAATCTGCATTGCTTCTGGATCACGTTTGCATCGAACGGGGCGGTTCCGGAGCGCGTGCAGAGCAAGCGCGAAGGACGGTCGCCTGCAACCGCGGGTTAAGCCGCTGTTCATCTTTCCATCAGATAGTGATAGCCCCTTCTAGATACGTTACAGCCTTCCCCGAAATGAGGACTCTGACTCCCCAATCTCTGCACTCTAAGCACTCGCGCAAAAGAAAGCCGGGATAAAGAATGCTGAACTTCAACAATTCCGGGCATTTTCAAGATCTAAATACCGAAAAATATTTGCTCGACGACTTACGCCATACGCCTTGATTTCGTGTCTTATTGCCCGCCGCTGGACGCTTCGAGCTTGGCTGCGCCGTTGATGAAGCTGGCAACATCTTTATGCAGCTTCTCGCGGGATTTCTTTTCGATGTACATCATGTGTCCGGCTTCGTAGTAGGTGAAGCTGACATTTTTGCGGATCGCAGGTTCCAGGCTCATGTGTGAAACCGTATGTTCGATGCCATTGAAGGGCGTGGCAACGTCGTAATAACCGCAAATCACCAGCAGCTTTAATTGGCCTTGTTGCGTCATTGCCATGCGCAGATTCTCCGCCGGGCCGCCGGGTTGGCCTTGATCCCAGGGCTGCACGCGGGCCGAGAGCGTGTAATACATCTCGGTGTTCCATTTGAGTTCGCGGCGCACGTAATCCTGAAACATCGCCACGTATGACCCGTCATACGAAGCCAGGCTGGCGTCGTATTCGTATCGCTCGCCTGCCGCGTCGGCGTCCATTCCCAGAAAGCGCGAATCAATGCGGCCTACGGTTTGGCGTTTGTCGCGCAGCAATTCTTTGAACCAGCGTTGCGGGCTGATGCGCAGGTTGGTTTGTTCGATGTATTTCGGCGAGAGCGCGGTCAGATGCGCAAGTTCTTTGACGACTTTTTGCTTTTCGGCGGCGGAGATTTCATCACCTTTTTCCAGCGCGGCAGCATATTCGCCATGCGCGAATTGACGAGCGCGTTGAGCAAGTTCGCCAATGCTCAGCTTTTGCAGATCAGGCGCGAGCAACTTGTGATACCACGCCGAAACGATCAGCGTCGGCAGAAAGAAAATCGTCCGGTCATCCGCGCCCCAGTTGCCAAAGCCCACCGCCGATAACAGCGCGACGCCGTTCAGGTAAATCTGATGGCGGCGCTGCAAGACGTAAGAAAGTTGTGCCGAGCGCGTCGTGCCATAGCTTTCGCCAATCAGAAATTTCGGCGAGGCCCAGCGTTCGTTGCGCGTCAGATATTGATAAATGAAATCGGCAAACCAGGTGGCATCCTGCTCCACGCCGTAAAACTGCGCAGTGTTTTCGCCGGGCGCGGGGCGACTGTACCCGGTCGAAATCGCATCCACAAAGACCATGTCGGTTGCATCCAGAAACGAATCGCCGTTGTCCGTAATCGAATACGGCGCAGGCATCCCGAAACCGTCATCGGTCAGCACAATGCGTTTCGGCCCCAACCCCATATGCGTGTATGAAGACGCCGAACCCGGTCCGCCGTTATACACAAACGACAACGGACGTTTAGCTTTATCTGGAACTTCGTCTTTGGTGTAAGCCACGAAAAAGAACGAAGCTTTTGGAGACCCATCATCGGCTTTGATGATGTAATTTGCGGCAGTTGCCGTGTAATTGATCTGCTGGCCTCCGATGCGGACGCTGCCTTTGGTGACGGAAGATTTCTCTTCCAGCGGAGCCGTCGGGCGTTGCGGCGCGGCCTGACCGGTTGTAGTCGGCGGAGGAGTTTGGGGTTGCTGACCACGATTGCCGCGCTGCGAAGTTTCGGGTTGCGCAACGGCCAGGGTAACAGCCAGTACCATCAGAGTTACGACGACAAGCATTCGTTTCATTCGAGTTTCTCCTTAAAGTATCAGTCTTTTATGCGCAACCGCAGATAGTTAAAGGTTGCGCCACCGGGTGACGAGTTGGAAAAGATATAGGGTTGATAACCGGTTTCCTGCGCGTACCGGTCGGCGATGCGTTGGATTGCAGAAAATGCTTCGCGGCGAGCGAGCACCGCGACGGTTCCGCCGCTGCCTCCGCCAGTGATTTTGGCTCCGTAAATGCCTGTGGCTGGCCCGGATTCGCGGGTCAATTCCACCAACCGATCTGTCGCCGTTGAACCCAGCCCACAGGCCGAATAGCTGGCGTGCGATTGGTACATCAACTCGCCCAAACATTCCAGTCGACGCTCGGTCAATTCAGACAGATTTGAACCACGGGGTTCACGGGGAAAACCCGGGAAAGAGAACTTGTTTTCCCCCGTGTCCCCTGTGGAAGATTCCTGATTTGGAATGGAAATCTGTTCTAACAACTCAGCAAAGAGCCGGACTCGATGATGTTCGTAAATCGGATGCGCCGTCGGCACACGCACAGCGTAGCTACGAGCAGGATCAATACGCGTCACAGCATCTGTCGTTCCGCCATACTGAGCCAGAAACTCGGCGCCAGAAATTCGTTCAGGCAATTGCGGGGCGTAATGCTGTTCAAATTGCGATGGCGTCAGGTTGGCCAAATACCCTGCCCACCGAGAATCCGCAATCTGCATTGGCTCGCCCGCCGTCACCGAAAATCCTGCCAGTTCCGCGATGATGCGGTATCCCATAAACGCGCCAATGCGCACCGAACCGTAATCGGCTCCGGTGACAGCATGACGCACGCCGGAATCAATTCCCCAAAATCCGATTTCTTCCGGGATCGAAACAGAGGCCTGTAACTCCGCCGGTTGGCACAACAACGCCAGCAAACGATTGGCTTCGCCGCAAACCGAAGTCATTTGATCCATCACGCCGCACGGCGCTCCGGCCACTAGGTTTTCAACTTTCTGGCACAACAACGCCGTTTCACGCGGTTCGAGTGCAATGTCAAAAGCGGCGGCAACAGCCTGCATCACCGCGACTTCCAGCGCTGCGGAAGAGCTGACGCCTTTGCCTTGTGGCACGCGCGAAGCAATCAACAGTCGCGCTCCATCGGTGAACTGAACGTCGCGTTCACGCATCAAGACCAGAAAGACTCCAGCGACGTATGCCGCCCAATGCTCTGCCGGGTTACGCTCGAAATAGCTTCGGGCAATTTCATAAGAGACGGGCTGGCCCGCTTGCTCGAAATCAGCAAGCGGCATATCGAACCTCAGAGCTTCGGACAAATCTTCGGACAGGCTGACAAACTTCAGACGACGATCTGTATCGCGCTGCAAGGCGACCAGGGTCGCTTCTTGAATCGGCATTTCCAGCACGAGCGAACCGGAATAATCCGCAATGCCGCCCATCACGTCCAAACGACCCGGCGCACGAGCGACAACGAGTTCCGTCTGTGGATCGAACAAACCGCCAACCGCAGGATTCTGGTCAATGGAGTTCAGTGTGTGGATGAAGCTTTCGGCGTCGGACAACCCCAGCGTTGTCCCAGAAATTACTCGGTACATTGTTTGTAATGAACCTCCGATTGCGCGCGCAATTCAGCGGCTTTTTCTTCAGGCGCAGTGTCGCTCAGGAAATTGCCGCCGCCGATTTCGGGCCCGGCCAGGTATTTCAACAGATTCGGCCGGCGCAACGGCGGATGAAATTCGATGTGGAAATGAAAGCCGCTGTAATCGCCGCCGTCGGTGGGCGCCTGGTGCAGCGCCATTACGTACGGAAACGGCGTGCGCCACAGATTGTCAAATTTCACCAGCAAGCATTTCAGCGCAGCCGCGAAATCATGCAGTTCGGCATCGTTCATCGTCGCCAGGCTGGGATGCGTGCGTTTCGGCGCCACATACGCTTCATAAGCATACCGCGCAAAGTAGGGCAAAAAGACGATGGCCGAATCGTTTTCAAAAATGATGCGGCGCCCGTCTTCGTGTTCGGCCTTCAAAATATCCTGAAACAACACCCGACCGGTTTCGGCCAGATGCCGCTGAGAAACGCGGGCTTCGGTTTCAATGGTTTTGAACACAAAATTGGTCGCGTAAATCTGGCAATGCGGATGCGGATTGGACACGCCCACCACTTCGCCTTTGTTTTCAAAAAACAGAATGTGGTTGATCTCTGGATGCTGTCCGAGTTCGATGTATTGCTGTTTCCAGACGCGCAACAAATCCGCGATTTCGCTGACATCAAGTTCGGTCAACGTCAGATTGTGTTTGGGGCTGTAACACACCACGCGCGCAATGCCCGTTGCCGGTCGGTTGCGATAAATGCCAGCGGGCGGCGTGACCGGTTGCGGCGCATCAAAACCGACACAGGGATGATCATTGTCGAATACGAAAATGTTCGCGTACTCATCATTGCGTTTGCCGCTGACGCGCGCATTGCCCGGACATAAATAACAATCTTCCACGTACTGCGGAATTGCGGCGTTGCCCGATGCAACGGTTTCCCCGCTCCACGGGCGGTTTTGCCTGTGCGCAGCCACTATGATCCATTCCTCACGCAATGGATGCCATCGTTCTTCCCAAACCATAATCCTCTCAGTAATGTATGTAAGGCAGGTTTTCCAACTTGCCTTGGTATCCTCAAACCTCACTGTCCTGGGACAGGGAAATGAATCAGCTCTCCGTGCAAATGAAAATTATTCTAAATCAGAACAAGCAACATTGAGACAGACAGGAATCAGACAGGATTGACATGATTTACAGGATTGCTCTGAAACCGGCTTGATGATCCTCGGGCTCATCTTGTCAATCTTGTAAATCCTGTCCCCATATTTTCTGGTTCGATTTAGGGTTTTTCCAGCGCGATGTAATGCGTTGTGACCAGATCGTAATGGCTCTTGTACAAACCGTCGTCAAAATCCTTCAGAAAGACTTTCATTTCCTGCAACAGCGTTGCGGCTCGATGGCCTGGCAAGGAAGCCGGATGTTGGAAGCGTCCCGAAGCCGACCGGATGAACAGGCTTTTGTCCGTCAGCGGCAACTTGCGAACGTTGTTGACCCATTTGTCAAAAATGTTGTCTTGAAACAAATACTGTTCGACGTTCGACAGGTAATACGCCGTCACCGTGAAATTGTTTTTCTTCAGGTATTCGGCAATCGCGCCCAGGGCTTTCGGCCCGGCGAAATTCCCCACAACGGGAATGATCATGTTTTTGCGGTGCAGGTTACGCACGAATTCAAAGTCTTCGTTGCTGGCCAGGAAGTTGCCGGTTTTGCCATTCAAATCCGTTTGCGCAATCAGGTCTTTTAAGACCGGAAAGCCTCCGCGATAACCACCGCCAAATCCTCCCGGAGGCGGCCCATTGAATCCGCCGGGCGGAGGTCCGCCAAAGCCGCCATTGGGATTATTCGATCCGCTGCGATAACTCAGTTGCAACCCGTCATCGCGAAACGTGCTGTACACATACTCCAACCCTTTTTGATCGCTGTCTGACAGCGAAAATTGGAAATCTTCCTGAATCGTTTTGCGAATCGTGACCAGATTGGCGGCATACGCCTTTTCATCGGCGGGAGTCGTGCTGAAATACGCCAGAATTTCTGCGAGTGAAGAGTTTGGCGTCACCGCTTTTTCCTTGGACAATGGGCGGCTGAGCAACATCGCCAAAAACTGCACGCGATCATCCGTGCGCTGAAAAACGGCTTTGTACATCAAATGTTGCAACACCGCCTGCCGGCGAATATCCATGATGAACACAATGCGCGGTCGGATTTTAGCGATGTAAGTGAAATTCTGTTCCGGGCCTACGCCCAGGTAGGCACCACCCGTTGCGCCCAACTGTTTGAGTTTATCCACCACGGTCAGATACGCCGTTTCGTTGGACGTGAAATTGTCGGAGCGAAAGAAGCCACCGTCTTCGGACATTTCGCGGCTAAGCCGCGAAAACTCCGCAGCGCTCAGACTTTCTGGCTGCTTTGCCGATGGAGCAGGCGTTTGAGCCAGTGCCCACACGGGCAACATCACCGCCAACAGCATGGTGAATTTCAGAGAAAAAAGTTTTGCCTTCATGGATTCCTCCGCAATGCGTTTCGGTCTTTCGGCGCAATCCATATTGTCGCCTACGGTTCAGAGTCAGAATTTCAGGGGTACGGTTGTGAAGACTCCGCGAAACCGGTCGCGGTTACATTCTTGAACGGCGAGGAGAAGAATCAAAATCGCGCTTCGATTTCCGCAAACCGGTTTGCGGCAGTTTCCCACGCGGATGATGGCTGTGGGTCAAACCGGCGTGGGTTCACATTTGCGGCGACGTGCTGCCGAGCTTCCTGCAATGTGGCAAATCGTCCTGACGCAACTGCCTGAACCAACACATTGCCGATGACCGTCGCTTCCACAGGCCCAGCCAACACAGGTTTGCCAGTGGCATTGGCTGTTGCCTGATTCAAATACGCGTTTTGCGAACCGCCGCCGACAATCTGAATGCCGTGGATTGAATTGCCGGTTAATCGCTCAATCGTGCGAATGACCGAAGCGTATCGCAACGCCAGCGAATCCAGAATCGCTTTGGCCAGCGCAGCGGGTTGATCGCTGACGGTTTGCCCGGTTTCGGCCAGTTGTTCCGCAATGGCGGCAATCATGCTTTGCGGATTGAACAGCCGCGCGTCGTCCGGATAAATCAGCATTGAAAAATCGTCGCAGGCTTCAACTTCGCGGAGCAAGTTATCGTAATCCATGGCCAGCCCGCGCTGATGCCATTCGCGGCGACAGGATTCCAACACCCACAATCCCATCACATTTTTCAGAAAGCGAATCGTGCCGAACGCGCCGCCTTCGTTGGTGAAGTTTTCACGCGCAACTTCAGCGTTGATGAAGGGTTGTTCAAGCTCCACGCCGACCAGTGACCATGTGCCAGAGGAAATATAAGCCCAGCCGGTTTGTAACTGAGCGCCCGCAACTGCGCTGCCAGTGTCATGCGTTGCCGGAGCAATGACGCGCACGCCCTTCAACTGTAACTCTTCAGCAAGGTCAGGCGTCAGCTCGCCCAGTTCCGTGCCTGCTGCAACGATTTCGGTGAACAATTCAGCAGGCAATTGCAATTGTTCCATCAACTGCTGATCCCACAAACGAGTCGTGGCGTTGACCAACTGGGTTGTTGTCGCGTTGGTATATTCCGTGACCGCGATACCGGTCAGTTGGAAATTGATCAGGTCCGGCATCAGCAACAGCTTCGCGGCATTTGCCGGAAGTCCCGATTGCCGATGGGCAAACAATTGAAAGATCGTGTTGAAGTTGAGGAACTGAATGCCTGTGCGAGCATAGAGTTGCTCACGCGGAAGTTGAGCGAACACCTGCGCCATCGCGTTCGCCGTTCGTTCGTCGCGGTAACAAATCGGGTCTTCGACAAGGCTGCCGCTGGCGTCAATCAATCCATAATCCACAGCCCAGCTGTCCACGCCAATGCTGTGAATTGGCCGATTGAGCTGGCGCGCGCGTTCTCCCGCTTCACGCAATCCGGCTTTAATTTCCGTGACGATGTGCGCCGCATCCCAGCGCAAATGCCCAGCCAATTTTCGCGGCGGATAATGAAAGCGGCGAACTTCTTCCAGCAACAATTCGCCGGGCGCGACACCGGCCAGAAAGACTCGCCCGCTGCCCGCGCCCAGGTCCACCGCAATGAAAAGCGCTTCGCTCATCTCACACAATCCCCGCTGACATGCTTAAGGAAGCCGGGCGCTCTTCGGCTTTGCGCTGGCGGTAACCGCTGGCACGATAGGTCGCCAACGGATCAATCGCGCCGCCCGCTCGTTGCCGAGCCATCGCAATGATCGGAGCGACATCCGCCGTAAAAGCTTGCTTCAATGTAGCCAGCGCGCGAATCGCGTCGCAGCTTTCCTGCGCATCTCGCAGCGCGTCACGATCCACCAAATGCGCCTGCACATAAGCCCGCTGCAATTCCACAGCGCTCAGCATCAGGGATTCAATCGGGTCTGTGACGTTGTGCGATTGGTCAAGCATGTAAGCCGGATTAAATCCGTCAACGCCTTCCCGTTCGGCATCCACCAATTCGTTGAAGATCAGGAACAACTGGAATGGTTTGATCGAACCGGCATCCAAATCGTCGTCTCCATATTTGCTGTCGTTAAAATGGAATCCGGCGAGTTTGCCGAACTGAATCAGTCGCGCCACGATCATTTCAATGTTCACGTTCGGCGCGTGGTGCCCCAAATCCACCAGGCACTGCGCTTTCGGCCCCAGTTGCGTCGCGCAGTAATAATTCACGCCCCAATCGTTGATCACCGTGGAATAAAACGACGGTTCATACAGCTTGTGTTCCATAAACACGCGCCAATCGTCCGGCAGAGCCGCGTAAATGTCGCGCATGCTTTCCAGATACCGGTCGAGCGTTTTGCGAAAATGTTGTTGCCCCGGAAAGTTGCCGCCGTCGCCGATCCAGACAGTGTGCGCTTTGGAACCCAGCGTTTTTCCGATCTCAATGCATTCGATGTTGTGCGCGACAGCTTGTTCGCGCACCGCTCGGTCAGGATGCGTCAGGCTGCCAAATTTGTACGACAACGATTGGCCGGCCTGATCCTGAAAGGTGTTGGAGTTCATCGCATCGAAGCTCAGTCCACGTGCTGAGGCAAAGGCTCGCAATTCCGCAGGGTCTTCCGGCTTGTCCCACGGAATGTGCAAAGACACCGCAGGCGTCGAACGCACCAGTTGAAAGATCGCCGCGCAATCTTCCAGCTTTTCGAAAATGCCGCGTGGTTCACCGACGCCGGTAAAGCGCGCAAAGCGCGTCCCGCCCGTGCCCACGCCCCACGAAGGCACGGCGACTCGAAAAGACTGGGCGCGTTCGGTCAGGTCTTCGATGTTGACGCCGCGCCGTTGCAACTGTTTGCCCAGATGTTCGTAATCTTCCGCCAGCCAGGTCTGCGCTTTCTGATTCTGTTCGGCAATAAAGCCGTCGCTGATTTCAAACTGTGTTGCCATAATCATCTCCTGCCATAATCCTCTCCTGAAAGATGCCAGGTGCTGGATGCTAGAAGCTAAAATCCAGCATCTGCCATCTGCCGTCTATCTCAAGAAGCCATCTTGTAATCCGCCATCCACCGGAATGACGTGGCCGGTGGTTTTCGACAATCGCTGAGACACCAACAGAAACACGGCTTCCGCCTGATCTTCCGGTTCGATGGGCGATTGCGTCAACGAACGTTTGGCGTAAAAGCTGGCCAGTTTGTCGCGCAGCGCTTCGGTGTCTTCGGATTCATCAAACGCGATGGCGTACTTGGTCAATGAAGCGATGACGCGGTCACGCGGGAACATCGTGCTGCCTTTGACAACCGTCGCCGGAGCCACCGCGTTCACACGAACCAGCGGAGCGAGTTCAATAGCCAATTCGCGCACCAAATGATTGGCCGCCGCTTTGCTGGTGTCGTAGGCCAGGCTTCCCTTTTTCGCCACGACCGCGTTGGCGCTGGTCGTCAACACCACGTTGCCGGACAAGCCTTGCTGTTTGAAGATTTTGTTCGCTTCGTCGGTCACGATGTATGCGCCGGTGACGTTGATGGCGAAAGTTTTGTCCCACAGGCGATCTTCGATATACCCGGTTTTGTCCGGTGGAACGAAAATTCCCGCCGTCACAACAACAGCGTCAATGCCGCCGTAGGCCAGCATCACGTCATTGAACATCGCCTGCACGCTGGCGCGGTTGGTGATATCGCAACTCAGCCCAATCGCCGGGCCGCAATTGCTGATGCCGGTTCCGGCAACGCCAATGCCTTCACCATATTTAGCGATGATTTCCTGCGCGGTCGCTTTGGCCGAAGCTTCATCCAAATCCACGCAGACAATGTGCGCGCCTTCTTTAACCAACCGATGCGCCGTGGCTTTGCCAATGCCTGCGCCTGCACCAATGATGACGACAATTTGGCGGTCGAGTTCTTTTTCCGGAGGCATGCGACGCAACTTGGCTTCTTCCAGCAACCAGTATTCGATGTCGAACGCTTCCTGCTGATCCATTGCTTCGTATTGGTCAATCGCTTCCGCACCGCGCATGACTTCAATCGCGCAGTTGTAAAACTCCGCCGTGACGCGCGATTCGCTCTTGTTTTTGCCCCAGGCGATCATGCCCAAACCGGGAATCAACACGACAGTTGGATTCGGATCGCGCATCGCCGGTGAATCAGGATGTTTGCAGCGGTTGTAATACTCCGCATAGTCCAGCCGATACTGCACCAGCCCGCTACTAATTGCGGCTTTCAAACTGTCTAAATCACCACTGGCGGGATTCCAATCCACAAACAGCGGTTTGATCTTTGTGCGCAGAAAATGATCCGGGCACGACGTGCCAAGTTCCGCCAACCGCGGCCCATCCACGCTGTTCACAAAACGCAGCATTTTTTCATCGTCCTGCACCGTGCCGACGAAGCGTTTGTAGACCGATACCTGTCCGCGCAACCACGGAATCAATTTGGTGATCAAATCTTTGCGCGTGCCTTCTGCCAGCGACTGGTACTTTGCGCCGCCGAAAGTCGATTCGCCTTTGTCACGCGCTTCGATGTATTGCGCTGCGCGGTCAATGATTTCCAGCGCAGTTTCGTAACAAGTTTTGTCGTCATTACTCCACGAAGACATGCCGTGATGGCCCAGGACGACGCCTTTCGCTTTCGGATGTTCTTTGATGAGCTGCTCAATCTTCAATCCAATGTCGAAACCTGGTCGTTGCCACGGCACGTAAATCACGTCATCGCCGAAAATTTCCTTAGTCAGCCGCTCTTGATTGACCGAAGCGGCAATGGCGATGACAGCGTTTGGATGCAGATGATCCACGTGTTGATACGGAACCAGCGTGTGCAGCGGCGTGTCAATCGAACAGGCGCGCGGGTTCAGGTTGAACACGCAATGGCTGTACATCGGATGCATCGCATCTTCGATTTCAGTTTTCGGCCCGCGATTGGCATCGTTCAGATACAGAGGTTTCATCGCGCGAATCTTGTCCAGATACAGCGAGGCGAACCCATCGCGTTTGGCCGTGCGTAAATCACCACCAGACCCTTTAATCCAAAGAACTTCGACTTGTTCACCGGACAGAGGATCGCTTTCCATCAGCTTGGAAGAAGTGTTGCCGCCGCCCGTGTTGGTCAGTGTCAGGTCGTCGCCCAACCGGTTCGAGCGGTACACCAACCGATCTACGCCCGACAATTTTTCTGCTTCGGCATCCTGCCAAAGATATTTCACGAATTTGTATGAATCCTGTTTACTCATATAACTCCATTTTTATGATGGTTTTCCTGCTTGAAAAAAGTTGATTCGGTTCTGCGCGTTGCAATAGAGCGATTTACAGTTGAGAAGAAAACAGCAACCCCAAAAAGCTCAAATGGCGCAAAAAGGTTTTGTGTCTTTTGTGCTTTCTGTGGGTTTCATCCTCTTCACTCAAACGAAACTCAATGTAGCGCCCTACAAACGACGCCCTGCCTATTTCGCTACCAGCCTCACAGGCCCCAACAAGCCCGACGGCAGCGGGAGCAGATTTTCCATGTCCTGCGGCTGAAAGCGTTCGCCGTAGCGTTGATGAACATCTTTGTAATCAGGCTGTTTGTGACCAGCCATGTAATTGATCGCCGTGTTGCCGACCACAATGCGCACCTGATTTGCGCCGGGTTTCAACAAGGCAGTGACATCCAGTGAAAAGGGCGGACACCAAATCGAACCGGCGCGCTGGCCGTTGATGTACACCACCGCGGCATCGCGCACCGGAGCATCCAGCCAGGCGCGCATGCCGTTTTTGCGAGGTTGCACGGGGACGATTTGCCCCGGCCCAAAATCCAGTTGCACCTTCCTTGCCTGCCGCAACCAATCCGAAGAAATGTTGATGTCTTTTTCATACGTCGCCGTGCCGGAATAAAACCGAGTCGCCTGATCTGCCGCCCATGAATGCAATTGGGCAAAGGTTTGCGGCGGTTGATTCTCGCCGAAGGTCACACGCCAATTGGCAGAAAGATCCAACGGCGCTGGCGCGGCTGTCGCCGCCATTGCCACTGGCGCAACGTTCACGCGTCGCTGAAAGACAATCAGCTTGGATTCATAGGGTTCAAATTCCAGTGAAGCGGTTGCGCCCGCGGCATCGAGTTTGACAGCCAGCGGCGAACTTAAACCCGTTATCGGATTCCACAATTCGGCGCGCGGAGCCGTGACTTGAAACGTGGCGCTGACCTGCTGACGTTCATTGGTGGAATTCGCCAGGAAATAAATGTCGGCTTCGGGCGTGCGGCGATGCACAAAACCAATGCCGGGCACGGCGGGTATCAGTTTCACATCCGGGCGCGCCAGCGAAGCCAGTTTGTCGCCAAGCTGTTTGTCATCGGCGACGAAATGCGCCAGCGGTTTGGGTCCTTCAAATAATCGCTGAATCAGTTCGTGATGTTGTTGGCGTTCGGCATCAGTGGTTTTGTACCCGGGCAAGCTGGCCGGTTTGCGCTGCGCCGCGATCACCACACCGCCCTGTTTCGCAAAGGCTTCCAGCTTTTGCAGCGTTTCAATCGGCACGCGTTCGACGTTGGGCAACACAACGGCTTTGTATTTGTTTGTGCCCAACGCCAACGCGCCGGTTTCGACTTTGCCAAGTTGTTTGAGCACATCGTCGTCAACGAAATCCAGATTGAACCCGGCTTCCAGCACCTGCGCGACCGCGTGTTCGCCGATGCGATCTTTTAAGGCTTCGATCATGTAATGCACTTTGGGATTCACGAACCCGGCCCAGGCGTCACTGTTCGGCAAATAAAACGCGACGTCGTTGGCAGGTTGCCCCTGGCGCAAGGCAAAGCTGACGCGTTGCAGATACTTCGCCAGATCAGGCATGGCGATAAACCACGGATTTTTTTCGTTGAACACTGCCGCCGCATACAACCGCGCGCCGGGATATTCGACACCTTCCGGCGTGTATGGCCAGCCGTGGCCAATCAATTGATTGATGCCTTGCAGAAAATGCAGATCGGCTTCAGCTTTGGTGTCCAGCGGCGTGGCGCGGAACGAAGGCGAATGCAGCCACGTCCACGTTTCTGACGAGGTGATGTTGCGTCCATACAAATGATTCGCCGAAGACGCCCAGCGCGAAGCGCGCAGGATTTTCCAGTGCGGGCCTTCGCCTTCGGTCAGATCGGCAAATTGATTGCTGCTGATGGTCGCGGGCGGAATGCCGTAGCCTTGAATGCGAAACCGTGTTTTGTGCTGTTTCGCCCAAGCCTGCATCGGAGCCATAAACCGTTCGTTGAGCAGTTCCGTCAGCGTCTGCCCCCAATCCTGGCGAATGCTGCCGGTTTGCGGGCCAATGTCGCGCACCAGCGCAGGCAACAACGGTTTCAAATCGTACCCGCGCCGTTTCTGAAATTCCGTCAGAAAATCATCTGTCCAATCGGAATTGAAAACTTCCAGACTGTCGCAAAAGATCGCGTGCGGCGGTTGATTGCCGAAAGCCTGCAACAACGGTTCGCCAACCGTTTTCAAATAATTGTCTAGCGCCGCGCGGTCGTAATGATTCATCACGTAACCTTCCGCGCCCACCGAAGGACGTTTGACCTGTTGGCGCGTGCGACTGGCGATGAAAAACAACAATTCGCTGGGTTCCGTGCTTTCCATCAACTCGACGAAACTGTCTTTAATTCCGGACACTTCTTCAATGACGCTGCGCTCGCTACCGCTCGCGGTACTGACTTTGTGGCACGCCAGCAATCGTTCCCACTCGGCGAGTTTTGGCAACGGCGCGCTTTTTTGCTGAGGCTGAATCTTGACCCGTTCCACACGCAACCGGCTGGCGGCTTGCGTAATGGGAACCGTCGAACCGCCATAGGGCCAGCCGCTACCGATGGTCAAATCCACGCGCATCCCTAATTCTCGCGCCTTTTCGTTGGCGAATTTCAGGGCATCCAAAAACTCTGGCGACAAAAACCGCAGATTTTTCCGCCCATTGCTTTCATCATCGAGCGCCAGCGGATACACGGGTTGAATTTCCACGCCGCCAATGCCCGCGTCTTTCATCAAGCGCAATTCCCGTTCGATGCCCGCTTTGGTAACGGCAGGGCCAAACCACCACCAACGCATCATGATCCGCGCATCATCCGGCGGGCTTTGAAACTTGCGCTGCATTTCGGCAAGGCTGCCCGGAATCGCATCCACGCGACGTTGCATCGCGTCATTCGCGGCGGAAATGGATTCCGTAACGGGTCGTGTCAGCAAGAAGTTTTTCAACTTGCTATCGGCCAATCCTTGAATGCCTTCGACCACGGATGCGGCATTGCGCACGGCTCCGGCGGGTGAGGTGTGCGTGTTGTCGGCATCACTGAAATATTCCGCTTTGACCTGTTCGGGCGTCAGCGTTTCGTAATGGCGCGCGGTGATGCCGTTCAGGTCAATAAACTGCACGCCGGTTTGCGCGGCGGCCTCTTTCGCCCATTTCCCATAATCATTGCTGGCGCGCGCGACTTTGCCATGTTTCCAGTTGTTGCGCGGAACCGGCGACAACACGATGGGCGTTGCGCCTTTTTCTTTGGTTCCCGCAATGAACTGGCGCAAATACCAGCCGAAGCTGTGCACGATTTCGTGCTTTTGGGTCAGCAGGTTTTCAATTTCCTGCGATTCATTGCCGATCCCACGAATCGAACCACGTGCGCGAAAATCGTCATTGATGGCTCCGCCGTCGTTGTGACCGAATTGCATCAACACAAAATCGCCCGGCTGCAATTTGTCGAACACTTCCTGCCACAATCCTTCTGTCAAAAAGGTGCGGCTGCTGCGTCCGCCGCGCGCGCGGTTATCAATGCTGAGCTTGGTCAGGTCAAAAAATTCCGGCAGCGCTGCGCCCCATCCCAATTGACCGCGCGTGGAATTATTCACCGTCGAATCGCCAATCAGGTACAGCACCGGTTTGCGTGGCACAGATTGCGAATTGGGTGGTTGAGTTTTTGGAACCATCCACACCGCACGAACGCCAGGCAACACTCCAAAAAACAAAAGAAATATAAACGCGATTCGTATTTTCATAATCCTCATTCCAGCATAAGCCTTTGCACCAAACTGACCGAAGTAATGGGGAAAGAATCACAATTGTTCACGATTTTCCTGGCGAGTCTGTTTCAATCGTCGCGCCAACGTAACCAACATCACTGCGTGAAACACGATAAATACCGCATACGAAACCTGCACAATGCGCCATTCCAAACGCAGATCACTTTCTCCATGCGCGATGTCCATCAAGGCCAGGTTGCTGACAAAGACGGCGAGAATAGAGAGCAGACACAATCCAAATGAAATCCGAATGCTAGTCGTTAATTTCATGATGGCAACCTTTCCCTCTTATTTTTCTTTTTCAACTTGCACGGCATACACGTGCGTCGGACCGTGCAGATTGGATCGGAACACAATCCATTTCAGATCCGGCGTGAAGGTAACGTTGGGTTCAAGTTGATAATTATGTTTGGCCAGATTGACCAAACGCTCCGCTTTCAAGGTGTTGTCTTTCTGCGGCGTGAACAGATAAATCCACTGGCCATTGCCTGGCGCGGCGACGCTGTTTGGTCCGCCGCCATCGCCCGCGAAAAATTTTCCGTTGGGCGCAACATTGAAATGCACGGACCATTGATCACGCGGCACCGAGTAGCGAGTGGTTTTGCCTGACGCGATTTCGACTCCGGCCAACCAGAACACTTTTCTCTTGGGTGTTTGCAGATCAAACCAGACGGTTTTGCCATCGGCGCTGAAAAATTCGTGCCCGGCAATTTCCATGTCCATCGTGCGTTTGTGCATCAGCTTTTTCTGTGAACCGTCGGTGCGAATCGTCCAGATGCGATCCACTTTGTGCCAGGGACCTTCGTGACAAAACATCATCAATGTCGGATCGGTCGGCGAAAACTGAACGTGATTCAGCCAATCGGTCGCGTGATAAAACGATTTCACTTCGCCGGATTTGATGTTGATGGTATACAGCGCCATCGGCAGCCGTGCCGCCAATCGCCGTTCCATCATTTCGCCTTTGCCTGGATAACTGTCCAGGCGCTGTCCCGGTTGCGTGCTGGCCGGAGCCTGAAACTCTGCCAGCGCATTGTTTTCCACATAGCTGCCGCCAAGCAGCGTTTCGTCGGCGTTGATGGCCAGCCCAGACCCGGTGCGCAATTCTTCGCGCTTGACGATTTCGCGCGTGGCTTTGGTGTCCAGATGCGTTGCCATCACTGCGCCGTCTTTGATGTAAAACACCTGCCGAGTCTTGCGTCCAACGATTAAACTGCCGGCGCGACCTTCGACAATCTGTTCGATCTTGCCGGTTTTCAATTCAATGGTGGCAATGCCTTTCGGCGTGGTAACGACCAGCTTGTCGCCGCTTGCGGTGTAAGCGTTTTGGTGAAAGTACAAACTCGCGGTGCCCGGTGTGCGCGACAATCGAATCACACGATGCCCGGTGTCCGAATCCACCCATTCCAGCGGGGGTTCACCGGGTTGTTGAGCCCCGAGTGAAATTGTGAATGCCAGGAACAGCAACAAAGTCAGCATTGTTTTCATCAAAAGTCTCTCCTCAAACCATCGCAATGGATCAGGCTACATTTAAGGCCATTCGGCTTCGGACATCGAACCGACAAATCTCAAATTGCTTTGAGGTTCGGATCGAACCGATAGCGGCGACCTTTCCGGGTATTGGTCTGCAATTCCGCGCCGCCATAACGCAACGTGAGCCGTTCGCCCAACAGCGACCGAATCGTTGCTGACACTAATTTGCCGTCTTTCCAGACCATATCCACTTCAAAACCGCCACGCGCGCGCAAGCCTGTCACGCTGCCATCGCGCCAGGAGTCGGGCAACGCGGGCAATAACCGAATCGCGCCGTTGTGGCTTTGCACCAGCATTTCGGCGATGCCTGCGGCTGCGCCGAAATTGCCATCAATTTGAAACGGCGGGTGCGCATCGAACAGATTGTCGTAACTGCCGCCCTGGAACTGCACGCCTTCGACAGCGTTGCGAAACCCGATCGGCGTCAGCAATAAGGTCAGCAGTTTGTTGCAACGATTGCCATCGCCCAGCCGCGCCCAGAAATTCAGTTTGTGCGCCAGCGACCAGCCGGTGGAAATATCGCCGCGCCGTTCCAGCGTTTTGCGCGCAGCGATGGCCAGCGGCGGCGTTTGTTCCGGCGTGATTTCCGCGCCCGGATACAAGCCCCACAAATGCGACACGTGCCGATGCGTCGGTTCCGGTTCAGCGTATTCTTCCAGCCATTCCATGACCCGCCCATCGGAACCAATGCGCGTCGGAGCCAATCGCGCGCGCTTGTCTTGTAATTCTTTGCGAAAGTCGGCGTCGGTGTTGAGCACGGTGGACGCTTCGATGCAGGCGTCGAACAGATACCGCAACAATTGCTGGTCAATGGTTGGCCCAATCGCGACGTGCGCAACATTGCCGTTCGCCATCCGAAATCCATTTTCGGGCGAATTGCCCAGCGCCGTGACCAGCCATTTGTGTTGCGACTCTTCGATCAGCATATCGGCGTAAAACCGCGCGGAGCCTTTCATCACGGGATAAGCGCGTTTCAAAAATTCCCTGTCGCGCGTGAACAGGTAATGGTCCCACAGGTGCTGGCACAACCACGCCGCGCCCGTCGAAGTCGACCCCCAGTTCGCGCCTTCGCCCGGCGCGGTGAATCCCCACAGGTTTGTGATGACGTGCGCCACCCAGCCGCGCGCGTTGTAATACAGTTTGGCGGTGCGTTCGCCGGGTTGTTGCAACGAAGCGATCAAGGCAAACAGGGGTTCGTGCAATTCGCTGAGGTTGGCATTTTCGGCCAGCCAGTAATTCATCTGCACGTTGATGTTCAGATGCCAGTCGGCATTCCAGGGCGCTTGAACTTCTTCGGCCCAAATGCCCTGCAAGTTCGCGGGCAATCCGCCGGGCCGCGAAGACGAAATCAGCAGATAACGCCCGAACTGAAAATAGAGCGCCATCAGCGCCGGGTCCTGGTTTCCGCGTGCAACTTCGCGCAATCGCGCGGGGATCGGCATCAAGGCTGTCGTGGTGTTCACCGGCAAGGATAGCCGCACACGATTGAAGTATTTTTGATAATCGGCGACGTGCGCAGCCCGCAGCGTTTGAAAACTTTTCGCCGCCGCTTTTTTCAAATCGCTGGCCGAAGCCGCCAGTTCATCCGCCGTTTGACGACCGGCAAAGCCGCGAAAGTTCGTGGCGGCAGAGATCAGAATCAACGCTTCGTTGGCGTTTGTGACGCGCACGGTGTTGCCATCCATGGCGCGCTGGCCGCCTAGCGTCAGCACGCGCAACCGAGCGGCGTACTTCATTCCTTTGCCGTCTGTGCCGTTGTTGAGTTGGCCGCTCATCAGCAAACCGTCACTGCCATCCGCAACTGTCGAAAAGCGTTCAGGCCGATCCAGCGTTGCGTCGAATCTCAATGCGCCCGGCTTGTCGGCGCGCAACCGAATAACAATCGCTTCGTCGGGCGCGCTGACGAAGGCTTCGCGGGTGAAGCTGACGCCGTTTTGTTCATAACTGATGCGCGCGGTGGCGTCCGCCAGATTGAGTTCGCGTTTGTAGTTGCTGGCATCAATGGACGGGAAGTTCAGCCGCAAATTTCCCAGCACCTGGTAAGAGCCGTAGGGTTCATCTTTGCCACGCGCGTGGTTCGAACCTTTGCCCTGGCAGGTGAAATGCGCGTAGACCAGTTTTTCAGCTTCGTCGTTTTTTCCGGCGAGCAACAGGCGTTTGATTTCGGGCAGGTATTGCGCGGCGTCGGGCCGGTCAGCATCTTGCGGGCCGCCGGACCACAGCGAGCTTTCGTTGAGCACAATGCGCTCTTCCCCGACGCCGCCAAAAATCATCGCGCCCAGCCGGCCGTTGCCGAGCGGCAAGGATTGCGTGAAGTTCGTTGCAGGCGAATCAAACCAAAGCCGCAAATCCGGCGCAGTCTGCGCATTCGATACGGCCAGCCAACTGAATGCGGCCAGCACGCCAACGATCAAGGTAGAAAATCTGGATATTCGCATTTGCCTGAATGACTGAGCGTTTTCACCACCAAGAATCAAAAGGCCAAAGGGTCAAAGAAAAACGACAGCCAGCAGCGCCTTTGTCTCTTTGTTCCTTTGACCCTTTGTGTTGAGTTACCCACTAGATTTACAGCGTCCAGCCCTTGCGATATTCGCGTTGCAGGTACTGGTTCGCGTCGGAGTTATTGGTGATGATTCCTTTTTCTCCGTCGTAGTAAATCTTCTTGCTCTGGCCGACTTTCATCGCCACCACACCCAGCAACATCGTTTCGGTCAGCCGTGAAGCATACTCGAACGGGCAAGTCGCTTTTTCTTTGCCCTTGATGGCGTTGATCCAGTTCATGCGGTGTTTGGCTTCGGCAAATGGGCCGTCGCCGCTCTTTTCGACGCGGAAGTAAGTTTTCGGTACTTTGGCCGCGACGTCCATCAGCGATTGCGGGTACAGCTTCGGATTGGCGGCATAGGTGCCGTGCACCAGAATTCCTTTTTCGCCAATGAAGATTGCGCCGCCGCCGCCGTCCAATTGCACATCGTCGGGCAAGGCTTCCGGGCGCGCGGGCATCAGGCCTCCGTCGTACCAGGTCAGCGTAACGGGCGGCTGTTTACCGCGAGCGCCGAAGTGATAAACGATGTGTGATCCCATCGGATAGCTGACCGGTTTGTTCTTCAAATCAACGCCGAATGGCGTAAAGGTGGCTTCGACGCTGATCGGATATGTCAATCCCAATGCCCAGTACGGATGGTCAATCAAGTGGGCGGCCATATCGCCAATCGCGCCTGTGCCCCAATCCAGCCAACCGCGCCAGTTGAACGGGTGATAAATCGGGTGGTAATCCACTTCCGGGCCAGGGCCGAGGAACAAATCCCAGTTCAATCCTTCCGGTTTGGGATAATTGCCTTCCATTGCCGTCGCCAGCGTTTGATTCACCAGGCGAGCATTCCAGTCTCTGCCAGAAACTGCGGCCCCTGCAGCGGCGGCATCCGGCGCTTGTTTGACCGGACGCGGAACGCCTTGCGGCCAGTATCCCAAGGGACGATTCGTCCACACATGAACTTCCTTAACCGGGCCAATCACACCCGCCTGAACCCATTCGTTGACCAGAGCTGCGCCTTCGCTGGAATGGCCCATGTTGCCCATCTGAGTGACCGCTTTGGTGCGCGCAGCGGTTTCCCGCAACACGCGAGCTTCTGCGATAGACCATGTCAGCGGCTTCTCGACGTAGGCGTGTTTGCCCAATTCCATCGCGGTTTTGGCAATTGTCGCATGCAGGTGGTCAGGCGTAGCGACGACGATGGCGTCAATGTCTTTCTGCGTTTCCAGCATCTTGCGAAAGTCTGTATGGCGTTTCGCCGTTTTGTAAGCTTCCTGCAACTTGACCGCCCGCGCCCGGCGTTCTTCCATCTGCTGTTGCATACGCTTCATCTGCTCTTCGCTCATTTGCGGAGCGCCTTGCCCACCGGGACGTCCGCCACCCGGTCTGGGACCGCGATCCCTGGTCAAGTCGGCGACTGCGCGGTCAACGTAGCCAAAGTCCACGTCGCATAACGCGACCATATTTTGTCCGCCCGCGACCAATTCGCCAGAATCGGTTTTGCCCTGGCCACCGCAACCGATCAGCGCGAAATTCACGGTATCGCTGGGCGCTGTAAACCCAACGCCGCCCAACACGTGACGCGGGACGATCATCGGGCTGGCTACAGCCAGCGTCGCGCCCGCAACAAATTTCCGTCTAGTGATTTTCTCTTTCGACATGTTTGCTCCTAAAACTTGAGTTGGGCCGGCGTTAAGCCAGCGCGTCTTTGATGTATTGGAAACACTTCCGCACTTCGGCCACGGCATCTGCGCCGCGATATTCGTATTCGATGTTGGCCGGAATGTCGTACTTCTTGGTTTTCAGCAATTGCAGGACGGCTTTGATTGGTGTATCGCCTTCGCCCCACGGAGTATTCGGCCCGTTGTCTTTCTTGCGATCCTTAAGGTGCAAGTTTGTGATACGCGCGTGATTTTTCTGAATGTAATCAATGGGATCGAAGCCCGCCGCAAAGAAATGCCCGACATCCAAATTGACCGCGAAGTATTTCGACATTGCCAGCGCCGCCGCGAAGCTTTCCGGCTTGGCGAATTCGTTCGGGTCTGTCAGGTTGGAATGGCCGTGCATCGCCACCGTAATTTTGTGTTTGTCAGCAAACGGAGCGACCCGTTTGGCGGCTTTTAAGGTGGAAGACGCTGTGATCAGCTTGACGCCCAGCGCTTTGGCCATTTCAAAGCCGCGATCAATTTCTTCATCGGTGAAACTGTCGTTGAAGCTCAGGTTATAGGCTTGCAGTTTGACGCCCGCTGCGTCGAACTTTTTGCGAATGTCTTTGAAATGATCCATCGAAACCGACAGGCGCCACTTGCGAACTTCTTCGGCACGCTTGCGCGCAGCTTCGCGCATCGCTTCACGCTGTTCCGGCGTCGGCCCCTGACCTTGCCCCGGAGGCGGGCCCCCACCAGGTCCAGCTTGCGGAGGACGCTGCCCACCGCCCGCTCCCGGCGGAGGCCCCATGCGCGGTTCAACGTGACCGGAAAACAATTCGCACTCTGCGATGCCGATATCTTTCATCGCGGCGATGGCAGCGTCCAGTTCCAGATTGCGAAAGCTGTACGATTGCACGCCGATGCGCACACCGCCAGCTTTGTTCTGGGCAAATGCAAAAGTCAGCGGCAAGCTCGCTAATGTCAGCTTGCCGAATTCTCGTCTTGTAAACATTGAGTCTTATCCTCTCTTGATGGTTAGCGGTGCGGAACGGGGAGCAGTAGCGACCCGGCGCTATGAGGCAACGCCGGACAAAGCAACCAGGTCACTACCGATCTCTGTTCCGTGTCTATTTCGCATACGCTACGCGGAGCACCGTCAGGGATTGCGGCGGCAATGTGTGATCGAATTCTGCCGCCTTGATCGAAACTTTCGCTTCGACCGGTGCCAACCGTTTGGGTGCATCCAGATTGTTTTCTGTTTTCAGGTCATCGCTCGCCAGCACGAACGATTGTGCGGATTTGGAAATCCGGCCAACTCCGGCCAGATTGATCTTCATGACCATAGACGCCGCAGAGGTATTGACGAGTTTCAGAATCACTTCACCGCTCTTCATATTTCGCAAAGCCGAGGCGTAAACCTGCTGTTGGCCATTCAACGCGGAGCCATTCAGCGTAATCGGTAAAATATCTGTACCACTGTGCTGACTGAACAGCTTTTGGACGTAATAGCTGGGCGTGCCAAAACTGCGCAGGTTGTCGAACCAGATTAAATTCGGCGACCATTGCCAGGCGTCCACATGAGCAAATAGCGGAGCGTATGAAGCCATCGTCACCACATCGGCATTGCGATCCAATCCGGTCAGAAACGCGGCTTCAGACAACGCAGCTTCCCAGTTGTTTGGGCGGTCAGGACGTCCCTGAACGCTAACATGCGCGGCGTATTCCCCGGCAAACACTTTCGGCCCGGTGCGCGGGTAATCGTTGTACCGATTGGCGTTATCCAGAAACCATTTGGGTGGTCGGTAGTAATGTTCGTCCACCAAATCGGCGTTCAACCCACGGAGCTTGTCCCATAAAAACGAAAACCGGTCGCCATCCGGAAATGGGCCTGCGCTGGTGATCAGATTGATGTTCGGATATTTGGCTTTGATCGCTTTGGCAAAGATTTCATACCGCGCGACGTAATCCGGCCCCCATTGTTCGTTGCCGACACCGAGCATTTTCAGATTGAACGGAGCCGGATGGCCTAATTCGGCGCGTTTGCGTCCCCAGGTCGAGGCGACAGAGCCATTGGCGAATTCAATCAGGTCAAGCGCGTCCTGAATGTAAGGATCGAGTTGATCCAAAGGCGCCAGTTCACCACTGTTGAATTGGCACGCCATACCGCAATTTAAAATCGGCAAAGCGTCCGCGCCGACGTCTTCGCAAAGCTCAAAGTATTCAAAAAAGCCCAGCCCGAAAGACTGGAAATAATCGTCCGGCGCGCGTTCAGGATTGCGCGTTCGAAATTCCAGGTTCCAGCGGTTGATCAGCAGCTTGCGTTCGACGGGGTCGCCGATGGTGGATTTCCATTGATAGCGTTCGTTC
This sequence comes from Blastocatellia bacterium, assembly GCA_035429885.1. Classification (GTDB taxonomy): domain Bacteria; phylum Acidobacteriota; class Blastocatellia; order RBC074; family RBC074; genus RBC074. The sequence goes on from DAOMFR010000013.1 coordinate 34,697, forward strand.
AAGTTGCGGCCTTCGACAATACATCCGCCGGGAAAGCGTATGAAGCCCGGATGCAAATCTTTCAGCAATTGCACCAGATCGGCGCGCAATACGTTGGCGCGTCCTTTCCAGGTCGCTTTTGGAAATAGCGAAACCACATCCAGATCAAGCGCGCCATTTTCAAGAATCAGATTCAGTTGTGATTTGGCTTCGGTGGCATTGGCTCGCAAGATCACACGATAAGTTTTCCAGTCGCCGGCAATTCCCTGTAACTTGGCCTGAGCAATGGATTTACCACTGGAATTAACCAGTTCAACACGTAATCCGGCTGGGGCCGCACCGGAGTTCCGTGCTTGTAAGGAAAACAGATACTCTTCGCCCTGATGAACGCCTATGCCGCGAAATCCGCTGTTGGAAATGCCGCCGCTCGCGACTTGCAGATAGTGTCGGTTATTCGTCTGTCGTGTTTCACGCTCCAGGATACGCAGCGAACCATCACCCAGCTTTCGCCAGCCCATCAGTCCGTCCGGGAATTCAAACGAACGATTTTTGACGAGTTCAGCATAAATGCCGCCGTCAGCTCCGAAGTTGATGTCTTCGAAAAAAATGCCAAATTGATTCGGAGCAACTTGAGCGCGCGGTTTGTCGACTTGGACAACCAACGTGTGCGTTTGCGCCTGCGACGCAAATGGCGGAAGGAACAGCACAAACAGAAACAACAAAGCTAGAAGTTTGGAATGGCGCATAGAATCTTTTCCTTGGAGTGCGACGCCAGAGCCGTCGCACTCCAAATTTAATTGCCTAACGGTTTGGTCGTTGCCTGCAACGGACTTGGCGGAATCTGGAATTTGTCGAACGCGTCCGGTTTGCGCGGATCGAAGCGCGACGCATCTTTCGTCAGATATTTTGCCAACGGCAACTTGTTCGCTTGAATGGCTTCGACCACACATTTCGCCAGTTCGTAACTGCCAAAATTGCTGTGATGTGTGCCGTCACCTTCTTTGAACAGGACGCCGGAGCCTTCCACGCCGAAAGCTTCGTAGAGCAATTTGCTCATCGCGTTCAAGTCAATCAGCGGCACGTTCAGTTCGCGGGCAAGCTGACGGACCGCTTCGGGGTAATCTCCCAGGGAATTCGTAATATTGCCTTCAGTATCAAACGTCCGCCGATGCATGGAAGTCACCAGAATCGGCACCGCGCCACCGGCGCGCGCTCCGTCCACGAATTTTTTCAGGTCGTCTTTGAAACTGGTGAACGCGCCAATGCCGATGCCTTTTTCTTTTTGGTCATTGTGCCCGAATTGCAGAATCAGAAAGTCGCCGCGTTTGATCAAACTCAACACTTTGTCCAACCGCTTTGCCCTTAGCGAGCTTTTCAGTGACTCACCGGATTCGGCGTGATTGGCGATGGCAATGCGGTCATTGAAAAAGCGCGGCAGCATTTGCCCCCAACTGTTGTACGGTTCGCGCGGCTGGTCGCAGACAGTCGAATCGCCCAGCAAATAGACCGTCGGAACTTCAACGGGAACAATTTCCAGCGCGCAAACTGCCGGATGTGCGCCGCTGAATTCCAGCGTCAGTTTTTCATCCCACGCCCACCACTCAGTCGTCTTTTCGCGGTCTTTCAACCGAACATCGCCGCCGGGAAAGTGCGGCGTGCGCAAATTGACAATGAAGCTGCGTCTGGCGAATTGGCCCTTCGCGGTTTCGACCTGTTCCACCATCAGCCGCCGCAATTCAGCTTTCACAGTTGTGTTGGAAGTTCCTGCCGGATCGCCCAGCGTTACTGTGACGCGGTAATTGCCTTCCGGCAAGGCAACGGAAAAGTAAAATGGCTGGTCGCTGGTGATGTGGTCTCTACGCAACGCATCGCGGCCCTTTCGCATAACGCCGTTGAGCGTTGCGCCAGGTTCAAAGCCGTAACCGCGATCACGACGATACAGCATATCTTGCCGAACATGCGTGTACCCCGAAGCGACTTTGCCCGGCCCGAAATCGAAGCGCCGAGAAGTTTGCGCCGGAGCAACAACCGTCAGCAGCCCGCAAAACGCAGCAGCCAATATGAGTTGGACCGTACATCGAAACGGCAGAGTTCCACAGGCGCTGCGGACTGATGCCACGGTCGTGTTCTGTATCACAATTTGGTTACCACCGGAAGCATCAGATGATGGAGGAAGAGCGACGGCTCGCCAGCGCTTTTCCTGGACTGACGCTTCCGGTGATGGATGCACTTTGGGTAATCCTTGCACGTGCTTCAGCTCGATTTAGAAAAAGATGCGGATACCGAACTGAATATAACGCGGATTGTTGACCGCAAACAGCGTCCCGAAGTTCGGGTCGTACGTTCCGCGCAAACGATACAGCTTGAATCCATCCAGTGTCGTGATGTCGAAAGAATTCGCGTTGCGAGTGGCGAATCCCTGCGGAATGTTGACGTGGAAGAAATCCGTCGGCAAGGCGTTGGACGTCAGGCGGACTTTGTTGACGTTCGTGCGGATTTGGGCGAGCAGCGCCGCGCCTTCCGTCGTCGAAGCCAGCGGTTTGTTATTGAACGTCGCCCACGTGTTGTATTCCGCAGTCGTAATTACCGACGGGCGCGTGACGCCGCCGAGGGTTTCGCTTTCCGTGGTGATTTCTGTCGGGAACGTGCCAAAGCCCGGAGGCGTGTTGCCCGTGTTCACAAACCGGAAGTTCGGATGATTGAACACGTTGATCATGTCCACGCGGAATTGCACTTTGCGCCGTTTGTCTCCGCCAAAGTGATACAGGTCTTTTTGCAGCGACAGGTCAAAGTATTCCTGCATCGGCGCGCGGACTTCCAGTGTGCGCGCTGAGCTGCCCAGTTGGCCTTTGACCGGACGTACAAACGCCGCCGGATTGATGTACGGTTCGCAATTGGAACCAATCACACAGCTCGGCGACCACAACGGATTCTTGAGCGGCACGCCCGGCGCCAAATCCAGGCGGACGATGCGGTTCGTTCCGCCGAGTTTGTTGGTATCGGTGATGAACGGAGCGAACGGTTGGCCGCCCTGGTAACGAACCACGCCCGAAGTCGTCCATCCGCCCACGACGGCATTGACGACGCCAGGAGCATCTTTCAACAAGGCGCGGCCTTTGCCAAACGGCAAGTCGTACACAAAGGTCGCGGCAAAGTTGTGTTTGATATCAAACGTGGAAATGGCACGGTCGCTGCTGCGCGGTGCGCCGTACGAAACCTGGCCGCGTGTGCTGGCCGTAGTCAGCACACGCGTATCCGGGCTGGCATCGGACGCATCGTCAATAGATTTGCCAAAGGTGTAATTCGCGTTGACCGTCAATCCGTTGCGCACGCGGCGGCGGACATCCACGTAAACCGCGTGGCGAATGCTGTTGGCCGACGGATCAAAGAATCGGTTGAGTTCGCCGAATCCGAAATACGGAGCCGTCACGCTATTGCGCTGAATCGTCACCACTGCGCCCAGCAAATTGCGGCGTCCCAGCGGATCGGCAAAGGCGGTTTCTGCCGCGATGTTATTCGTTTCCAGATAGGTGACGAAATCCAGATTGCGCGGGTTGATGTTGACCAACGGCAGGTACAAGTGAGTTCCCTTGTTGCCGACATAAGCGACCTCGATGGCCGTTCCTTTGAAGGCTTCAAACTGGAACGCGAGATTCCAATTCTGAGAATACGGAACGCTGCCGCTGGTGAATTCATTGGCCAGGCCCGGAATCCCAATGCCATTGCCGAACACCAGACCGTCCGACGTTGTGCCCAGCAAAGTGTTCAGCGGAGTGCCGTTGCCTTGCAGCGGTTGGTTGGACGACAGGCGAATTGGCGCGGTCGCATCCGCCGTGCCGGATGAACCCGTGGCAATCGTGCTGACCGTGGTGAATCCGCCAAAGTCCGGGTTCGGCGAACGGTTGTTGCCCGTCAGCGGAGCGTGCGACAACCCGTAGCCTCCACGGACAACGAAATGCCGGTCACGCAACCAGCTGGTCATCGGACTCCACGCAAACCCGAAGCGCGGTTCCAATCCCCAGTAATCCACCGGCGTGATGTATTTCGAGCGCCCTCCCTGCCCCGAAAATGCGAACGCCGGAATTCGGACCGAAGTCGGCACGAAGTCGGGAATCGGCGCGGTCGTGGCAATGGACAATCCCGTCGCAGCGGCTCGGCGTTGCGCATCGGTCAAGGTCACGGTTTGCGCCAGGTCGGGACGAAACACGCCCTGCAGGTTGTTCTTTTCATAACGCGGCAATTGCAGCGAATATCGCATGCCCAAATTCAAGGACACGTTCGGACGAATCTTCCAATCGTTTTGCACGAACGCCGCGTAACTGTTCCAGCGATAGTTGTAATCCAGCAGCAGCGGACGAATGTCCACCGCGTTCGGCACGCCGATCAGGAAGCTGGCCAGATCGTTTCCGCCGTTGGGCAACCCAGTTCCGCGATTATTGCTGGTGTTGACCGTGCGAAACTGCCAGCGTCCACCGGCAGCGGCAAAGAACGGCGTCACGCCCAACCGCGCGTGATTCAAATCCACGCCGAATTTCCAGCTCTTGTTGCCGCGCGTCCAATACAGGATGTCGTTGATGTTGTAGCGTTCTTCGAGGTTGAAGTTGTTGGTCGAACCGCCCGCGCCCAAATCCGCGCCGACGTACCCATTGTCCTGCGTCAGGAAAAACAGCGGAATGCCGCCTTTGGTCAGGTGCGGCAAGCCGTATTCTTCGGCCAGACTGCGCCCGGTTTTGATGGCGAATTCCGGCGAAAAGTCTTCGCTGAAATTGCCGCGCGTGTAATTCAACCGCAATTCGTTGACCAGTGTCGGCGTGATGATGTTGTTGAACGTGAACAGATATTGTTTGGCGTCGCTGTACACGCCCGTGTTGCCGTTGACGTCGTTGCCCGCGCCGCGAATGCCCACCGCAGGAGTTTTGGTGAAGCGGAAGTTGGATTTGGCTTTGCTGCTGAAGTTGTGATCCAGGCGCAAGGTGTACCGCTTTTCATCCTGCCGGACGAAGCGTTCCAGAATGTAGTTTCTGACCAACCCGGAATCGTCGAAGTACTCGCCGCCTTTGGGCATCAACTCAATCAACTTCAACGCCGTCGGGTCAATCATGTTTTGCGGAATGATGTTGTTCGGGAATTGGCAGTAAAACGCGGTGGTTGCGCCATTGGCGGTGCAGGTTTGCGCCAGCGGCGTCAGTTTCGCGCCGTTCACATTGAACTGCTGGTAAATGTTCGCCGGGCCAATCGAAGCCTGATTGAATTTCGTCGCCACATCCGCCGGCAAAAATCCGCTGTTGGTGCGCACCAGATTGCTGAAATTGCCCTGGCGTTCCGCAGCCGTCGGCAACAGGTTGGTGGCTGTCACGAAATCCTGGCGATAGCGCGGTTCATAGGCGAAAAAGAAAAAGCTCTTGTTGCGTCCATCATAGCTGGCCGGCCCGAAAACTTTTTTCGGCAACCAGATCGGCCCGCCGATGGTTCCGGAAAACTGGTTGTATCGCAGGTTATTCGCCGGACGCGGCGCGGTTCCCACACGGAACGGGCGCGCGTTGGTGACGGGATTGCGGTGATACCACAGCGCGACGCCGTTGTATTGATTGGTGCCGGATTTGGTCGTGATGTTGATGATGCCGCCGCCGGTCGTGCCGAATTCCGCCGAATAGGCCGACGTTTGCACGGCGAATTCCTGCACGGTTTCCGGCGTGAAGCTAACCACTGCGCGGCCAATGCCGACGCCGGTATTGTTGACGCCATCGGCCAGCATCATCGTGCTGCCGGGACGACCGCCGTTCAGGCTCAGGTTGAATCCAGGCACGGGCTGGCCGGAAGTAACTTCGGGATCTTCGCTGCCCGCGTCGCCAGACACGTTTGGAAGCGTCACCGCCAGATCGAGCACGCTGCGATTGTTGAGCGGCACGTCCTGCAATTGCCGCTCGGAAATCGTCTGGGTCGTGGTGCCGCGCTCCGCGTTGATCAGCGGAGCTTCCGCGGTGATCGTGACTTCGTTGGCGATTTCGCCGGGTTCCAGCGAAACGTTGACCGTCAGCGTTTGCGCCGTGTCCACTTTCAAATTGTTGAGCACGGCTTTTTTGAAACCTGTGGCTTCCACCGTGATTTTGTAGACCACCGGGTCCAGCAGGTTGACGGTGTACACGCCTTCGCTGGTCGTGGTGACACGCTGGGATTGGTTGGTGCCAACGTTGATGACCGTGACCGTCGCGCTGGGAACAACCGCGCCGGTTTTATCGGTAACCGAACCGCTGATAGCTCCGCGATTGGTTTGCGCCAACGCGGTCATGGCAAACAACAGCATGAATGCCGAGAGGTGAATCAATTTCTTCATATAGTAGTACCTTCCTGATGCGCAGGCCTG
>DAOMFR010000013.1:41139-42986 GCA_035429885.1 Blastocatellia bacterium
GACGCGCGGATTCTCAAAAGAATTGTGTGCGTGAATGTCTTTGTGCGTGAGCGTGGTGACCTGAACGTCCTTGATGGTTGCTCCGCGCAACGCAATCTCTGTCTCTTGCGCGTTGGCGATGTCAGGGTTCGTCACGGTCACAGTGATGGTTTTGTCGCGGAGCGAAGCCGACCCGTTCAATCCCTGCATCGTCGCCGGTTTGCCATTGCGGTTGTATTTCAATCGCGACGACATCACTTCGGTGCGAAGCGATTGCGCGCCCTGATGCGCGGCATACAGATCGAACACGTGGTACGTCGGCGTGGTGATAAATTTGTCTTCGTGCGCGATGAACAACGCCTGCAAACAATTGATGAGCTGCGCGATGTTGGCCATTCCCACTTTGTCGGCGTGGCGATGAAAAATATCCAGCGACAATCCGGCCAGCACGGCGTCGCGCATCGTGGCTTGTTGGCCGAGCAGATGCGACGGATGCGTTTCGCTGCCCGGTTTGTACCACGCGCCCCATTCATCCACGACCAGCTTAACGCGATGCTGGCGGTCGAATTCGCCCATGATCGCCCAGTTGTCGGTGATGAGTTGTTCGACGCGATTGGCTTCGCTGAGCAGTTCAAACCATTCGTCGTTGGGATAGGTGATCGCGTCGCCTTTGCCTTCGGCCCAGTTGGTGGTGCGTCCGCCGGTGACGTTCCATGAGTAATGATGCAACGCCCAGCCCCACATCCGGCCGAATCCGCCTTTAGCCGCCATCTTTTCAAAAAAGCGGCGCGTCCAGCTTAAATCGCCGCCGTTCGGGCCGGAACCGACATACGCCAGATTGACTCCGTAGCGCGGAACCCATTCGGCAAAGCGGCGATATTCAACAACGTACTCTTCGGGATTGAAATTGCCGCCGCATCCCCACGATTCATTGCCGATGCCCCAGTACCGCACGTTGTACGGTTCGCGTTGCGCGCGCTGTTCGGCCAGTGTCGTCGTTCCCGCAGGCGAATTGCAGTAATCCACCCATTCATAAAAATCGCGCGGCGTCAGGCTTCGCAAATTCGCCGCCAGATACGGTTGCGCGCCGCTGAGTTTGCAGAACTGCAAAAATTCATCCGTGCCGAACTGGTTTGGATCGTATTTCCACGGTCCATCCGGCGCGCCTTTCGGCCATTCGGCAGCATCCACCCAAAAGTTCGGGCGGCGCGGACGTTGATTCCGAGCGCCAATGCCATCGCGCCAGTTGTAACTGTCGGCGAAACATCCGCCCGGCCAACGAATCACGGACGCTTTGATTTTTTGCAGCGCATCCACCAGCGCTTTGCGAATGCCATTGACGTTGGGAATCTTGGAGTTTTCTCCGACCCAAATGCCGTCGTACACCACACCGCCCAGATGTTCAGCGAAATGGCCATAAATTTCCGGCGCGATGCGGCCAATGGGTTCGTCCAGCAAAATTTCCATGCGCGCATCGGCGAGTTTGGTTTGCCCGGCAACAAACGGAAGCCGCGAGCTGAGCGCAAGCCCGCCCGTGGCAATCAAGGCTGTGTTGATGAATTGACGTCGTTTCATGAATTCTCCGCGATGGGATTTTTGGTGAGAGCAAAATCAACACAAAGGGACAAGGGCTCAAAGGAACAAAGGTGTTGAAAAAACTAGAAGCAGTTCGTTGTTAAACTTTCTTTGGTCCTTTGTCCCGTTGATCCTTTGTGTTGAAGATTTTCTCCACACGCGATTCGGTAATGTCTAAAAATCTGATGCCGCAGTTCGCCTCGTTAAGGCGACGGCAATTACTTGAGCTTCGTTGCCAGCCAATCGGCAACTTTGTCTTTGTATTCCGGCGCGAAACTTTCCCAACTGGCCAT
>DAOMFR010000013.1:43086-48848 GCA_035429885.1 Blastocatellia bacterium
CGCATCGAAGTGCTCAATCCGCCGCGCCGTTCCATATCCAGAATGAAATCAATTGGCGCGTAAAACGGTACAGCGGCGGCAACTTGCGTGTCTATGTCAGCTTTGACGACGGCTTGAGCGACAATCTGGCCTCCGGCGGATTCGCCCACCAGCGCGATGCGATGCGGATCAATGTTGAATTCAGCGGAGTGCGCTTTGACCCAGCGAATGGCGGCGTGAACGTCTTCGATGGGCGCGGGATAGTTATGTTTGGGAGCCAGCCGGTAGCTGATCGTGAACCAAGCGATGCCGCGCGCGGCGACCGGAGCAAACAGCGGATCGTTGCCGCCTGTGCGATTGCCTGCGGACCAGCCTCCGCCGTGAACAAAAATCACTGCCGGAAATTTGCCTTTGCCTTCGGGAACAAACGCATCGAGCTTCAGACTTTCGCCTCCTGCTTGGGCGTATTCGATGTCGGTTTTGACGCGACCTTTCAATAGCGGATGTTCATACGGATTGCTGCGTGTGGCAGGAGCTTCGGCTTTGATCGAAGCTTTTGGATTCCAATCACCCAGCACTTTTTCCATCGTGATGGCTTGCGCTTCGGTGCCGGTTAGTTTGCGCGCCCAGGCGACGCGCGCAGTATCGTTCGCACCTGCGCCAGTGCTGCCGGCTTCGGCATACCGCGCAGTCTTTTCGCGTTCAGGCCCCGTCCAGTTGTGCCAGCCTTCAGAGCGCACGACTTCGGACATTTCGGTGTTCAGAAAAACTGTGTGAGCAAATCCTCGCCACGGACGCCCCAGATAAGTTTTCACGCCCGGCTCGCCAGTGATTTTGCAATTGGCAAAGACAAAGCCGTATGGATGATCTGCCGGTGTCGAAGCCGCCGTGATGTAACCGTCTTTGAGCACGTGAATGTGGCAGCGTTCAAAGAATGCTGTCGCCGCTCCGAAGATAAAATCCACGTGGCCTGTGATGTAACAGTTTTCAAAATACTGCCGTCCGCGATTGAGCAGGATCGTGTCCTGCCATCCGAGAAAGCGACAGTTTTTGAAGCTGACTTTGTCGCCATCCACGCGTAACGCGAGCGCTTGTCCGACCGGTCCGGCAGAGTTTTCAAAGGTGATGTTTTCGGCGCTGAATCCGTCGCCGTCCACTTGCACCGTTGGCGTGCGGAAGGTGCCAATCGGTTTGCCGTCAAATCCGACCAGGTTTGCCTGCAGGTTGAAAGTGATGATGGTGGTTTTCGGGTCTTCGCCGACTAATTTGATCCAGCGGCGTTCCTGTTGGACGTAAATCAGTTCTTTATAAATGCCCGGCTTGACGGCAATCACCCACGGACGCGTCGCGCTCGGCAACCCTTGCGGCGCAGCCATAATCGCATCCTGAATGGATTTGAATTGTCCGTCTCCGTTGGGTGCAACCGTCGCATCCGCTGCGAATGCGCTGATCGCCAGCAAGCACAAGCTCAGAAAAGTTTTCAACACAAAGAAGCAAAGGCGCAATGACGCAAAGTGATTTTTGCTTTGCCTTTCTTTGCGTCTTCGCGTTTTTACGCCTTTGAGTTGAACAAGCTCTTTCACAAGTTTCTCCATCTGATTAAAACCCGATCTAGATCAGGTTGCAGATGCATATACGGATTTGAACCACTGGGATCACGGGGAAGTATCTGGGAAAAAGGCTTTGTTTTTCCCCGTGCGCCCCGTGCTCCCCGTGGTTGAATTTCCCATACAGGCAATCGAAACCCTGCTGACTAAAACGACAGCTTGAAGCCGTATTGGATTTCGCGTCCGATGTACCCCGGGCGTTTGCTGATGACCTTGCCGAAATTCGCGTTGTTGAAATCCACCACCGGATTGTCCCAGTTGATCTGGTTGAATGCGTTGTAGGCTTCGACGCGGAATTCGAATTTATACCGTTCGCGCAAACGGTAGGATTTGCTCAAGGTCATATCCACCTGCCCGGTGCCGGGACCAACCAGGCCGTCATACGTCCAGGGATTGGTGCGTTTGATGCTGGAAGGATCGCTCGTCGTGCCAGCGGGCAAGGCCGAAAACACCGATTTATCAAACCAGCGATCAAAGGCGGGGTTATCCACTTTCGGGGTGCCGCTGACGATCAGGTTTTGCGAAAAGATCAATTGCCGGCCTGAATACCAGCGATTGGTTGTCGTCAATTGCCATCCGCCCACGGCAGCGTCCACTGCGGCGGGAGCGTTTTTGAGCAACCAGCGGCCTTTGCCCACCGGAAGTTCCCAGGTCAGCGCGTGATTGAACCGATGTTTCGCAATCGGCAACGGACGCCACGTCAAATCCCGTTTGAACATCGCGATGTCATCGAAAAATTCTGTTTGCTCTTCGGATTGGTAGGCGTAATTCACCAGCACGCTCATCCCTTTCACAAAGGGACGTTGCGCCTGCACCTTGTAGGATTTGACGTGCAAATCGCGCAGCGCCGTGTTGGTTTGCGTAATCGCGCCGTATTGCGGATAGGGACGCAACAGCGACGCGACCGTCACGTTCGCCGCGCCATTGCGCAATGCGCCCGGGAACACGCTGGTTGTCAGGTAATTTCGGAACGGATTGGCCACCGTCGCGTTGGTCACCGAGCGCGGCTGTTCATACACAAAACTCGGATCGGCCTGATTCAGATCCACGTCAATCGGCAGATTGAATCCGTTGTTGTAGAAGAAATCGAAACTGACAATTGTTCGGCCCCAGATTTCGCGTTGATACGACAGCGAAAACCGATCGTTGTTTTGCGGCTTCAATTCGTATTGGTCCAGGCTGACCGCATTGCCGAGATTGGTGTATCGCCCCAGCGATTTTTCGGTCGGCTGTTGCAACGGATTGGGCGCCGAACCTGTGGTTGGAAAGGGATTGGAAAGCGTCGCTTGCGGAACACCGTTGAGCGTCGCCAACGCGGTCGAAATCGTCGAATAGCCCGTGTACTGGTTGACGAAATCTCCCAGCGGATCGCGAATCTTGGACGACGGCGACAGATACCGCGCATAGCCAAAGCGCAACACCGATTTGCTGTCGAGTTTGAATGCAGCGCCAATGCGCGGCAGGAAATTCGCCGCTTGGCGCGACCACGCGTTGCGATTGTTTTCGTCCGTGAAAACCCACGCGCCGTTGTAAATCGGTTTGTAGCCTTTGGTGGACAGCAACGTCAGAACTTGCGACGGCATGTTCGGCGGCGTGGTTTGAAATTCCGGAATCGGATTGGTCAGGTCCAGCCGTTGCGACAACCGATTTTGCCGATCCACCGGGCCGGGTTCGTATTCCCAGCGCACGCCCAGATTCAGCGTCAACCGGTTGTTCACTTTGAAATCGTCCTGGAAATAAGACGAATAGCCCAAGGTCACGACTTCCTGAACCGGCACGCGGCGACCGCTGGTGTTGTTGTCAATCACGCCCAACAGGAATGTCGCCCATTCGTTCCCTGAAATGTTGATGTTCGCGTTGGAATTCTGACTGGCCGTGTTTTGCGCGCGGAAATTCAAATTGATCGGTTCAAAGCGCGCGCCTTTGCCTTTGTCCACGCGCAATTCGCCGCCGAATTTCAGCGAATGATTGCCCAGGTACCAGTTCATGCGCGCCGACCCGCCCCAGCCTTGCGGACGCTGCCAGAATTCGCGGCCTGAACGGCCCAACCGATTGGTGACGGTTCCGGTCGGCACATCCACCGCCGGGTAATAAATCAGGTCGCGCGTAAACAGCGAACTGTACCAGGGATTTCCCGGCCACAAGGCTTCAATGCCGGATTTGCCCAGAATGTAGTTGTCGTCGGCGGCAAACTCATCAATCAATTTGTGGTAGTTCGCGCGCAGGTTCAGGATTTTGGACGACGAAATTGTGTAGACCGTGTCCGCCGCCACGCTCAATCCATTGCGATGGCTGCCCGCCGCCGGAAACAGTTTGCCCGTCGTGTTGTCCTGGGGAACTTCCAACAGGTTGGTTTTGAAATATCCGTACCGAATAAAGGATTTCCACTTTTCGTTGATGTTCCAGTCCACGCGGTTGGACATGTTCCAGTAATCCACGTTTTCCGTTTTGGTGCCTTGCCAGTTCAGGTCATTGCCCGGCAAGTTCGGCAACGGAATTTCAGCGATCAGTTTGGCCGCCGTCGGATCAAAGCGGTTCGTCGGAATAATGTTGTTGGCGAAAATTGTGCGCACGCCGCTGCTGCCGGTGGATGTGAACGGATCGTAAATCGGACGCGCGCAGGTCGTTCCCACCGCACACGCGGCATAACTGCCAATGCGACTTTGGCCAAAATTGCCCTGCCGTTCCAGTTGCGTCGGCACAGTGATTTTCACCGTGATCGGGCGATGGTCGAACCACTGTTCCCACGACGAAAAGAAGAAGACTTTATTTTTGACGATGGGGCCGCCAATCGTGCCGCCATACATTTTCAGATCGGTGCCGCGAAAAATGGTTTCATCCGCGCCCGCCGTGCGCGGAATCGTCGGGTCGCCAAAGGCGTTAAATCGCGGATTGCGATTGTGGTAATAGGCGGAACCGTGAAACTTGTTCGTGCCGGATTTCATGTTCAGCGTGACGATGCCGCCCGCGCTGTAGCCGTATTCGGCATCCACGGCGTTCTTCTGAAAGGACACTTCCTGCACGGCTTCGATCGAAGGCGTGTATGACGTTTTGTAACTGGAAGTCAGCGGCACGCCATCGAGTTGAATGTCATTGGCGCGTGTCGTGCTGCCGCCTGCGTCGAATTCGTTGGCGAAGGCATGGTGGTACGGACGGTTTTCGCCATTGGCGTTTTCGCCGCCGTTGATGGTCGGATCGAGCGCGATGACGTTGTACGGATTGCGCCCGCGCAATGGAATCTGCGTCATGATTTCATTGCCGATGGTGGTCGTGTCGCTGGAGGAATTGAACTGCACGGCAACGGGCGAATCCTGAATGGTGATGACTTCGCTGACGCCGCCGATTTCCAGCTTGACGTCCACCGTCACGTCGCCGCGATTTTGAATGGTGATGTTGCGCTGTTCGTACTTCTTAAAGCCCTGGGCTTCCACCAGCACGGAATAGATTCCCGATTCGACGAAATCAAAAAGATAGTGCCCATCGGAATTTGTCTGGCGAGTGACTTCAACGCCGGTTCCGATGTTGCGGAGCGTAACTTTGGCTCCGGCCAGGGCGGCCTGGTTGGTGTCGGAAACGACGCCCTGGACTTTCGCGCGATAATCCTGCGCCGTGGTCAGACTGGTCAGGCTCAAGATCAAGCCCAGCAACAAGCCGAGTCTTTTTGTAGCTGATGAATTCATAGGACCTCCTGTAAATCAGTCGTGGTTATTTTCATGCCGTTCGCCGGAACATCTGGCTTAACTCCGGCAGGGTTTTGGTTAATTCCGTGGCAACTAGTTTTCCGAATGTCGCGCTGCCTTTGCGGGAAAGGTGCGTGCGGTCGGGCGAACCGTCCGCGTTTTTCGCATCAAACTCCGCCGACGCGGTTGGGCCGAGTTTGTTTAACAGCTCTATGCTGAGGACGCTTAGATCAATTAAGGGTACTGATTTTTCCGCCGCGACCTTCCTGGCAGCAGCGGCATAAGTGGTCAAAATGTCTGCGGCGATTTGGCCGTCTTTGAAATTTCGCCGCGCCAGCGAAGTCACCACAATCGGTTTCGCGCCAATCGCGCGGGCTTCGTCAATGTATCGGCGCAGGAAATCTTTATAAGTGGTGTTCGCGTCGGTTTCACGTTCCGGTCCTTTGCCGGGTTGGTCGTTGTGGCCGAATTGAATCAACACATACGCCGGACGTTG
>DAOMFR010000013.1:48948-65789 GCA_035429885.1 Blastocatellia bacterium
GCTTTTCACGTCGCGGACGCTGACGTTGCGCACCGTCGGCATGAAGCTTCCCGCCGCGCCTTCTTCGTAGGTGAAATCCACAGAAACAATCGAATCGCTGACCTGTCCGATCTGGACGTTGCGCATGTGGATGTTTTCCAGCGTGCCTCCGCGCACGGCGTTGGTTTTCAGCCGCAGCGCCCGTTCCAGATGCGGGCTGTCCATGCGACAATTTTCGGCAAACACGTTGCGGACGCTGCCGGAAATTTCGCTGCCGATGGTCACGCCTCCGTGGCCGTCTTTCATGTCGCAGTTTTGAATGATGACGTTTTCGGTGGGGACATTGACGCGGCGACCGTCTCCGTTGCGACCGGATTTGATGGCAATGCAATCGTCGCCGGTGTCGAAATAACAATCCTTGATCAACACATCCGTGCAGCTTTCGGGATCGCATCCGTCATTGTTCGGGCCGTGCGAATTGATGCGAACTCCGCTGACGGTAACGTTGCGGCACAACACGGGGTGAATTTCCCACATCGGCGAATTGAGAATCGCCACGCCTTCGATCAGCACATTCTGGCAGCGATACGGCTGAATGAAGTTCGGGCGCAGATAAGACCCTTCACCGAACTTGCGTTCGCTGACCGGGACGTTCTTTTCGCCCATTTCGATCAGCAGTTTGCGAGCCTTATCCTGATTTTCGGCGCTGCGCGAACGTCCTTTCCAGGGCCACCAATGGGTTTCGTCGGCCTGACCGTCGAGCGTGCCTTTGCCGGTCACGGCGATGTTGCGCTGTTCAAAGGCGTAAATGAACGCCGAATAGTTCATCAATTCGACGCCTTCCCAACGGGTAAATACCAGCGGCAAATATTGTTTGGGGTCGCGGCTGAATTTGATCGTGGCGTTTTCGCTAACGTGCAGATTGACGTTGCTCAGCAAATGAATTGCCCCGCTCAGCCAAATTCCCGGCGGAACGACAACACGTCCGCCTTTGGCGTTGGCGCAAGCGGCAATGGCTTTGCGAAACGCGTCCGTGCAATCGGCCTGGCCGCCTTCGACTGCGCCAAACTTGCGAATGTCGAAGTCCCGTTTGGGAAATACGGGCGGTTTAATGCGCCGCAAAATTTGCGGCATCTGGGTCCACGGATCTGCGGCAATAGGTTCCGCTCGGATCAAAGCAGACCACGTGGGCAAAGTGAGAGAACCTGCCAGGCTCAATTTCAGAAACTCGCGACGATTGTTCATCGGACTCCAGGCGATGGTATTCGACAGCGATCTGGTCTCGCTGTGCGGTGCAGAGGCCAACACCTCGCCTCCACTTTTTACTAATTTTGACTTCTTAGTCCAGCAAAGCTTTTTTCATTTCGTAGGCCAAGTGTGTCTAGACAGTCTTGTCGGGCTATGATGGCAGCCTTAATATGTCTTCGTTTGGTTTTGGGCAATGAGCCTCGCCTGAAATCTTTCCAAAAGAAATCTAAAATCGCGGGTAAGTTGTTGAGCACACATCAGATTTATAAATTCGACTCTTTCAGCCTGGATGCCACAGCCAAGGTGTTGTTGCGCGACGGTCAGCCCGTCACCATGACCCGTAAAGCTGTCGAAACTCTGTTAGTGTTGACCGAAAATGCCGGGCAGGTTGTTCCCAAGGAAGAATTGCTAAAAACCATCTGGCCGGATCGCGTCGTGGAAGAGGCCAATCTGACTCAAAACATCGCGATGGTCCGCAAAGCTCTGGCAGTGGAACGCGGGTCAGCGGCATACATCGAAACCTTTCCGGGACGTGGGTACCGTCTGGTCGGGCCCGTCGCACTGGACACGCCCGAACTGCCACACACCCAAACGGATCAAGCGAGTTTTTCGCTCAACGGCTCGGAACTTCCTTCCGGACCGATTGAGCAATTGACGCCTTCCAAGGTTCAGCCAACCGCGTCCTTGCTAAAAAAATGGTCTGTCGCCGTGCTGATTGCCGTCGCAGCAGTAGGATTGCTGGGTTGGTTTTTGTTGCAGCGCAACTCGCCCGCCGCCGAAGCTGTGTTTCACATTTCGTCCCTGACGCGATTGGCGGGCAAAGAATGGCAACCTGCGCTTTCTCCCGACAGCCAAAAACTGGCGTTCGTTGCCGAACAGGACGAAGACCAGCCGCCTGAAATCCGTGTCCAGCTCGAAGGCTCCAACAATTCGCAGCGCATTTCGTCGGCGGCTGGGCATTACACCAGCCCGGCCTGGTCGCCGGACGGACAGGCCTTGGCTTATTTGCGCATCGGCAAAGAAGCGACCGAAGTTCTAACCACGGCTTTGCACAATGATGGTTCCGCGGGAACGGAACGCGTAGTAACTCGTTTTACGCCGCCAAATTACGGCTATCCGTATCGCTTGCTGGATTGGTCGCCGGACGGACGCTGGCTGGCGGTTTCACACTCCGAAACGCCCGGCAAACCCAACGGACTGTTTTTAGTCAATCTCGCCACAGGAGAAAAAGCCCCGCTGACCAAACCTGCGGAAATGGTGGGCGGTGATCTCGATCCGCGCTTTTCCCCGGACGGCAAACAAATCACCTTTGTGCGGCATATTCACCGTTCGCACCAGGAACTGTACGTCGTCCCCGTAACCGGCGGCGAAGCCCGTCCCCTGACCGCAGACGCCAAACAAATCAGCAGCCATGATTGGGCCAGTGACGGTTCAGTCGTGTTCGCTTCGGACCGAGGCGGCGAATTCCGCTTGTGGCGCCTGCGTCCGAACAGCGCTGAAGCCGACAAGCGGTTGCAGCGAATTGAGATTTTCAGCTCCTTCCCGATGGAAGTGTCGGTCGCGCGGTTAGCTGCGAGGTTGGCCTATTCCGTTCAACAGCAGGATCGCAACATCTGGCGATTGGATTTGAAAGATAAACAGTGGACGCGCGTGGTGGCGTCCTCGGCGCAAGACGCTTCGCCGCAATATTCGCCGGATGGCAGCAAAATCTGCTTTCGCTCTGATCGCAGCGGAACGGAACAGCTTTGGGTCGGCGACGCAGCCGGAAATAACCAGACACAACTGACCAAAGGCGAGTTGTACCCATCGGTTGGGCATTGGTCGCCCGATGGACGCCAAATCGTATTCAACAACGCGCGCTCCGGCGAAATTTACGTCGCCGAATTGAAAGCCGCTGGAGATTGGCAAGTTCGCTCGACCGGAATCAATGGCGTGCATCCGATTTTTGCGCCGGATGGACAATGGATTTATGCAGGAACGACCCAGAACATTTTCAAGTTTCCCGTCGCGGGTGGCCAGCCCGTCACCGTGGTCAATACGGGAGGCTTTTCGATGAGCCTGTCGCAAGACGGTCAGCGACTCTATTTCAAACGCGAACAAAACGACGCCGTTCTGTGGCAGGCAAACACTGCGACCGGCGAATTGACTCGCGCGCTGGATGGTTTGCTGCCGACTTGCACCAGTTGCTGGTCACTCACCTCCACAGGCATTTACTACCTTGGCAGCGACAAAAGCTCCTTCGACGCCCAGGCCATTTACTTCCATCGCTTCGCGGCCACCCCAGGCGAAGCCGACCGCTTGATCGTCAAATATCCTGAGCCGCTGGCTCCTGTCGGCAGCGGGCCATTTTCGCTTTCGCCGGATTTGCGCTCTCTGCTGTGTGTGCGGATGAACAAATCCAACAGCGACATCATGCAGGTCGAACCATTCCGCTAATTGGATTCATAACGAAAATAATAGACAGGATTTACAAGATTGACAGGATTTTTGCCGCACTCAATCTATTGCCTTAATCGCCGTATTTATCTTGTGAATCCTGTAAATCCTGTCTAAATGTTTGGACTGAACCTTTACAGAATAAATTTGCGGTTTTCCTGCGTGCGCTGGCCGAGTAGTATCTCGCTCACCAATCGTTATGACCAAATATCTGAGAACCAAAATCAGTCTCGCCGTTCTGACTGTGGTGCTGCTGGCAACCAGTGGATGGCTCTATTTTCGCCGTCCCGAACCGGTGGAAATCGCCGCGTATGTGCCGGAATCCGCGCTCGCGTATCTGGAAATCAACAATCTGCCCAAGCTGGCTTCGGACATCACTTCGACGCACGGCTGGCAGCAGCTTGCTCCGGTCTATGGCATTTCTGACAAGCTGTCGTATTTGAGCGAAGCGGGAAAGTTCGGCTGGCTGGCTGGCTTGACGGGCAACAGCGAGGCAGCGGTCTTTGCCAACGCCCAAGTCGCCATCGTCATCACCGGATTGGAAGCGCGCGGAGAAGCGATCAAACCCAGATTTGCGCTGATCATTTTGTCCCAGGGAAACGAACGAGCTTTGCGAGCGATGATCGAAAAGCGGTTGCCTGAACTGGCGAATTCCCTGCTGGGGCAGACCAAGCTTCAAGTTGCAGAACAAGCTGGCTTACCGACCAATCTCTATCAATCAGTGTCCGACCCGCAAAAAGAATTGATTTCAATTCAACTCGGAGACGCCTGGATTCTGGCGAACAACATTGATGCGTTACGCAATTGCATCAGCACCAAATTGAAGCGGCAAGCTTCGATGGCCAACAACTTTTATCGCCAGCAAGCTCGCCCCGCGTTTGGAGCCAATGCCACCGCCTTCGGCTTTGTCACGGGCGAAGGCGTCAAACGATTGCTGCGGTTGGGAACGTACCTGGCATCCAACGGAATCGTCGGCAAAGCAGCGCTGGCCGGAGCCGTTGGCGAAGTGTTCACCGAATTTTCCAATCGCACTTGCGATGGATTGGCATACGGAGCCGGTTTTGAAAACGGGCAAATCGTGGATCGGTACATCACGCTGTTCAAACCCGAACTGACAGACAAGCTACGGGAAATCGTCAAACCCAATTCCGCCGAAGCTCAGGCGCTGGCGATTATTCCGGCGGCGACGCACGAAGCGACGATTTACAAAGTCACCAATCCCAGCCAGACGCTGGAAGAAATTGAAAAAGCGATTTCGGCTCGCGTGGATGTGGCGCAAAGCTTTTTGCTGCATCAGTTCATATTGGGAATGCGCGAAGCGGCTTTCGGCGACAAAGCGACGGAATTGACCAACGCCGCCATCGGCGACGAAATCGCCAGCTTCAACCTGACCAAAGAACCCGTGGATCGCGTTTGGCTGATTGCCGCACGCGACCGCGTGACGTTGGGCCGGCTGGCGGAAAATGTCTTGACCCAGTTTCAAAACAAACAAATTGCCACCGTCAACCGGGAAACGTTGAACGGCGTGGAGCTGCTGAATTCCAGCGAACCGACGCGCGGTTCGGCGGCCTTCATCGGCAACTTTCTGGCTTTGGGCAGGCGCGACCAGATTGCCCGCCTGATCGAATTCAATCGAGCCGGTCAAAATTTGAAAGCTTCGCCCCAATTTTCGGCGACCGCAAAACTTGCGACCAATGTTCCTGCGCTGAGTTTTTCTTCGGTCAAAGAAGAAAGCAACGAAATGATGACTGCTCTGGCCAGATTCGCTGGATTGGCAGTCATTCCGGCAAACGTTGCGGCTCTGGATCAATTGCCCTTTGCCGCCAGTGCGACGTCAGTTGGCGAACACGGTTTGCTCGTTGAGACTCGTTCGCCGTTTGGGAATTTTCCGTTTCTGGTTTCGCTGGTCGCCGGAACAACCAGCCCCTCAAATCCATGAGCCCATCCACTGCCCCAAAACTGAATCCTGAAATGCTGCTGACCTGCCGAAACCTGACCAAAATCTATTCGGGTCGCACGGAGGACGTCGTAGTCTTTCGGGATTTGAATCTGCAAGTCGCTCGCGGAGAAATGGTTGCCATCGTCGGAGCGTCGGGCGTCGGCAAATCCACGCTGTTGCACCTGTTGGGTGGACTGGATCAAGTAACTTCCGGGCAGATCCAAGTTGGCAAGTTTGACCTGACAAAAAATTCTGAGCTAGACTTGGCTCGCTTTCGCAACCGGCAAGTCGGCTTCGTCTTTCAGTTTCACCATTTGCTTCCGGAATTTTCCGCTGTTGAAAATGTGATGATGCCGTTGCTGATCAACGGCGCAACAAAACGCGAAGCTGCAAATCGCGCAAACGAATTGTTGAACCGTGTTGGACTTTCGCCGCGTTCAGACCATCGCCCAGGAGAGCTGTCTGGCGGTGAAAGACAAAGGGTGGCTTTGGCCCGGGCCTTGGCGGCAAAACCGATGTTGTTGTTGGCGGATGAGCCAACGGGCAATCTGGATGAACTTACCGGTGAAGCGATTCATTCCTTAATCAGGCAGTTGCAAATCGAAGAGCAATTGACCGCAATCATCGTCACACACAACGAACGGCTGGCTTCGACCTGCGACCGCGTCTTGCGATTGGAAAACGGCAGACTCAACGAATTTTGAGTTTTGGATTTTGAATTCTGAGGTTAGTCGCCTTTTCGAAATTCACGATTCAAAACCAAAAATCCAGAATTCAATTATGTTCGAACGTTATACCGAAAAAGCGCGGCGAGTTGTCTTCTTCGCCCGTTACGAAGCCAGCCAGTTTGGCTCAACACAGATTGAGGCCGAACATGTTTTGCTGGGCTTGATCCGCGAAGATAAAAATCTGACCTACCGATTCTTCCAACGTTCTCATGCGACCGTTGAATCCATACGCCGCGAAATCGAAGGCCGCACGGTTCTACGCGACCGCATTCCCAACAACATTGATTTGCCGCTGTCGGTCGAAGCCAAACACGTGTTGGCTTACGCCGCCGAAGAATCCGAACGGCTGGGCAATCGGCACATCGGCACAGAACATTTGCTGTTGGGACTGCTGCGCGAAGAAAACTCTCTGGCGGCAGAGATTTTGTACGAACGCGGTTTGCGTTTATCGGACATCCGGCAGGATTTGATGAGGCAGGCGAATATGGAACGCAACACCCATTCGCGCAAAGACACTCCGCATTTATTTGAGTTCTGTCGCGACCTGACCGCCGATGCCGTCGAAGGAAAACTCGATCCGCTGGTTGGGCGCGATGAACAAATTGACCGCGTCATCGAAATTCTGTGCCGCCGAACCAAAAACAACCCGGCGCTGATTGGCGAACCCGGCGTTGGCAAAACCGCCATTGTCGAAGGTCTGGCTCAACGCATCGTCAACTGCGAAGTTCCATCCTTCCTGGTGGACAAACGAATCCTGGCGTTGGATTTGAGCCTGGTCGTCGCCGGAACCAAATATCGCGGCCAATTTGAAGAACGCATGAAAACCATCATGCGCGAACTGATGGAAAACCCGCAGTACATCGTTTTCATTGACGAGATTCACACCTTGATTGGCGCGGGGTCAGCCGAAGGCAGTTTGGACGCCGCCAACATCTTGAAACCGGCATTATCGCGTGGTGAGATTCAATGTATCGGCGCGACGACTCCGGCAGAATACCGCAAATCCATCGAACGCGACCGCTCGCTGGAACGCCGGTTCCAGGCCGTCAAAGTTCCGGTTCCCAACGAAGAAGAAACCGTCGAAATTCTGGAAGGCATCAAGGATCGGTACGAGTCGTACCATAACGTTCGATACACCGACGACGCAATTGCAGCCGCCGTGTATCAATCCAGCCGCTACCTGCCGGAACGGTTCCAACCGGACAAGGCCATTGATGTCATTGACGAAGCTGGCGCACGCGTCAAACTGCGAGTGCAGCGCGAAAGCGGCTTCACTCCGCAAGCTCCACGCTGGCATCGCGAACCTCGCGATTACCGCAACGATTATCGCAGCAGTGGCGATGCTCGAACTGAGTTCCGCAACGACACCAGAGACCGCGACCGTGTCTATGCCAGCTCCCGGCGCTCTTTGCAGTATTACGAACCTCTCGATTTCGAAAACGTCGCCGCGCTGGTTGTGAAACAAGATATTGACGACGTCATTTCGCGTTGGACCGGCATTCAGGTTTCCTCGCTTCAGGAAGAAGAAACCAGCAAGCTGGTCAGAATTGAAGACGAACTGCACAATCGGATCGTCAGCCAGAATCTGGCAATATCCGCTCTGGCTCGCGCCATACGGCGTTCACGCGCTGGCCTGAAAAACCCGAATCGTCCCGTGGGATCATTTATGTTTCTGGGGCCGACCGGCGTCGGCAAAACCGAAGTCGCGCGAAGTCTGGCGGATTTTCTCTTCGGTTCCGAACGCTCCATGATCCGGTTCGATATGTCGGAGTTCATGGAAAAACATTCCATTTCCAAACTGATCGGCTCGCCGCCGGGTTACGTCGGCTATGAAGAAGGCGGCCAGTTAACGGAACGAGTGCGGCGGAATCCATATTCGGTTCTGTTGCTGGATGAAATCGAAAAAGCGCAT
The DNA here is from genome assembly GCA_035429885.1 of Blastocatellia bacterium. Classification (GTDB taxonomy): domain Bacteria; phylum Acidobacteriota; class Blastocatellia; order RBC074; family RBC074; genus RBC074. The sequence continues at coordinate 57,191 of DAOMFR010000013.1, forward strand.
CCAGACATTTTCAACATCCTGTTGCAGGTATTTGAAGACGGCATGCTGACCGATGCTCTGGGAAACACCGTGGACTTCAAACACGTCATCATTATTATGACGTCAAACATCGGTGCCAGATTCGTCAACAAAGGCGGCCACGTCGGTTTTCATTCTTCGCGCCAGGACGCGCAAGACAAAACCGGAGATCGCGTGATGGCCGCCGTCCGCGAAACCTTCAACCCGGAATTTATCAACCGCCTGGACGAAATCATTGTCTTCGAACCGCTGACGGACGACGACCTGATTAACATTGTCGGGTTGCTGGTTCGGCAAATGAATCAAACGCTGCAACATCGGCAGCTTCAAATTCAACTGACCGACGAGGCAAAACGCTGGGTCGTCGAACAAACCTGCACCGACCGCAGTTACGGCGCTCGTCCTTTACGGCGCGCGTTACAGAGATATGTCGAAGACCCGTTATCCGATGCCTTGATCCAAGGGCAACTAGCGGGGACTTCATTGATCGAAATCTATCTGGACAACAATTCGCTTGGCATTCGCCCATTGTTAGCCGAAGAAGAACTGGAACCGGCGGCATCCAGCGAAATTTTGTTGGGCTAATCGCTCTTAAGCCACAAACTCAATCCAATCAACACAGGTTTTTCGACCTGATATAGTTGCTTGTGTGATTCACAGGAGTGGGTGGCTCTTCTGTGTTTCCCGGATAAAAAATCTGGCGGTTGACAAGTTTGGCCATTGGCTATTCAATACGCCATTCTTTTACGTATAATTCGCAACCTAAAAAAATTTAGCACTGCAATCTTGGCAATGTATATCGTTCAGGAAGCGTGCCTTTCGGCTCCCAGCAGTGGGAATTGCCGGGCAATCTCTGTCGGTGAATTCCGGCAGAAAACTTCTGGATGCTGTGCAATGTGTGTGCGGCGTAAAATCCAAAAAAGCAATTTCGGACAGCGCCAACTCCTGAACGATTAACATAGGTGGGAGAAGCTTCATGACCAAGCGCATTACCTTTTTGGCAAGCGCACTGATTCTCGTTTTCTTAACCCTCGTTTCAGTTCGTCCCGCATTTTCACAAAATCAGGACGTGTTTGTTGAGGACGTGGAAATTCGCGGCAACCGCCGCATTCCCCGTGAGTCCATCCTTTATTATGTGCAGAGCAAACAGCAAGACCGGTTTGACCTCAGTCTTGCACAACGCGACCTGCAAGCGATTCTGCAAATGGGCTTGTTCGATCCGCTGGGAACCCGGCTTTATGTCGAAGACGGACCTCGCGGCGGCAAAATCATCATTTTCCAGGTCAAGGAATACCCAATCATCCGCGACCTTCAGTATCGAAACCTGAAATCCGCGACCGAAAGCGAAGTGCTCACCAGATTCAAAGAGCGCCGCGTTCAGGTCAGCAAAGAATCCCAATTCGATCCGGCCAAGGCGAATTCCGCTCGCGTCGTGTTAAAGGAATTGTTGGCCGAAAAAGGTCACCCTGACGCCAAGGTCCAAATCGAAGTGGAAGACATTTCGGTCACGACAGTGGCGCTGATTTTCGATGTTGACGAAGGTCCGCGTGTCCGCGTCAAAGAGATCCAATTCACCGGCGACCGCGATGGTTTTTCCCAACGCCGTTTGCGTGGAGCCATGAAGTTGGTCAAAGAGGCCGGCCTGATTTCCACGTTCACTTCGAAGGACATCTACTTCAAAGAAAAGCTGCAGGACGATTTGGAGCGGGTTCGTTTCTTTCTGGGCAGCAAAGGATATCTGCAAGCCAAAATCAGTGAACCGATTGTCGAAGATGCCGGAACCGTATCCGGTGGAATTCCATTGCCGATTCCGGGCCTGCGCAAGAGCGGTCCTGGCAAGCGAATCACCATCCCGATTGAAGTCGGACGTCGCTATAAAATTACCAAAGTCGAAGAAAAGGGCGTGACGATCTTTCAGCCCGGAATTGTCAAAGCTGTTTCCGGATTGAAGGAAGGCGACTGGGTGGATTCCAAGAAGATTCAGGAAAACGTTTACAAAGGCATTAAAGACGTTTACGGAACTCAAGGTTACATTCAGGCCAGCGTGGATTTCATTCCCAAGTTCATAGACAAAACCCAGGAAGAAGGCGAGATCGAAATCACGTTGGAAGTTGATGAAGGTCGTCAATTTGCCATGCGCCGGTTGGAATTCATCGGCAACACGAATACTCGTGACGTGGTGTTGCGCCGTGAAGTCGCCCTGAACGAAGGCGACCCGTACAACAAACGCCTATGGGATTTTTCGATCCTGCGATTGAACCAGTTAGGCTTGTTCGAAGAGATCAAAGAGAAGGACGCCATCACGCGCACCAACGACCGAGACCAGACAGTGGATATTGACCTGCAGGTCAAAGAACGTGGTCGTCAGGAAATTCAGTTAAACGGTGGCGTTTCAGGTTTTGCGGGCAGCTTCTTTGGCTTGACGTACTCAACCAACAACCTGCTCGGTTATGGTGAAGGCCTGAGCCTGTCGCTATCCGGCGGTAATCGCCAGCTGATGGCTCAATTCGGATTCACCGAGCCCTACTTGTTCGGCAAACCAATTCAATTAGGCTTCCAGCTTTTCGCGTCGAAGTATCAATACGTCGGGCAAGGCTTCAACTTTGCGCAAGCAAACCAGATTTTACAGGCAAGCTTCTTTGGACTGTCCTCGATTGACGCCGACACGCTGTTCACTCAGCGTTCAGCGGGAGGCAGCGTCAGCGTGTCAGCGCCGATGGCGATTTTCACCAGAAAGTTTCCGCAATTCGCCCGCTCGACTCGCCTTGGCTTGTCTTACTCGCTGTCCACCAGCAGCATCGAAGATCCGAAGGTCAACACCGACGCCGATCCGACCAATGATATTCCGGTGACATTCACGCAACCGAAGATTTTGACCAGCCGCGTGACGCCGACGATTTATTACAACACGAAAAACGCCTACCTTGATCCAACCAATGGACAGAGCCTGTCTTTGGGCTTTTCACTGTCCGGCGGAATCTTGGGCGGCGATGTGAATACGTTTTCTCCTTCACTGGAATACCAGCGATTTATGCCGATCTTCCGTCGGCGATCCGAAAAGCCGCACGTTTTGGCAATGCGAGTCCGCGCGGATCACATTCGGACATTTGGCACTCCGTTTACGACCCAATCGTTGTCGTTCGTTGGCGGAATTCCGCTGTTTGAACGCTTTTTCCTGGGCGGCGAATACGACATTCGCGGATATAACTTCCGTTCTATTTCTCCGGTAGTTCCCGCGGATTCATTCCTTTCGACCAGAAACGTAGTAGCCAAGATTGCTGATCCGGCAGATTCGACCAAGTTGATTGATGCGCCAGCCGGCACTGTTGCGGACAGCGTTCTTCGCAACTTCACGTTTGAAGCGCCGGGTACGGTGACTTCAGGCGGAACCTGTTCGGAATCGCCTAACTCGGCAATCGGTTGCAACGTTGTCAATGCGCGACGGTTCTACACTCCCATCGGAGGCGACACCCAGTTCATTTACAACCTGGAATATCGTATTCCGGTGTTCAGTGTTCTATCGATCGCGGCGTTTGCAGATGTCGGCACGGCATTCAACGCTCGTAAATACAAAGATCAGCTTTCGACGACCAATTTCATCAATCAGACGATCACTCCGTCGGGAGTCACGCTGAACCCCGCCGGCCGTGTTGCCACTTCTGAAGAGTTGGCCAGCGCGCCGCGCGATTTGTTCGGCAATCCGATTGGGTACCGCACGATCTTTTTACAAGGCGATTCGCGCGATTACAGCGTCGTTCGATCTTCCGAACAAAATGTGAAATTCCTGTCCGACCTGCGATCTTCAATGGGCTTGGAATTCCGCATTCAGATGCCTGTCATCAATGTGCCGTTCCGATTGATCTTCGCTTACAACCCGCAGGCGAAAACAGACATTACCGATCCGACCGTGCTGTTCATTGAGCGCCGCACTGTGATGCGCTTCAGCGTCGGACGAACTTTCTAAAATATAGGTGGCCGGTGATCTGTGGCCGGTGGTTAGTGTTTGCCTTCGCAACCGACCACTGACAACTGACCACCGACCGCTGACCACCAACGAACAGACTGGAGAATTACAGAGAATGAAAACCAAGCTTATACTGACATTCGCCCTGGTTTTAGCAGCGACCAGCGCCGCTTTTGCACAAGCTGGCGGTGCTGCGACACCATCGGCGAAAACCAAAATCGGCGTCATTGATGTGATGGCGTTTCGCGATGGCATCGGAGAGTTGAAAATCAAATACGACAAGTTACAAACTGAATTTGCCCCGCGCTACCGTGAACTGGAGTCCATGCAGAATTCGCTGGCCGCCAAAGAAAAGGTGCTGAGCGAAAACCAGAACCTGACTCAACCGCAAGCTCTCAAACTCCAGCAAGAACTCGAAGAAGGCAAAAGAGCATATCAGCGATTGGTGGAAGATTCGCAGGCTGCCGCAGGAAAGCGTGAAGAAGAAGAAACTGGCCCGATCAAAGAAAAATTGGGCAAATTCCTGGAACAGTACTGCACGAAATTGGGCATTGCCTTTGTCTTCGACGGGCGCCAATTGCAGGAAACCGGAGTAGTCATTTACGCCGACGGCAAAGCCAACATCACGGAAGATTTCATCAAGGAATACAACAAGGCCTACCCGGCTCCCGCAGGTGCGGCGTCCAACAAGTAGTGTTTCAGTTAATCACATCAAGTTTTGGGCGCGCTTGCTGCCCGACATAAATTTTAGGAGTTGAAGAACCAATGAAGAGACTGTTTATCGCATTCGTCATTCTTGCCGCGCTTTCCTTGTCGGCATTTGCCCAAACCCAGGTGCCGCCGTCACGTCCTGCTGCTGGCGGAGCTGCTCCTGCGACTGCCGCCCCTTCCGGCGGAACCGGCGCGGAAGGCAAACTCGCGTACATCAACACCGCTCGTTTTCGCACCGGCATCAACGAGATGAAGGAAAAGATGGACGCGCTCAACGCCGAATTCGAACCGAAGCGCAAAGAACTTGAATCCCTGGAAAACGAAGTCAACAACCTGAAAAACAAGATTCAAACCCAGGGCGCGACCGTCAGCGCTCAGGTTCGCAATCAATGGGTTGAAGATGGAACCGTCAAGGAAAAGATGTTGAAGCGCATGGCAGAAGATTACGACGCTCTGGGCCAAAAACGTCAGGCTGACGTTTCCCAGCCGATTCTGGAAAAGATCGGCAAGTTCCTGGAAAATTATTGCCAGCAACGCGGCATCGTCATGGTGCTGGAAGGCGGCGCAGTTCAGCAAACCGGCGTTGTGTTGTATGCCGCACTTGCATCTGACATCACCGAAGATTTCATGACCCAGTACAACAAAGCCAACCCCGGATCGGGCGCTGGCGCTGCCAAGAAACCCTAACCCTTAAAGGCAAAAGTCACAGGCAGATATCAAAAGGCAAAAGTGCGAGAGCAATTCTCACTTTTGCCTTTTTACTTTTGAGTTTCGTATGACCCTGGCTGAACTTGCTCAATTCATTTACGCCGAGCTTCGCGGGGACGGAGACGTCGAGCTCACCGGAATTAACTCGCTCGATGCAGTTCAATCCGGCGAAGTAACTTACGCCGCAGATGCTGCGCGACTGGCTGATGCCGCCGCGTCACCCGCTGCTGCGCTGATTGTTCCCGCCAAACTTGCTGACAGCGAAAAGTTGACTGGACGCAACTTGCTAGTTGCCAAAGACGCCAAGCTAACGTTCGCCCGTGCAATTGCGGCGTTCTATGCCACTGCGCCCGAATCTCGTGGCGTCAGCAGCGATCTGGCTTTGGGTGAAAGCTCACGCATTGGCGTGGATTGCTCGATCCATCCGCGAGTCACCGTTGGCCGCAATTCCATTATCGGCAACCGAGTCACACTGCATCCCGGCGTTGTCATCGGCGACAATTGTCGCATCGGTGATGATTCCGTTCTCTTCCCCAACGTTTCGGTTTATGACGACACAGAAATCGGAGCCCGCTGCCGCATCCACAGCGGAACGGTGATTGGTTCCGACGGATTCAGCTTCACTCCTGATGAACAAGGCCGCCAATTCAAACTGCTGCAAGTCGGGCGCGTCGTCATCGAAGACGATGTCGAACTCGGCGCAAATTGTTGCGTGGATCGTGCGGGTTTCGGCGAAACGCGCATTCATCGCGGAGCCAAATTCGACAACTTGATTCAGATTGGACACAACGTTGAAATTGGTGAGGACACAGTTGTCGCCGCGCTGGCTGGATTTTCCGGCGGAACCAAAATTGGCCGCCGCTGCATTCTGGCCGGGCAGATCGGAACCAATCAGCACATCACCATCGGCGATGGAGCGATCATCACCGCGCGCACCGGCGTGACGAAATCTGTCGAAGCTGGCAAACTGATGGGCGGCATGATGGCTGCTATGGATTATCAACAATGGCGCAAATCGCACGTGCTGTACACGCGATTGCCTGAACTTTTCGATCGAATCAAAAAACTGGAAAAGATGGCGGAAGTGAAAGGCAACGAATAGTTGATTTTCTCGACCAACGACCAATCACGACCTCCAACCACCGATTTATGGACATCAACGAAATACAACAAATCATCCCGCATCGTTACCCAATGCTGTTGATTGACCGCATTGTCGAAATCGAGCCGCTCAAACGAATTGTGGCATTGAAAAATGTGACGATAAACGAACAAGTCTTTCAAGGTCATTTTCCCGGCGCGCCTGTCTTTCCCGGCGTGTATATCATTGAAGCAATGGCGCAAGCCGGCGCTGTGCTGCTATTTCGCGAAGTTCCCGACCGCGAAAACAAGCTCATGTTTTTTACCGGAATCGAAGAAGCCAAGTTTCGCCGCCCAGTCGTTCCAGGCGATCAACTCCGTCTGGAAGTCACCGTGCTGAAATACAAAATGGGTTACGCCAAGCTCAGCGCCAAGGCGTATGTGGGCGATCAACTTGCGGCTGAGGCGTTGCTCTCTTCCGCACTCGCCGATAAACATAAAAAATAATTTCTGATTTTGGATTTTGAATTTTGGATTGACCTCGAACTGTTCTCGTCAATTCAAAATTCAAAACTCAAAACCCAACATCCAAATGTATCATCCGACCGCAATCATCAGTTCCAAAGCCGAGCTTGGCGCAAACGTCAGCATTGGCCCCTATTCCATCATTGGCGACCACGTCACCATTCACGACGACGTTGAATTGGTCAGTCATGTCGTCATTGAAGGCCCTTGCGAAATTGGCCAGGGCACCAAGATTCTGCCTTTCGCTTCGTTAGGGCAATCGCCGCAGGATTTGAAATACAAAGGCGAGGAAACCCGGCTGGTCATTGGCCGGCGCAACGTCATTCGCGAATACGTGACCATGAATCGCGGCACGGTTGGAGGTGGAGGCCTGACTTCTGTCGGCGACGACAATCTGTTTATGGCGCAAACGCATATCGCGCATGATTGCATCGTTGGCTCGCGCAATGTCTTTGCCAATCTGGCTTCGCTGGCAGGCCACGTCATTGTCGAAGATGACGCAACGCTTGGAGCTTTTGTTGGCGTTCACCAGTTCTGCCATATCGGTTCGCACGCCTTTGTCGGAGGCATGTCGAAAATCGTCAAAGACGCCTTGCCTTATGCTCGCACCGACGGCACCGAAGCCAAATGCTACGGCGCAAACACCATCGGGTTGCGCCGCAAAGGTTTTTCCAACGAAGCCATTCGTCGCATTCAGCAATCGTTCACCTTGCTGCTGACTTCCAAGCTCAACACGTCTCAGGCGCTGGAACGAATCAAGGCAGAGCTGGCTGGCTCGCCTGAAATTAATTACCTGATTGAGTTTATCGAAAAGTCTCAGCGCGGAATTACAAAGTAGGCCAGGTTTTCCAACCTGGCCAGATCCTCTCAAATAGACGTTATCGCCGCCAACACTGCACGCACATCCGGTGAAGTTTTGTAGCTGACAACATTTGGCGGCAAACTCGTGGGAGCGTCACGGCTGCCCAGCAGTTCTTCTGAAACCAGCAAGACAAAATTCGTAAAGCCGCTGCGTTCAAATTCCGCCAACCGATCTTGTAGGTAACGCGGCGTCCAGAAGCCGAAAACTTCAACAAACACCTTTCGCCCATCCGCAACCTCCAACACCAGATCAGGCACAAAAGCTGTTCCGTCCAAATCAAGAACTTCCTGACTCATCGTCGCTTGCCATTGGCTCTGCAGCCGCGCCCAAGCCGCCAGAAATTTTTCAATTGTCGCTGTCTGACTGGAAGCTTCCGCCCAATTGAAATCTTCGCGCGCCGACAGGTTTTGCTGTTCGCTATTGAGTTCGTAAAACCCGTTGCCGCGTTTGGTTTCGATTTCGGCTCGCAATCGCCAACCTCGGCACTGCAACAAAGCGGGCAGAAACACTGCCATTCGCACGCCGTATTTCATCGAGCGATGAAACAGCGAAACCGGCCCGCTCAATCTGACTTGATACCCGGTCGCAGCGCTTCCCTTCACCGTGTGAATCAGGTTGTAGCGTTTGATGGCTGCGAACAATTGGCGATAGCCAGCGGCATCTTGAGGCGCGACCGTCAGTTTCATTTCCAGACAGCGATACAGCAGCGCCTGCGCTTGAGCCAGATTGTA
>DAOMFR010000013.1:65889-68907 GCA_035429885.1 Blastocatellia bacterium
GTCGCCGCGCTGAAAATAGATGGCTAAATCTGCTGTGAGCATTTGCTATTCCATCCAATCATCACCCAACGCCTGATCGCGCTGAAACTGCCGGACATCTGTGCGGCGCTGGCTGATGTTTTCTTCAGTCGTTTGAGCCGTGATGACTTCGTACAGCACAGCTTGCTTATCAGGCTGCTTGCGCAAAATGCGTCCTAGCCGCTGAATGTGTTCCCGCGAAGAACCGGAACCGGAAAGCACCACCGCAACCGAAGCTTCGGGGATGTTGACGCCTTCGTTCAGCACTTTGGAAGTCGCCAACGCCAGCACATCGCCCTTGTTGAAGGCGTCCAGCCACATTCGCCGTTCCTTGATCGGAGTTTCGTGGGTGATTGCCGGAATCAAAAACTGTTCGGAGATGCGATAAACCATTTCATTTTCCGCCGTGAAGATGATCAGTCGTTCGCGGCGATGGCGCTGCATCAGTTTTTCCAGCGCGTGAATTTTGGCGTCGTTGCCGAGCGCAATGCGTTTGGATTCGCGATACGCCTGCATTGCGCGGCGGCCTTCCTGGCTGCGCGCGCTGAGCATGATGAACTGCTGCCAGCCGCGCGGATCGCCGAAGTAAATTCCTTTTTCGCGCGTGAACTGACGAAAGATGTTGCGCTCGCTTTCGTACAACGCACGCTCTTCGGGCGACAGCACGACCAAAATTTGTTCGGTGGTGTAATCGGCCAGAAATTCTCCGGCCAGATGCTGCGCTTCTTTGCGGTAAATGATCGGCCCGATCAATTGCTCCAGCATTTCATCCGCGCCGTCTGCGCGTTCTGGCGTCGCCGTCAGTCCCAACCGAAACGGAGCAATCGCCATTTCCGCCGCGTACCGGTACACATCGCTCGGCAGATGATGGCACTCGTCAAAGATGATGAAGCCGAACTCGCCGCCCATTCGCTCCATGAAGCGGAACGCTGAAGCATAAGTCGTGACGATAATCGCGCCTTTTTCAAAATACCCGCCGCCAATCAATCCGATTTCCGCGTTGAACGAAGACAGCAACAAGTCATACCACTGATTCATCAAATCAATCGTCGGCACAATGACCAGCGTCGAGCGGCCAACCATTTCAATCGCCATCTGGGCGACAAAGGTCTTCCCCGCCCCCGTAGGTAAAATGACAGTCCCTCGCCGCCCAGCCTTTTTCCAGGCGGCAATTGCTTCTTCCTGATAGGGTCGAGGTTCGGCGGTGAGTTCGGCGTTGAATTGGAATTCGATGTATTGGCGAGCTTTGTCTTCGTGAGCAATGTTGCGCTGAATCAGTTCCGTCACGACATCGCGATATGCAATGGCTGGCGCACGCCAACGATTCACTCGCTCATCCCACGCAAACGGCGACGGAGCTTCGAACGAACGCTCAGCACCTTCCAGCACCAGCGTGCCTGCGTCGAATTTAAGAGCGATTTCCATAAAGACAATTTACTCACGCCATTCCGCCAGTTTTGTGAGAATGGTTGCTGCAAATTCTGAATCTTGCGGGTCACTTAGAATCAAAGCTTGTTCAGCTAGATCAATTGCCTTGGAACGCTCCCCAGCCACCTCCCAAGCGCGGCTTAGGTTCCATAATTGTTCGGCTTCAACTTCCCGATCTGTGATGCGACGCGCAGAAGCCAAAGCCAATTCAAAATATTCTATGGCTTCTTCGGTTTCACCTTGCTCAAAATAGACTTCACCGATTTGCCCTAAATCTATCGCCTCATAACGCTGATTCCCTTGTTCACGATCCAGCGTCAACGCCTGAAGGTAATATGCCAGTGCCTGTTGCGCATCATCCAACTCCCACCAAGCATCGCCCAAATTGGTCAGCAGAGAACTCTCACGTGATTTGTCTTCAATCTCGCGCGAGATCGCCAGCGCTTGCTCGTAGTGTTCGATCGCTCGACGCACTTCCCCCAAAGACGCGTAGGCGTTGCCCAGATTTCCTAAATCTGCCCCTTCGCCTCGACGGTCGCCGATCTCGCGCGAGATCGCCAACGCGCGTTCATAACTTTGAATCGTAGCTTCGGCCTGCCCCATGGATTCCTGCAATGAAGCGAGCTGATTCAATAAATCCATTTCCGCTTTTTGCACTCGTTTCGTTTCCGGCTGGGCTTCGTAATCCGCCAGCAAGCTGCGGATGGCGGCAATGCGGTTTTGTTTTTCGGCTTCGGTCAGGTTGTCCGTGGTTAACCCGTCTTCGGCGGTCAGTGATTCGGCCACTTCGGCAGTGGTTTCCGCCGCGGCGATAAAGGAGTACACGCCTGACCGGATCGAAAAGAAATCCGGCGCTCCGTGAAACAACGCCGTCAGCATGCTTTCCGGCAACCAGATGACCAGCGGGCAAGGCACATACCGAGCAAAGGAATTCCGCGACGCATTCAGGTTCAGAATCAACGGCGATTGGCGTGGGCGTTCAGTGCTGGCCGAATAGGAATGCTCCAAACCAGTGACAAACACCGCATCCGGCGTTGAACCTTCCAATCGCCAGCGCAATTGATCCAGCAGATGGTCAATCTTTTCGTTAAAATGAATGTGATGAATCTTCAGGCTGGGCAATTCCGACTGCATTCGGCGGATCAGGGCTTGCTGATAAAGTTCGATGTTGCAGCGGGCAAAAAGCAGATGGAATTCGTGGCTTTGCGCGCCAAGTCGTAGGGCTTGTTCAAGCGCGCGAAGTTCAACTTGCTCTTCGGGCACACTTTCTTCAAACGGATCATCGGTCAAAACATCGGGCTGACTGTTTGTTAATTCGCTCATCAGTGTTTCTGCAAAGCTGGCTTACGGCACTATTTCTCAGCCAAATGGCTTATCGAAACCAGGTTCCTTGATTGAACTGAGAATTGGCCTGTTGAGCCCTCAGCCGGGCAACAGCCTCTTTGAATGTTCGCAATTCACGGACAATCGGGTTGACGGCATACCACGGAGTCGCTTCTTCAAACTCATTTTCGCTGCCACCGTTTAAGTATTCAAAGATGCTGAGGTTTTCCAACATTTTCAAATACTCCT
>DAOMFR010000014.1:0-2613 GCA_035429885.1 Blastocatellia bacterium
GAGGGAGCGAATCTCTTTGCCGGAGTTGACCTGCCAGAGCTTGACCGAGTTGTCATCACTGCCGCTGGCGAGCGTCTGCCCGTCCGGCGAAAACGCCACGGACAAGACCCCGTGTGAGTGTCCGCTGAGGGAGCGAATCTCTTTGCCGGAGTTGACCTGCCAGAGCTTGACCGAGTTGTCAGAACTGCCGCTGGCGAGCGTCTGCCCGTCCGGCGAAAACGCCATGGAATTGACCTGAGCGGTGTGCCCCTCCAAGGTACGGAGCAACACGCCGTCTTCGCTTCGGTACACGTAAACGTTTCCGTCAGCTCCGCCCGCGGCAATGACTGATCCATCAGGACTGTAACTTACCGCGAGAGCGGCAAAATTGGGAGCATACTGAACGATTGGCAAGAAATTGCCTTTGTCCACTTCGCCGGGAAGATTCTCACTAGGCAATCCACTGCCTATGGTGCGAGCAAAGTTTGTATAGTTGGTATCCACAGCACTGCTGAAATCACTACCTGTCAGGTCGGATTCCAGGAAGGACACTTTTGTTAAAGTGGCCTGCATAAAATCAGCTTCACGCACCGAAGAATTTTCGACGCTTGCCTCGGCAAGCTGAGCGTAATAAAAGCTGACCTGATCAAGCGTGGTGTGGTTTAGTTTGGCATTTGTCAGGTCTGCCGTCATCAAATCCGCGCCGGTCAAATCCGCGCCTTCCAAAACGACTTCCTGCAACTTGGCTCCCTGCAAATTGGCATTGGCTGGGATGCGTCCGGCAAGCGCGGCTTTCAGTTTGGCGATGTCGGAAATCTCTTCTTCCATTCCGCAGCGAATCCGAGCCGACCAGTACAACAACTGCAAGGCATTTTCCGAAACGTTCGGCTGGAATTTATTCCACAGAATTTCTTGCAGCGGTTCGCGCATCGCATCGGCTTCATCCAGTTGCGAGAGAAAGAAAATCGTCTTCTGATCGTAACGGCGAGTGTTCAACACTTCGTGCAATACAGCCGTGTCAGTAGCCCGCGCGTCAGCAAGGGCTGGGTCTTCAGTGGCCAAGCCCTCCTTTACAGTCGGGCTACTGACACTCAGCGCAGCGGCGATCTTTTTCGCCACAAAGAACTCGCCAAACGACCGGTGCATAAAGCCGAAATTACCGTTGTCGTCCCGCTTCAGGAAGCTGGCTCCCTGCATTTCGCTGGCGACATCGGCGATTTCTTCGTCGCCGATTTCAATCTTCTGATCGTCCACCAGCGTTTGGACAAACGGCACAAGCTCTTTGTAATGGACGGTTTGCCGTTCATCGCGCCACATTCGCCATGCCAGTTCAATCATCAAAGCGAGTTTGGTGTCTCGGTTTAGGTTAAATTTGCGGCCTTTACTTTCTTCGCGATCAATCCAGATGTTGGTATAAACGTTGTACAGCTTTGCGGCGTTGACCTCTTCCCCCTGCTTCAACTTCGGCAACGTCTTGACGACCATATCCAGCAGCAGCGGACGCGTCGCCAAATCCTTCAGGTTATAAATCTCCTGAATCTTCTTCCAGTCGGCGGCGTGGTCTTTTGGCCGAGCTTTCCGCAAATAGCCCTGAATCTTCGTGTCGTCGAATTCCTGCAAGAACACGACTTCGGCGGTCGAACGCTGGCGCAATTCGCGGTACAGATCGGTTTCAGTTTCGGACAAACGCGGGCCTTCGCCGATGACTTTGACCTGTTCGGTGCGATCTTTGAAGTAGTGCGTGCGGCAGGTGAGGATGACTTTGCCTTGCCAATCGGCAGCGCGGCTGAGTTCGCGGAAATTCGATTGCGTGTCTTCCCAGCGGATGCGGTCGGCCATTTCGTCAAAGGCATCGAACAGCAAAATGACTTTGCCCAGCCGCACCAGATGTTCAAAGCGGCTGAAACTGATGTCGCGCAACCCACGGCGGGCGAAATGATTGATGACAATGCTTTCCAGCGAAAATTCCTTGCGGACTTCTTTCAGCGGAATCAGCACCGGAGCCGGATGCCGCAACGGATCATCGCGAAAACTGCGCGCCAGGTTGTACGCCAGAAAGCTCGCCAATGTCGTTTTACCAGTCCCCAAATCGCCAAGAATCACCAACTGATTTCGCCGCTCTTCGCCCAGCCATCGGCTTAGGTGTTCCAACGCGGGCAACCGTTCGTAAGTGATGTCGGTCATCAAATCCGGGCGGATGAACCAGTCTTCGCCTTCCCATCGGCGCTCAGCTTCTTTTTCGTATTCAGCCACCAACCCATCGGCGTAATTGTCCAGCGGGATCAGTTCGCGCAACAGTTCCGCGTAAGTCACGCAATCAACGCCACTTTCTTCCAACGCAAGGCGCGTGTCGGCGGCAAAGCCTTGCGACGAAACGGCAATCCAACGATGGCGAGGCAGTTTCTTTTGCGCGATAGCCTGCTGTGCCAGGATCTGGTTTCGCTCGTCGGCAGTGATGCGCTTGTCTTTGCATTCGACAATAAACTCGACGTTTGCCCCGCCAAGTTTCTGCCGGATCATCAAATCAATCTGCACGCCGCTAAGTTCGGTATCGGCCTTTACGTCAAACCCAAGCACGCGATACAGCGCGGCGACTTCGTCTTCAAAGCGCTTGCCTTTTTTGTAACTGCGCCG
>DAOMFR010000014.1:2713-5619 GCA_035429885.1 Blastocatellia bacterium
GGCTTTGGACTGCGAGCGCAAATTACCATCAAGCTCAAACTTGGCCAAGCAATTTTGGCTTCAAGGCAACTTTGTCATACCTTTTCGTGACAACTTGGAATTGGTTCATTACAATCGCCGCTTCTTACCCGCAGGACTTTTCAATTTCGCAATCAATGGAGAGCAATCAAATGAGCAATGGCTTGCAAATCAAACAGGAGGGCGCGCTGGATTTGTTGTCTTTGGGCGCGCTGGTTCACCGGCTTGACCCAGGAGTGATTCCTTTTCGCAAAGCCGTGACCTGCCAGATTCACGTCAGCGGAGGCGAGTTCAACGTCGCAGCCAACCTGGCTGATTGTTTCGGCTTGCGCACGGGTGTGGCGACCGCGATGGTGGATTATCCGATTGGCGAATTGATCGCCGAACGCGTCAAAGCCATGGGCGTCAAACCGTTTTACAAACGCTTCAAACACGACGGCGTGCGCGGCCCGAATATGGCGACGGTATTTAGCGACCAAGGTTACGGCGTGCGCGCTCCGGTGGTGTTTTATAACCGCTCGAACGAAGCGGCGGCGTTACTCAAACCGGGCGATTTTGATTGGGACAAGATTTTCGCCGATGGCGTGCGCTGGTTTCACAGCGGAGGCATTTTCGCCGCGTTGTCGGAAACCACTGCCGAATTGATTATCGAAGGCATGCAAGCCGCCAAGGCTGCGGGCGCGGTGACGTCCTTTGACCTGAACTTCCGCGAAAAGCTGTGGAAGATTTCCGGCGGCGCAGACCGCGCGGCTTCGGTCATCAATCGCATTGTCGAAAATGTTGACGTCCTGGTCGGCAACGAAGAAGACCTGCAAAAAGGTTTGGGCATTCCCGGCCCTGAAGTCGCGGCGAAATCCAAGCTCGACCCATCGGTCTTTTTTGGAATGATTGATAGCGTCGTGTCCAAACACCCAAACATCAAAGTCGTGGCGACAACGTTGCGCGAAGTCCACACCACCAGCCACCATTCGTGGGGAGCTGTCGCCTGGGTCAATGGCCAATCGCACGTTTCAATGACTTGCGATTTGGATGTGTATGACCGCGTCGGCGGCGGTGACGGATTTGCCTCCGGATTCTTTTACGGATTGTTGACCGGCGAAACTCCGGAAGAAGCATTAAAACTTGGCTGGGCGCACGGAGCCTTGCTGACGACCTTCCCCGGCGACACGACAATGGCTTCGGTGGAACAGGTGCGAGCCTTTGCCCAGGGTGGTTCGGCGCGCATTCAGCGGTAATGATTTGATGATGTAGCGCAGGTTTTCTAACCTGCGCAGGACTTGGAAACACTTTTTCGGCGGTATGGGTACGAATTTTGAAAAGTCAGAGCAGCTGAGAGAACCTGCTCTAAAAGTGCCCTGCGTAAGTCCTCAGTATTTGGAGAAACGAAATGAATCCATTAGTTGAAGTAGAAAAGCTCGGCCAAAGTATTTGGTACGACAACATTCGCCGCCTGTTGATTGACAACGGCGACATTGCCGGAAAGATCGCCAATGACGATTTGCGCGGCATCACGTCCAACCCGACGATCTTTGAAAAGGCCATCGCGGGCAGCACCGATTACAACGATGCGATGCAGCAACTGATTGGCGCAGGCAAGAGCGTCAACGAAATCTACGAAGCGCTGGCCATCGAAGACATTCAGCGCGCAGCCGATTTGTTCAAAGCGGTGTACGAGCGCACGAACAAGCTGGATGGCTACGTTAGTCTGGAAGTGTCGCCCTTGCTGGCGCGCGACACCGATGGAACCGTGACCGAAGCCAAACGCCTGTGGGCGGCGCTCGGTCGTCCGAATGTGTGCATCAAGATTCCGGCTACGCCTGAAGGCATTCCGGCCATTCGCCAGGCCATCGCCGCGGGTATCAACATCAACGTGACGATGATTTTCGCGCTGGAAAATTACGAAGAAGTCGCCGACGCGTTCATCAGTGGATTGGAAGATCGTCTGGCCGCAGGCTTGCCGGTTGACCACGTCGCGTCGGTCGCCAGCGTGTTTGTTTCACGCATTGATTCGGCGATTGACGCGCAATTGGAAGCGCGCATTCGCGATTCCAAAGACGACGCCGAAAAGGCCGCGCTCACTGCCCTGCTTGGCAAAGCCGCCATCGCCAACGCCAAGATTCAATACCAACGCTTCAAGGAAATTTTCAGCAGCGACCGCTTCGCCAAGTTGAAAGCCAAAGGCGCACAGGTGCAGCGTCCGTTGTGGGCTTCGACCGGGACGAAAAATCCGGCCTACAGCGACGTGCTTTACGTGGACAGCTTGATTGCGGCGGACACGGTCAACACGATTCCGCCCGCGACGTACACGGCGTTCCGCGATCACGGCACGGTTGCGTTGACGATTGAAACCGGACTGGATCAAGCCAAAGCGGATTTGGCAAATCTGGCAAAAATCGGAATTAGCCTTGAAGCGGTTTGCCAGAAATTGCAGGACGATGGCGTCAAAGCCTTCGCCGATTCCTTTGACAGCTTGATGCAAACCATCAAATCAAAACAGGCTGCAATGACCAGCGGCTTGGCGGATCGTATGGAGGCGTCCTTGGGAAAAGCCTAGACGCCGTGTCCGAAGTCATCAAACGCGCGGAGGCCGAGCAATGGACTCGGAAAATCTGGCGCAAGGATGCGGCGTTATGGAAGTCGGAAGATGAACACACGAAGATCATTCGCAACTCGCTGGGTTGGGTGACGGTGCTGGAACAAGTCAGCGCAGCCGCCGAAGAACTGGCAGCTTTCAGCGCGAGCATTCGCAACAACGGTTTCAAACACATTATGTTGTTGGGAATGGGCGGCAGCAGTTTGTGCCCTGAAGTCTTTCGGCGCACTTTCGGCAAAACGCCCGGCTTCCCCGAACTGCATGTGCTCGACAGCACCGATCCGGCGACGGTCGC
>DAOMFR010000014.1:5719-57508 GCA_035429885.1 Blastocatellia bacterium
GGAATGGTTCCGGCGGCGCTGCAAGGGTTTGATTTCAAAACCTTGATTGATCGAGCCGAACGCGCCATGCACGCCTGCTCGCCAGTCGTTCCGGCAATAGACAATCCGGCAGTTCGTTTGGGAGCAATCATCGGAACGCTGGCCTTGGAAGGCCGCAATAAGATGACGCTGACAACCGATCCCGAAATCGCTTCGCTGGGATTGTGGATCGAACAACTGGTTGCCGAAAGCACAGGCAAAGAAGGCAAAGGCATTTTGCCCGTTGCGGGCGAACCGCTTGGCGAACCTGCGGTGTACGGCAATGATCGCGTCTTCGTTCACATCGCTGTTGGTTTGATCGACCCGGAAGCTGAAAACAAACTCCGCGTTCTGGAAACCGCCGGTCATCCAGTCATTCGTCGAGTGCTAAACGACACTCTCGATCTGGGCGAAGAGTTTTATTTATGGGAAATGGCGACTGCGGTTGCAGGTAAAATCACGGGCATCAATCCATTCGACCAACCGAATGTCCAGGAATCGAAAGACCATACCGTCAACCTACTGGAAGACTTCAGAAAGCATAACAAGCTGACTGATCAATCTTTGAAACCGGAAGCTCGTCAGCATCTGGCGGTCAAAGGAAACGGGCTGAAAATTTTCTGCACCGAATCAACGATCAGCAAGCTCGGCGCTGACCAGTCTGTTGAATCGTTCATCGGCGCTCACCTGAAACGTGCCGCAGCCGGAGATTATGTCGCGCTTTGCGATTACATCTTGGAAAGCGACGAACACGAAGCCTTGCTGCAAAGCATTCGCACGCATTTGCGCGATGTCTTGCACGTGGCGACGACTACGGGGTACGGCCCGCGCTTCCTGCATTCCACCGGACAGCTTCACAAAGGTGGCGACGATTCAGGTGTATTCCTGCAAATCACGGCTGACGATGTGAAAGACGTTCCGCTGCCCGGCGAACCGTTCGGTTTCAGCGTGCTGAAACAGGCTCAGGCTTTAGGCGATTTCGCCTCGCTGGCCAGTCGCCATCGCCGAGCGATTCGCATTCATTTGGGCGCTGACATTGCGGCGGGGCTGAGAACCTTGCTGGCGATTGTTCAAAGTCAGTTGCCGTTGAACTAACAACCGTTCAACTCAATCCAAACGACGGTTAAACTCCGAGCGAGTTCAGCCGTCGTTTTCGTTTACCCCAATGGAAATTCTTACTGCCGCGACAACTCTATTTTTGATTATGGATCCGCTGGGCAACGTCCCGGTTTTCATTTCGATGTTGAAAAATGTTGCCCCTGAACGGCGGCGAATGGTGCTGATTCGCGAACTGGTCATTGCCTATCTGGTGATGTTGGCATTTTTGGTTTCCGGCCAGCATTTGTTGAAATTCCTGAGCTTGAAACAAGAATCCATTAGCATCGCCGGTGGCATCGTCTTATTCCTGATTGCACTGCGCATGATCTTTCCACAGGAAGGCGGGATTATGGGGGAACAATCCGACGGTGAACCGTTCATTGTGCCATTGGCAATCCCTATGATTGCAGGACCTTCGACACTGGCGGCACTGTTGCTTATGGCGCAATCGGCTCCAAAAAGAATGATTAGCTGGATGATGGCATTGACTGCGGCCTGGCTTGTCACGGCAACGATTCTGCTGGCGTCGCCGCTATTTTTCCGTTTGCTGCGTCAACGTGGACTG
This sequence comes from Blastocatellia bacterium, assembly GCA_035429885.1. GTDB lineage: Bacteria > Acidobacteriota > Blastocatellia > RBC074 > RBC074 > RBC074. Next base: position 7,401 of record DAOMFR010000014.1, read on the forward strand.
ACAGCGATGGAGCGGTTAATGGGGATGTTACTGGTGATGATGTCCGTGCAGATGTTTCTGAATGGATTGGACGATTATCTTCGCAAGTAAGTAATCGCCCAATCCATAGAACGCTAGCCGGTCTCTCTCTTTATCTGGCGGGGTCCACTTTCACGACTGCCGGCTTCAAACAGAAAATGACAAAATCGCCACGCTTGCGGTAATCGTTGGCATTGATGGAGTCCAGATTTTCTACTGGAACAATGGAAACGACTTTAACCTTGGCTTTGGGCATACGGCGAATCACACGCGCGGCGGTTCCAAGCTTGTAATCGCTGTGAAAAGCTCCGTTGTAATGCACAGTGACATTTTTCCCCGTTGAGCCATTTGCATTGGAAGAAGCGGCGACAATCGCTTCCGCCATCGTTTCGTCTTTCAGGCATTGAGCGAAATAAAACTTTTCGACCATTGCTTTTTCTTCGGCGACTTTCTTTTCGTCCTTCTTCTCTTCTTTCTTTTCGCCCGCTTTCGGATCACCGGCTGGATGTTCGCTCATCGCTTCGGTAAACCGTTTGAAGTAATCATCCATCGGGCATTGATGCTGAGCCGCCACCATTTTGCGATCCGCTTCTGGGAGCGAATTGATAGAATCCAAACCTTGCCGTGAAATTTGCGAAGCCAACCGGCGAGGGATGTTGCTGGCAACCACAGGCCAGCTATGTCCGCGAGCAATCTCAACCAAAGGGCGGTAATCCGTCGCATATCGAGGCCAGGGGCGCGATGCTTTTAAGAAGGCATCTTCGCTTATTTTGCCAGCCAAATAATCATTTAAAACTTGCTGCGCATCGCGCTCGAACATTTCCAGCGAGACGTTCACGCCGACTTTTCGTCGCAATAAGCCTTCCAGAATCGCGCGTTCGAGTCTGTGGGTCGCCGGATCGTCATGTTGCTCACCGACGAAAACAACATCAGCGCGAGCCAGTTCACTCAGCATGGCTTCAAAGTCGCTGAATCGTTTTTCACCTGAATCGTAAACACGTTGCGGAATGTATCCGGAACTCCCTGCGGAACCGGACTGATGCGGGCTTGCTGTTTGAGCGAATGCTGGAAATGTAACCGCCAAACACACCAAGACCACAGAAAAGAGCGCTGAAAATAGTTTTTCCGAATTCATCTGAATAATTGCCTTTTTATCAATTGGGTTGATTACTTCGAAGGTTTCGCAGTATACCCATCGCGCCTGAATTTCCAAATCACCTGTTGAGCCAACCAGATGAATCTGAATCTGCGAAACCGGAATAAACAGCCCATCCAGTCAACGGCATCTCACCTGGCATTAGGTGAGTTGGGCGAACGGCTGGCTGTTGAGTATCTGGAAAAACATGGGTACAGAATCGTGGCAACCAACTTCACGTTGCCAATTGGCTACAGTCAGCAAGGACGGCCTGTCACCGGCGAAATTGACATCGTCGCTTACGATCAAAACACTCAGCCTTTCACGCTCACGTTCGTGGAGGTAAAAACTCGCACCAGCAAAGACATAGCCGCCCCCGAAGCCGCAGTGGATCGTCGCAAACGACGCCAGATTGTTCGCACGGCCAGAATCTATCGTCGCTTGATGGCAGTCCGGGAAGAAATCTTTCGCTACGATGTCATCAGCATTGTCACGCCGCCAGGCAAAGCCGTGGAAATTTCACTGCTTCGCGGTTATTTCAACGAGAATCAATTTACCAGAAATACAGGGATTTCGACGCAAACATGAACTACACGCAGATTTTTCTTTGAATGCCCCGTTGACAAACTTTGGAGGCTTCGGTAAAAAGTTTCTTCCGAAAGCGGGAGTAACTCAGTGGTAGAGTGCAACCTTGCCAAGGTTGAAGTCGCGGGTTCAAATCCCGTCTCCCGCTCCAAACTTTCCCAACTCCGATTCAATTGTTTCCCTTTTGAAATAAGTTCAAACCAGAAATAGCTGCAGGTTTGCCAAACCTGCACGCTGACGGGTGCGGCGAAGGTGACTGTCAGAACTCTCGTCCTGACGTTTTCTGAGCATGCTGACTCCCCAACGAGAGTCCCGTGCAACTCACTAAACCCCATTCCTTCGCCGCTTTGCTTTCCGAACACGAATTCATCGCCTTCAGCTCAACATTATTGTTCCCAGTACAGCAATGTTCCCAGTTCAGCGAATTCCAAAATCTGTCCATTGATCTACTCGAGCATATTTCGATTTGGCCAAAGTATCAGTAACGATTAGATGAAAAATGTAATCCCCTGGCTTCAGATTCGCCAAAACCATTCGCCCACCACAATCTACTCTTCCATTTCCGACGGCCTCGTCAATGACACGTGGAGAACTTTGGTAAACCGGCTTTCCGTCCTGATAAATTTCCACCTGCGTTGTAAGAGCGACTTTTCCTGTTTTCGAATCAACTTTTGAGTTGTAAATGGCTGCGCCGTAATCGAAGTAACCATTGCGCGGAAATCGTCGGGCCGATGGAGCCATATTCAGATCGGCTTTCATCTGTTCCGGTGTGAGTTTGAAATCTGTTGGAATTGTCAGCACAACCCCAGACATTGCCAAACGCTTTTTGCTCAAATCAGGAACATTGATGAACTGATTCGTTGAGCCGAGTTTGCCCGTCGAAGGGTCACGAATGATGCAGCGCAATTGGTACGCTCCGGGCTTTTTGATGATGAAATCGTCAGCGTAAAACATCCCTTTGCTCATCGCCATTTCGTATTTGTCCTGCTCAACACTTAAACTGAAAACACGACCATGTTGGTCAATGATCGCTCCCGCTTCGTTAAACGTAAACGCGGCCAGTTCCAACTTGACTGTTTTAGTTTTAGGAGTTTGCGGGTCATCTTTGAATGCCAGCTTGGACATATCAATTTGGTAAAGCGAGCGTATGAATGAGCCTTGTTTTTCCGAATTGAAGAAGAACGAAGTCATCTGGATGCCTAAATCGCGTGCGCCAAATGGCGAGTAAAGCGCTCCGACGATGGCATTATTGCGAGCTTCAGGCGAATCCACTGCAACGGTAGGCAAATCGGCTCGACGTGGACGGTCTGGAATGCCTAAAAATCCTGCGCGTGTGCGAACGTTGAATCCTGGCTTGCTGACTTTTAGCTTGATCGAGTGGTATTTGCGGTCGAACTTGTCGTCCTCAGGATCGAAACCAAGCAAGTAATAACTGCTGGAATCTTCCAACGATTTGCGAATTCCTAAATTGATGTCGTTGCTGTTTAGAAAAGCCATGCCGCCTGTTTCGCGAGCGATGTATGTCAACCCTTCTTGTGAATCGAAATTAGCCTGGGAAACCTGCTGGTAATCTTCCTGACGCGGCACGCCAGTGGTCGAAGCGTCGGGCAGCAAGGTCTGCAACCCTTTTGCGTCAATCGAATAAACCACCACACTCGCCCGATTGGCCCGATCCGTCAGCCGCCGCAGATTCTCAAATACCTGACTGCTGTCGCGGTCGCGGCCAAAAAGCTTGAATCCATCCGAAACCAGAATCACCATCTTGCGCCCTGGCAGTTCGCGCAATCCTCGAATTACGAAATCCAGCGAGCCAAGCGTACCGACAGAAAACATGGTCTCGCGAAAATCTTCGGCGCGCGCCTCGGCTTCTTTCGCTTCGGCAGATCGTGGGTCGTTGGGATCGTTGTTAGGAAAACTCGGCATCATATCCCGGCTATAAGGATTCCAGGTCAACCGATCAACTGCTGTGTTCAGAATGCGTTTGTCCCCAGTGAACTGTTGCAACATGCCAAGCCCTCGCCCGGTGCGAATAATCCCGACCAAGTCGCCCTCTTCCATTTGCTCGCGGACAAATTTTTTGATGGCTTCTCGGGCGAAGTGCATGCTTTGAAACGAAAGCCCCAGATCATCCACGACAAAGGCGATGGTTCGGCGAACTTCTTCCGGCGCAAGCTCTTTGGCAGGCATTCCAACAGGGGCCGGCGTCGCTTTCTCTCCTTTAGAGGCGTCTATTTCCGACTTTTTCGTCGCGGCGAGCTTCACGAGTTTGAAATAGCTGAGCGATTGTTTTTTGCCGTCAACAAGCAACTCAAAATCATCTTCGGTCAAATTTTCAGCGTGAACGCCTTTGCGATCCGTGACCACGGCGTCAATTTGCACAAGCTGCGTGCTGATGCGAACGACAGATTCCGGATCTTGTGACGAGTCCGGTTGAGCAGGCGGAGTTTGTCCCGGTTTCTGTTCCGGCTTGGATTGCGGTTTCTGAGATTGAGCCAGCATCGTTGGCGCAATCAACAACACAAGCGAAACGAGTAGCGAAGTGACTAACAAACGAAAGTTCATTTCTTGGAGCATGCGTTTTCCTCTTGGCTGATTTGTTCAATGGAAACGGAAGCGGCTTTTAGTTCGCCGCAACCTGGCAAATTGGCTTCGATCATCGTCAGCGAGGTTCTTCGCCAGGCTGATTTAACAATCGGTGATCAGGTCGAACGTTTCAAAAACTCCAGCAACCGGTCCGGCTTGTTGGTGACAATGCCGTCCACTCCCAGCGAAACCATTCTGGCAAACTGCGACTCTTCGTCCGCCGTCCAAACATACAATTTCTTACCACTGGCCTTGGTTCGGCGAGATAAATAACGAAAGCACAGCTCGACCTGCATGCACAAAACTTGATAATTCATGTTCCGCAACGCAATCCATGGAAACGCTTCGCGCCAGCGGACAATCGGGTTCAAACTTTCGTTGCCCAAAATCACGCCAAGCTCGATGTCGCGAACGTCAGCTCCAAGTCGCCGCATCAGCCCAATATTGAACGAAGCCAGCATTACGTCATTCTGACAACGCCGGTCGCGAATGATGCGCAAGGTTTCCGCCGCCGCTCGCGGGTCTTTCACTTCCAGATAAAGCCGCACCTTGCCCAACGTCAGATCCAGTGTTTCATCCAGCGTCGGCACGCGCTCACCTTTGCCGGCGTTCGCCTGTTTGATTTCGCCCAGCGTCAATTGATCCACGCGGCCTTTCAGGTTTGTTGAATGGTCGAGCACTTCGTCGTGGATGACAACCACTTGCTGGTCCCGCGACATGTGCAAATCAAGCTCAATCATCTGCGCGCCCTGCTCGATTGCAAGCGCAAAGGCCGCCAGCGTGTTTTCCGGCTGGTAGGCTGAAGCTCCTCGATGGGCGATGACAAGCGGTGGCATAAGATTACTTGACCTGAAACTCTCGCGAGCCGAGCACTAAGGCGGCTACGCTGCTAATCATTTCATTAGCCCGACGATCATCGAATTTCGCCTGAGTCATTTTCGCGCGCTGATCATTCAGAACTTTCGTCAGATTGTCGCGCGTTTCTTTTGACACCTCGCTGTGAACCAGCACAGCCAGCAGCCCCTCCAGCAAGTGTTTGGAATCTTTGGCAGTTTCCGGCGCAACAAGCCTGAGAACATCCACGCGCGCCCCGTTGATGCGATTGCCAACCAGTGCCAGTGCAAAGTTCATGCGTTCCAGCAGCGTTGCATTGCTCAGCCAACGCGACGAATCTTCCGAATAACCGGTAGGCGGCTGGCATTGGTAAAGCGGTTCGCCCATTCGCGCAATTGTCTGAACCAGAGGAGCTGCGCCATCGGTCGCTCCGGCCGTCGCCCGGAGAGCAGACGCGGCAAGTTCCAGCGGGGATTTGATTTTGTTGCGGTACACCTTCGGCGAATAAAACTCTGGCGAGGTCAGAATTGCGCGGACAACCTGACGAATGTCGCCATCAGTTTTGGTAAACACATCGGCGGCGCGATCGACCAAACCTTGCGGTGGTTCATCAGCCACAAATCGCTGAGCCAGCTTGAACGAGATAAACCGAGCCGTTGAAGGGTGTTTGGCCAGTAAATCGAGCACGCGCAACCCGTCTTCGATGCCTCCGCCGGAAGCGATACGTTTTCCAAGCACAACCTTTTCGCCTTTGTCGTGGGAACGCGGGCGGAAGATGAACATCTGATTTGGCTGCTGGCCGACAGTCCAACCGGTGAAGCACCGCGCGACTTCTCGAACATCATTTTGCGTGTAACCGCCATCCACTCCCAGCGTGTGAAGCTCCATCAGTTCGCGGGCGTAGTTTTCATTCAAGCCCGGGCGACGCGGCGGTGGAAGCAAATTCCCGTCAGCGTCGTATTTCGGCGGAGGCGCAGGCTGTTCCATCTGGCTCAGAAAATTGTCCAGATAAATCATCATCGCGGGGCTTTGCGCTACTGCCGTCAACAATTCCTTGAACTTGCCAAGCGCGTTCGGACGAATCGTGTCGCGTTCGTACACCGTTAGCATCAACCGTGCATTGTCTTTTCCCGCAAAAACATTGAAGTGATTGAACCAGAAATCCACCATCACTTCCTGCAGTTGTCGCTCGCTGAACACCGCGCGAAGCAACTTGGCTTGCTGCAATTCGCGCAACGGACGCTGCCCATCTACAGGAACGGGCGTCGGCATAATTTGAGGACGTGGAGTCTGTGGGACTGCGGGGCGTGGAGATGAAGAAACCATCGCATCAGTCTTTTCCAGATTGTCACTTTTGGCCGTCTTATCGCTCGCTCCCGTTTTTCCGCTCTCCTTCTGCCCTTCTTTCCCTCGTTCCATTTCCGATTCTTTCTTCAACGCCAGAGGCGTCGGTGTCGGCACAGGGCGCGGAGGTGGCGGCGGCAAAAAGTTCTGGAACAGTTCCGGCAAGGTGGATTGCAACGTGTTCAGCGATTGCAGCGGACGATTCAGAAAATCATCTGGCAAATCTTCAGGATGAAGCTGTTCATCAAGATAGCGCTCGATCCCCATTTGCCTGACCCGCTCAATGTCCCCCGGGCGCGGTCCGAACCCGGCCCGGTTAAGCAAATGCAGGATCTTTTGCTCTTCGCCAATGGGCGGCAATGCCGTTACTTTTCGGCTGCGAGTATTTTCGCTGGTCGAATTAGCCGGCAGTGGAATCAATCGTTCACCGGTTACTACGCCGGGCAGCAGAGTTGGCTTCAACGGTGCGAGTGACGATGCTGGTTGAGGGGCCCCTATGGCTCCAATAATCCCGCGCAATCTGGTTTGCTGCTCTGGTCGAAGGGTTGGCAAAAATTCTTCGAGCACACTGCGACGTTCACGCTCAAGCTGGCCACGCATTTCATTATGCTGTGGGGTGCCCGGCGGAAATTGACTCATCTGCTGCAACAAACCATCAATCCGCGGACGGCGGCGTTGAAGCGTTTCAGCCAAGATTGCCGCCTGTTCCGGCGACAACTTCAGTTCAGTCGTCAGATCGGACACAATGCGTGATTCATCAAAAGGAACCTGCTGGGCAGCAAAAGGCCAAGCCGCCAAAGCTGTTGCAACCAATAACATGACGACCAACGCCAGAAATTGCCTGCGAATAAAAGTAGCCTTGTTCATAACTTCTTCCTTGAATCGGATAAGAAAGGGAACCGCGAGCGAATCTTACCCCAAGTTCGCGACAGCAACCATTCGATTTCTGGCTTTGAGCCCCCCTGTGCCCTCAGTTCAACGCTCGGATTTATTCCTTGTTTGAGCTCCAAGTGGATTTACCAATCGCAGGTTCGCAAGCTTGACGGAAATCCGTGTGAGGGCTAGACTCTCGCCCCACAGGCTAGCTTTTAAGACTATCAAATAATGACCGCACACAGCACCGGCAAGGGCATGTCGTGTGGAGGGTAAAAGTCATTACTGTAATCCTTGAATTTGTTTTTACCCAATTGTTTTAATCAAAGGTGTTTCCATCCGGAAACGCCCAGATTTCTCTACGAATAACATAACACTCAACGTATATGCATTCCGGGCAGATTTGTTCACATCGAGCCGATTGTCCCGGTAGGCATTAAAGCTAACCCCTTATGCTCTGAGGAGACCACTATGAAACACCTTACCAGCAAAGTTACAGCCGTAGCGAAGGCTACGGGGCTGATGCTTGCGCTGCTTTTAGCAGTCGGGCTGATGCCAAGCCTCGCTTCTGCGCAGGTGCTTTATGGATCAATCGTCGGCAACGTCACTGACCAGAATGGGGCAGTTGTTGCGGGCGCGACCATCAAGATCACGAACAAAGGCACCAGCCAAACACGCGAAGCTGTCAGTAACGCTGATGGCGAATTTTTGATTCTCAACGTTCAACCTGGCGATTACGATCTGAAGGCCACCAAACAAGGCTTTACAACCTATTCACAAACCGGATTGGTCATCAGCGCCAATAACGCGCAACGCGTTGACGTTTCGCTGAAGATCGGGAACGTGTCTGAAACGGTTTCGGTGCAAGCCGACGTGACGACACTGCAAACCGAATCATCGTCCGTCAAAGCGGAAATCAACAGCAAAGAAATTCAGGCGCTGCCAATCAACAATTACCGCAACTATCAATCGTTGCTGAATCTGGTTCCCGGAACGACTCCGGCTGGATTCCAGAACTCGACGACGGATACGCCGGAACGCGCCTTGACGACCAACGTCAACGGAACGGCTCGCAACAACAACAATACTCGTATTGACGGAGCGCAGTCGGTCAACATCTGGTTGCCGCATCACTCGTCATACGTTGCGCCGTCCGAATCGGTGCAGGAAGTCAACGTTTCGACCAATAACTTCGAAGCAGAACAAGGTCTGGCCGGTGGCGCTGCGGTGCAGGTCATCACCAAATCAGGAACCAACCAGTTCCACGGTTCGGCATTCGCGTATCACGACAATCACTTCTTCCGCGCCAAAAACGCCTTTTACCCGACGACGGTTGCCGGCGCGCCAAACCCGAACAAACCGAAGTTGCTCCGCACGATTCCCGGCGCAACCTTGGGCGGCCCAATCATCAAAGACAAACTCTTCTTCTTTGGAAGCTGGGAAGGTCTGTATGAAGGCACCCTCGGTGACGGGTTCTTCACTGTGCCGACGGCAGATGTGCGTTCTGGCAATTTCAGCGCATACAATGTCAGCATTTATGATCCGCTGACCGGCAACATCAACGGAACCGGCCGCACATTGTTCAACGGAGCCATCATTCCCGCCAATCGCATTCATCCGGCGGCGGCGAAAATGCTGGCCTTGATTCCGCAACCCAACCTGAAAGACGCAAGCGGCAACATCGCCCAAGTCAACAATCTCTATCGTTCGGCTCCTCAAGTCTTCAACCGCAACAATTACGACATTAAGGTGAACTGGAACCGCAACGAAAAACACCAAGTTTGGACCAAGTTCAGCCACATGAACGCTGACGTGTCCAGCGAATTTGCATTGGGCGCAGCCGGCGGCCCTGCCCTGCCAAGCGGTGGCGGTACTGGCACTGGCAACACCAAATCTTACATCGGTACAGTCGGTCACACCTGGACGTTGGGAAGCGGCTTTATCGTGGACGGAAACTTCTCGGTGTCACACCGCTCACACGTCACATTGCCGTCGGATTACGGCACAAACTTTGGTTTGGACGTGCTGGGTATTCCCGGAACCAACGGCAGTGACCCTCGTCAGAGCGGTATTCCGGCGTTCAACATCAGCGGTTACACCAGCTTGGGCAACTTGAACACCTGGACGCCTGTGGAACGCAACGAGCGCAGCTACACGTTCACACAGAACGCGACCAAATTGTTCGGTAGCCACGACGTTCGCTTCGGTGTGGACATCGTGAAGCATGAGCTGAATCACTGGCAGCCGGAAATCGGCGCAGGTCCGCGCGGCGCATTTAACTTCAGTGGTAATACCACCGTGTTGAACGGCGGCGCTGGCGCCAATCAGTACAACGCGTTCGCAGCATTCCTGTTGGGCATGCCGCAAAGCGTTCAGAAGAGCCTGCAATACGAAGTTATGACCACTCGCGAATGGCAGACTGGTTTCTACCTTCGTGACCGTTGGCAGTTCAACCGCAACCTGACGCTGACGCTGGGTCTGCGCTATGAACTGTTCCCGATGATGCATCGTGCGGATCGCGGTATCGAACTGCTCGACCTGAATTCGCCTGTGGTGTTGAATTCAGCCGGTCAGCCGAACGGCGTGATGCGCGTCTTGATTGGCGGCAAAGGCAGCAACCCCAGCGATCTGGGTGTTGGTTCCAGCAAGAAACTCTTCGCCCCGCGCGTTGGCTTTGCTTATCGCCTTGGCGATGACACGGTCATCCGCGGCGGTTACGGCATCACCTATGACCCGATGCCGTTTGGTCGTCCGTTGCGTGGGTTCTATCCCGCAACTGTTGCTCAAACCTTTGTCGCGACAGGCCCTGGAGCGAACGAAACCTTTACTCCCTGGGGATTCAACGACGCCACATCGCGCATTGCCGGTTTGACGTTGGGTATTCCCAACTTCGGCGGCCCAGACCTGAGCACCGGCGTGGTTTCCTTGCCGGGAACGGTTGATATGCGCAGCCCCTATCCGGGCACGTTGAAACGCGGCTACATCCAGTCGTGGAACCTGATGGTCGAGCGCAAGCTCATCAAAGACATCAAAGTCGAAGTTGGTTACGTCGGCACAGGCACACGCAACCAGTTCGGCGACATTGAAGTCAACGCCGCTCAGACGCCAAACAGCACACGCTATCTGCAACAGAAGTATGGCCGCACCGCCAGCACCCTGCTGTGGAATGGCTTTATGAGCACCAGCTATCACGCGCTGCAAGTCGCCGTGAACCGCCGTTATTCCAACGGTTTGTTCATCAAAGGCGCTTACACCTGGTCGAAGGCGATCAACTTCTTCGACGATTCCGGTTGGGCGGGATTGCCGTTGTTCAACGCGCAATCACAAATCAGCCGCAACCGCGGTCTGGCCGGTTTCGACATTCCGCACAACTTCCAGCTTGGCGCGTCCTATGAACTGCCTTTCGGCAAAGGCAAGAAATGGATGACCGACAACGTTGCTGGCAAAGTGCTGGGTGGTTGGAGCTTGTCCGGCATCGGCAGCCTGGTTTCAGGCCGTCCGTTGACCGTTACAGCCGCCGCCGGTTCACTCAACGCTCCTGGCAACAGCCAGACGCCTGACCTGATTGGCAGCATTAGCTATCCGAAAAACACGGGTGGCGGTAGTGCCATCTGGTTCGATCCGAGTGCTTTCCGCCCGGTTGATTTCTCGCCGGAATGGCTGGCTTCGGTTGCCGCTGGCACAACGCGTCCGTTCCGTTTCGGCACATCGGGCCGCAGCGTGCTGCGTGGCCCTGGCTTCCCGAACCTGGACGTTTCGTTGATTCGTCAGTTCCGTATGTTTGAAAAGATCACGACGGATTTCCGCGTGGACGTTTTCAACTTCACAAACACTCCGCAATTCAATAACCCTGGAACGAACGCGTCTGCTCCAAGCCGCGATGCACAAGGCAACATCCTCAAGGATGCGGCTGGCAATTTGCGTCTGAACGGTTTCGGACAGGTGTTGAGCGCTCGTGACACTCAACGTCAGTTCCGTTTCGGATTGCGCATCGGGTTCTAACACCTGATCGCAATTGCTATAACGCAAAATCGGGCGTCAGAGTTAAACTTCTGACGCCCGATTTCTTTTGTCTTCAGCCGCTGCTACTTCTTGCCAGCTTCCCAACTTTTCCCAGTTCCCTGCTTCAGCAAATTAAGCGCATTCGTTTTGATATTCGTCCAAACTTCTCGCGAACCGTTCGGCCAGATGACGCCGACACCTTCGATCGTCGCGTCTTTATCCAAGCCGAAATGCACACGCAAATCATTTGCTGCCAAATAACTGCCATCGGAGTGAACTCTTCCCCAGATGAGGTTTCCGGTTTTGCGAATTACAGCAACGCGAGCGCCAATTCCATCGCGATTATCTTTCACCCCACTCAGCCTTACCTGCAACCAGTGACGCTTCGTCAGATTTTCGTTCAACAGCAACCGAACGGGGCCATTGTTATTGGCAATCAACACATCCACATCGCCATCGTTATCCACATCACCGAAAGCGGCGGCGCGGCTGACTTCCGATAACTGCAACGCCGCTCCCGCTTCCGTGGTGATTTCTCGGAAAACTCTCTCCCTACTGGTCGCGGCAGTGCCGCGACTTTCGTTGTGAAAAAGCTGGTTGCGCTGATGGAAAGGGTATGGCTGACCACGAAGACTTGGCATTAAAGTGACGGCTCCGTTGGCGGCAAACAAATCCAGCCAACCATCATTGTCATAATCGAACCACGACACACCGAAACCTGTCGAAAGAAAACTCGACTGCGCCAGATTGAAATCCGCTGTCACTTCGTCGAACTGAGCCTTGCCGTTATTCCTGAAAAGCGAACTTCCCTGTTTGGTCAGGTTGGTCACCAGCAAATCGTCGTCGCCATCGTTGTCGATGTCGCCAGCCGTCACTCCCATTCCGGCGCGAGGCGCTCCGTCGGCGGCATAGGCTGCGCCAGCCATCAACCCGCCTTCTTCAAACTTGCCGCCGCCTTTATTCAGCCACAGCAAATTCGCCGCTCCATCGTTGGCGACGTAAATATCCACCAAACCATCGCCGTTGAAATCCGCGCACGTCACGCCCAAGCCTGGCCCATAAGCCGCTCCGATGCCCGACGTTTGTGTTGCGTCACTGAATTTCCCGTTCCCGTCGTTATGAAACAATCGATCCGGCACGGGCCTGTATGAAGACGGCGAGCAATAATCCACTTCGCCAGTGGGAGCAAAACACGGCTTGTTGCCTTTGACGGTAAAATCCACGTAATTGCACACGAACAAATCCAAGCGCCCATCCTGGTCATAATCCACAAATGCCGCACTGGTGCTCCAACGCGGATCGTCCACTCCGGCTTGCGCCGTCACATCCGTGAACGTTCCGTTGCCGTTGTTTCGGTACAATACGTTCGAACCGAAATTGGTCACGTACAAATCCACGTCTCCGTCGTTGTCGAAATCACCTGTTGCCGCTCCCATTCCATAAGCAAGCAAGCCAACACCTGCGGCTTCTGTCACGTCCGTGAATGTCAGCTTGCCCGATGGAACCAGCTCATTGCGGAATAGCCGGTTGCCCGCTTTCCAATTTTTCGATGGAGGGTATTTCAGCTTCGCTTGTTCGCTGGAATTCAGCTGAGTGCCTTGCAACAAGTAAACATCCAGATCGCCGTCGTTGTCGTAATCAAACAGCGCCGCACCTGATCCCATTATTTCGGGCATGTAATATTCGCCTGTTGCCCCCGTGAAGTGATGGAAGTTCAATCCGGTTTCAGCAGCAACTTCGCGGAAAAGCGATGACTGAGACGACGCGGAAGGCATTGGAAAAACAATGCTCAATGCCGCCAGCAATATGGCACTGGCAAACACCATCTTCCGCGCAGAATCACTGCGCAACGGAGCCGCAACCAACTTCACCGCAGAAACGCAAAGACCGCAGAGGATGCGCTGAGGAAAACGCTCTTCGCTGCCGTTGCGTTCTTTGCGTCTCCGCGATGAATTGGGTTCTCTCATTCGAGTTCTCGCTTCCATCATTTTCCTTGCTCCAAAACTTTCAAATCTCGTTCGATCTGCGCCAGCAGTTCGGTCTGCTTCAACGCGGCAGCCTTGTCGCGAGCAATTCGCGCATATTTCAGCCCATTGGCTTGATCTCCTGCACGCACATAAGCCGCCGCCAATGCATAGGTAAAACGAGGCGTTTCGCCATCTTCCGGCAACAACGTTTGCTGCAAATGCTCAATCGCTTCCGGTAAACGGCTTTTGTAAATCAGCATTCGCGCCAGTTGAAAATGTGCCTGCCGGAAATTTGGTTTGAATCTAATCGCCAATTCGTAATGCGCCGCCGCTTCATCGAATTCCCGCCCGGCTTCCAGCGTCGCGCCATAATTCAAATGCGCTTCGGCAAATTGTGGATTGGCTTCAATGGCTTGGCGAAAGGCTTGCGCCGCTTCAGCCAATCGCTTTTGGTCCGCCAACATCACGCCAAAATTGTAATGCGCTTCTGCCAGAGTGGGGTTCAAGGCGACGGCTGCGCGATAATGTTCTTCGGCTTTTGCAGGCTGGCGCGTGCGGCCATAAAGCTGAATCAAATTGACGTGCACTTGCAGATATTGCGGATTGATTTCCAGCGCGCGGCGGTGTTCGGCAATGGAATCTTCCAGACGTCCTTCAGCCTCTAACTCGACGCCTCGACGGAGCTTTTCTGCCGCGCCGGAATTCAAGTCGGCGACAGCCTTCATCAGTGGGTCGAACAGGAAAGGACGAACCAGTTTGTTTTGCTCAGACAGTCGCCACTGTTCTGCAGCATTAGAGTTATCTCCAGTGCTTCGGTACACCAACGCCAAGACGTAATGCGCTGCGCCCCACGAAGGCGACAATTCAACAGCCTTTCGCAAATGTTCAATCGCAGACTTTTCGCCCAGTTTCGCCTTGATTCGTCCCAAGCCGTAATGCGCCTGAACCGTGTTTGGCTCTTTCGCAAGGATCGTTTCGTAAAGTTTGCGGCTCTCAGCAAGTTCGTTTGTCGCAAACAACGCATCGGCCAGCTTCAATTGAGCAGGCAAATCATTTGGTTTCAGCTTCAACGCATCGCGGAACGTTGCCACAGCGTCCGCCTGTTTGCCGAGCGCCGACTGGCAAACCGCCAGCAAATACACCCATTGAAACTCGTTTGGCTGGAGCTGACGTGTCAGTTGATAGATTGCCGCAGCTTGTTCGTGCTCTTCGTACGTCTGCAACACCATCGCCAATCGCCCGATGAAGTTACCGTCTTGGGGATTTTTGCGCGCATCATCATCGGCTTTTTTGACTTGTTCGCGTATGCCCGGCCCAAAGTTGTCGAAAATAATCTTAGGAAGCTCTGGAGCATTTTGTGCTTGAACAGTAAGCGAACAAAGGAGAAAAGCTGTTACACAGCAAAGGCGCAAAGCAACGCGGATGGTTCGTAGTGAACAAGCCCCGTGAAACCTCTGAGATATTTTGCGCCTCTCCGGTAAAAACAAATTCTTCATCTCAACTTCGCTATTAACCATTCAACTAGCTTGGTTTTGTAACCTGTCCAATCAGCGTGGCCTTCCCAGTTTTCCATTCCGTGCGGAGCGCCAAGTACGTCCACAACATCGTAACTTGCCCTAACTCGATCCAGCTCTGATTTCAGTGCAATGGCTTGCGCGTGGAGCCGATCCGCTGTGCCTTGAATCAATAGCAACGGCGGCATGCCGTCTTTGACCTGATACAAGGGAGAAAATCGCTTCATCAGTTCTCGCGTTTGATCATTCAATTCCGTCACGCCAAACAACCGCATAGGAATCGAACGCGGCGTGAAGCTGGTTGCCATCGGCAGAAAATCATAAACGCCGTAAAATGAAACAACCGCCGCCACGCCTTCCAACTTTTCAGTCGCCAGTTGCGCCACCATCTGCCCGCTCGCGGATTCCCCCAGAATAGCAATTCGGTTCGGATCCACGTTAAACCTTGCCGCGTTGGCGCGAATGAAGCGAACCGCTTCGCGCAAATCGTCAAGCTGATCTGCATTCCGAACTTGCGGCGTCAATCGATAATCAATCGAAAACCAGGCGAGGCCCGCTTTGGCTAACGGCTCAAACAGCGGCGTAACATAAGTCACCTTGTCGCCCGCTTCCCAACCTCCGCCATGAGCAATGATGATTGCCGGATGCTTGCCTTTGCCAGACGGAATGTATGCGTCGAACTTCAACTGATGCTTCGGCGAATACACCAGGCCTTTGTTCAGATTGGCAGGATACGGTTGATGATTGGCGGCTGCCTGTTTCAACTCTTTGCCCAGCCACGTGGTCAGCAATGATTTGTAACCCCATTGCGACGGCCACCAATTTTCCGCTCGGTGAATCGCCCCTTCAACGCCGACGAATTCGCAGCGGCGGTTAGCAGCGCGTAGTGCTTCACAAAACTGGCTGGCTTGCTGCGGCAGAACTTCGCGGTCGTTTGCGCCATGAACAATTAAAGTCGGCGGCAATGCGTTCAAGGCTTTTGTCACCGGCGAAGCTTGCGTCAGAAATTCATCAACGCTTTCAGGTCTGAGGCCGGAGAGTTGGGATTTCACGTTCGGCAGTTGGCGCAAATCGTAAAATCCACCGATGCTGATCACGGCTTTGATCGCGACAGACTTTTCCGCTGCCAGCGTCAATGCCAAATGCGCTCCGGAATCTTCGCCCAGCAGCGCAATATTGTTCGGATCAATCCGAAACTCGGTGGCGTGGCAGCGAATGAATTCGACGGCTGCGCGCAAATCGTCCACAGATTCGGCATAATGACTCAAGCCTCCTTTACGATAATCAACCGAAAACCAGTTGTACCCAGCAGCAGTCAGCGTTTCCAAAAATTGACCGACGAAACTGACGCGGCTGCCCGAATCCCAGTTACCGCCGTGAATGACCATTACTGCCGGACGCTTGTTGCCTCGCTTCTGCACATACGCATCCAGCGACAACTCAGCACCGTTCACGCGGCGATAAACAATGTCGCCCTTCGATCCCGGAATAATGTAATTGCCTTCAGGATTGCGCACTTTCAGCGGCAAACATTCCACCGCAAACGCTTGCCCGCTCAAAGCAATCGTCAGCCAACAAATGCTCAACATGAATTTTGTCAGGGAGTTCATCGCCAAAAGAGATAGCACAGAACCGCGCGTGGAGGTAGCGCGGAAGCTCGATTTGGGTTACAACTTGCCGCCACAAAACAACCCATCTTCAGGAAGGTATTATGAGATTTTTTCCGCGAGCAATCTGCCTGATTGTCGTTTGTCTGTCTTTCAATTCTGTTTTTGCTCAAACCACGAAAAAGCCGCGTCCGGCGGCGGCCAATCCCAAATCTGCGGCTGCCGCTGCATTGCCGAGATTGCGCGCCGCCGTCAAAGCCAAACCGGCGGATCCAGCGTTGCGAAATGTTCTCGGGGCTGCGCTGGCCGAAACTGAGCAAATCAATCTGGCGATTGCAGAATTCCGCGAAGCCGTGAGGTTGAAGCCGGATTTTGTAGCCGCCTGGACGAATCTGGCCTCCGCGCTGGAACAAAAAGGCGATGTCGAAGCCGCAATTGACGCCTTTCAGCGAGCGACTCAGCTCAATCCAAACGATGCGGGTCTGCATGTCTCGCTGGGTTCTTTGCTGCACAGAGCGCAAATGCTGGATGCGGCAGTCGGCGAACTTCGCTACGCTCTCCAATTAAAACCTGCTCCGGAACTTCATGCGAACCTTGGCTTTGTGTTGGGACAAATGGGCGATATGCCCGCTTCGTTAAAAGAGTTTGAAGCGTCGCTCAAAATGAAACCCGATTTTGCCGAAGCTCATTATTATCTGGGCATTGGCAAAATGTTGTCCGGCGATTTTGCAGGTGCGGTCACATCTCTGCGAGAGGCGGCAAGGTTGACGCCCAATAATCCTGATGCGCAAAACGCGCTCGGTTCGGCGCTGCTTCGCAAAGGCAGCCGAGCTGACATCACCGAAGCGGTCTCGGTGCTGAAAAAAGTCGTCAAACTCAAACCGCAAATGCCTCAATACCTCACCACGCTTGGCGCAGCGTTGCGCGAAGACGGCCAGGTTGCCGAATCCATTTCCACTTTGCAGCAAGCCATCAAACTGAAGCCCGATCTAATCGAATCGCATTCCAATCTGGGACTGTCACTGCTCCAAGTCAGAAATTACGATGGTGCGATTGCCGAATTTCGCGAAGCGCTAAAGTTGGACGATCAAAACATCAGTTCGCATTTGAATCTGGGATTGACGCTGATGCAGAAAGGCGACCTGATTGCCGCCGTAGAGCAGTTCCAAAAGTTGATCGCCATCGCGCCAGAAGCGCCCGAAGCTCATTACAATCTGGCGCTGGCGTACAAACGCAAAGATGATCGCGACAGCGCCATTGCTTCGCTGCAAAAAGCCCTTTCCTTTGCTCCGGATTTGCCGGAGGCCCATTTCACTCTTGGCGAAATCTATTATCAGCTTTCCAGGTTGGATGAGGCCGAAGTCGAGTTGTCGACAGCCATCAAACTGCGAAACGACGATGCGGAATTTCATCACATGCTCGGCAATGTGTATTTGAAAAAGGGCAAACCTGAGGAAGCCATTACCGAATTGCGCGCGGCGATCAAACTTGCGCCAACTTCGCCTGAGCCACACAACTCGCTGGGCGCGGCGCTCCGGCAAAAAGGTGACGCCGATGCTGCGCGCGTTGAACTTCAAGAGGCCGCTCGATTGTTGAAACTAAAGCAAGATCAGGAAACTGCCGCAACCAATGTCGCCACGGGCAATCAACGGCTGAGCGAAAACAAGATCGACGAAGCCATTGAACGTTACGAAGCCGCCATCAAACTCGATCCAAATTTTGCCGAAGCCTATTGGCAATTGAGCCTTGCGCTGAAGAAAAAAGGCCAAACAACAGCGGCCCAGGCGGCACGGCAAAAGGCAGAACAGCTCGATCCCCGGTTAAAAAGTATTCCGAAACAATAAACGGCCAGATTCCACTTCCGAAATATTTTCAGCGAAAGGCGAAACGTTCTCTCAAAGCACGCCTTTCGCTTCCGGATGCGGGATGAATCCATCACACTTTCACTGGATATTTGGGCATTTGATTACAATGTTTTCCATTGCCAGCTAATGCGAACTGCATTATCTTTTCGCCGCCTTTACCGTCCCCATCGCTTCGATCTGAATTCCGAAGCGAACTCTCTATCGATCCTACAATCGGTCAACCAGTTCTGATCTGCAGTTGCAGGTTGACCGAATCCAGTCGTCGCTCGCTGTACATCCCTCAGATGTTGACGACAAGCAAAACCGCGCAAGCCACCCGCTTGCCCTGCTAACTCAGGAGAGACCTGAATATGAAACGATTGATGCTTTATGTGACCATTTTGGTCTGCGCTGTTCTTCTGGCTACGGCCAGCGTCTTTGTTCAGGAGCGGCTACGCCCGCAACTCGGAGATCGCGAAGACGCTCCACAACGAATCTCTGATCCCGATAATCTGCCAACCACCTACCTCAACAAAAATCGTTTGCACAAATTGATTCTCAACAACGACGAGCTGGGGGTTTACAACGAACTGGCCGGACGCGGCGCGATTCGCGAAGAGATCAATTACGGATCATTTCGCCTGGTGGTGGTCGACGAAGAAGCCATCGGCGGTCGCGCAGCAATGCAAGCATTACCAGTAGCCGCACGCGACGAACAAAACTTGATCGTGCTGAACGGTTACGTGCTGGACACGACCAATGCCGAACCGCTCAGCAAACAACCGCCCGCCGATCTGCGCCAAACGCAAATGGCTGTTGCGCGCAAAAACTTCACGCGCCCTGGCGGAGGTTTGTTCATTGTGCAATTTGTGGGGCCGATTCAGGACGAATGGTTACGCTCGCTGGATCAAACCGGCGCGGATGTCATCAGCTACGTGCCGAACAATGCTTACGTCGTTCGCGCAGATCGCGATGTGGCGATGCGCTTGATTCAGTTAAAAGACGAACAATCGTTTGTGCAATGGGTCGGCGATTACGAACCCGCGTTTCGCATTCGGCAATCGCTGGTCGCGGCTCGCGAACTCGATCCCGATCAATTCGTCAACGTCACCGTACAATTCATCCAAACCGGTGACACCAAACGCAAAGTTGCCGACTTGAAACGCACGGCGCGCAACTTCCTTGGCGAAGCGCAGGTGCTGAAATATCACAACGTGACCATGAACATTCCGCTGTCCCAGGTAATCGAATTGGCCAGCCAGGACGATGTGTTTTCGATTGAACCGGCCGGCGAACGCCGCCGCCTGGATGAAGCGCAAGGCCAAATCGTCGCAGGCAATTTGACCGGCAACGCTCCGAGTGGGCCGGGCTATTTGACCTGGCTGGGAACGAAAGGCTTTACAAGTTCGCAATTCACGTCTTTTGCCGTCAACGTGGTGGACGATGCGTATTCGCTGACGGGACATCCTGATCTGGCGACTTCGCGCATTGCATTTCAAAACAATCCGACCGCACAAAGCGGCGCAATGGGTGGCCACGGATTTTTGAACTCCCATATCATCGGCGGATTGAACACCGGAACCGGTTCCGCCAACGAAGACGCGAACGGTTACAACTATGGCCTAGGCATTGCCCCCTGGGCACGCGTAGGCATCACGGCAATTTTCGGTGCGACCGCATCCAGTCCATCAACCTGGGAGAGCACGGCCTACGGCAGCGGCGCGCGCATCTCGTCCAATTCCTGGGGCTATCAAACTTCGACCGGCGGCCCGATTGCGGATTACGACAGCAATTCGCAAGCGTACGATTCCATCGTGCGCGACGCCCAAAGCGGAACAACCGGCTTGCAACAACTGACAGTTGTGTTTGCAGCGGGCAATGACGGCTCCGGCTCGAATACGGTCAGCACTCCGGCGACAGCCAAAAACGTCATCACGGTCGGCGCGGGCGAAAACGTGCGCCAAACCGGAACCGATGGTTGCGGCATTGGCAACACCGGAGCCGACAGCGCCAACGACATCATTAGCTTTTCCAGCCGCGGCCCGGTCAATTCCGCGGGAGGTGATGGACGCGTCAAACCTGACATCATCGCTCCCGGCACGCACATCGAAGCCGGCATTCCACAATCGAATTACGACGGCAGCAGCGTCTGCAATCAGTATTGGCCAACAGGACAAACGCTGTATGGCTGGTCGTCCGGCACGTCGCATTCCTGCCCAGCGGTTGCTGGCGGCGCTACGTTGCTGTTCCAGGATTTCCTCAACAAAGGTTTGGGCACCCCTTCACCGGCAATGGTCAAAGCAATGTTGATGAATTCCGCTGCATATATGAACGGAGTTGGAGCGAACGACACCTTGCCGTCCAACAACCAGGGGATGGGCAGAATGGATTTGGGCCGTGCATTCGACACCGCGTCGCGCGTTCTGACTGATCAAACGCAAGTGCTCGGCGCAACCGGCGCAACGTATCAACTCACTGGCTCGATTGTGGATACGACTAAACCATTCCGCGTGACCTTGGCCTGGTCGGACGCTCCCGGTCCAACGACCGGTGCGCCTTGGGTTAACAATCTTGACCTGGAAGTGACCGTCGGCGGCGTGACCTACAAAGGCAACGTGTTCACCGGAGCGAATTCAGTCAGCGGCGGAACTGCCGACGCGAAGAACAACGTCGAGTCGGTTTACCTGCCTGCGGGCGCTTCAGGCAATTACACCGTTACGGTCAAAGCTACGAACATCGCAGGCGATGGCGTGCCGGGTAACGCCGACACGACGGATCAGGATTTCGCGCTAGTGGTTTACAACGCCAATGGCAGCGTTTCGACGACGCCAACCATCGGTGTCAGTCCGACCAGCCTGAGCTTCACGGCAACTGTTGGCGGATCAAATCCTGCCAACCAAACCTTGAGCATCACCAATACCGGCAGTGGCACGTTGAACTGGACAGCCAGCGATAGCGCCACTTGGCTGACGCTCACGCCGACTTCAGGCACTGCGCCTTCGACAGTGACGGCTTCGGTCAGCATCAGCGGATTAACCGCCGGAACGTACAACGGCACGGTCACCATTTCCGCAACTGGGGCTAGCAATACGCCCGTCACGGTTCCAGTAACGCTGACTGTGAACAACGCCAGTTCTCAACTAATCGTCAACGGCGGGTTTGAAACCAGTTCCACTCCGTGGGTGTTGTCTGGCGCAACCAGAAGCACAGATGGCAATGCTCGCACTGGAACCGGTTATCTGAAAGAAGGCGGAGCCAATAGCGTCACGCATACCGCTTATCAACAGATTACGATTCCAACCGGCACGTCGCCGAGCCTGAACTTCTACTTGAACGTCACGTCCAGTGAAACCACGACGGCGACTCAGTTCGACCGCCTGTTTATCGAAGTTCGCAACACATCCGGCACATTGCTGACGACGCTGGCAACGTTCAGCAATTTGAACAAGGTGGCGGCGTCAAACGCTTACACTTTACGCGGAGCATACAATCTGTCGGCGTTTGCCGGTCAGACAGTGCGGATTCAATTCCGCACAACTACAGACAGTTCGTTGGTCACGACTTTTAGAGTTGACGACGTGTCTGTACAGTAACAACGGCTTAGAGGCTGAGCGTTGATGGTAATCATTCGCGCTCAGCCATTCTAAAAATTTTTGTTACCGGTGATACCTGATGACGTGATTTCCCGCTTAAATCGGTGAGGTCGAAAATTGCACCGGTGCTTTTGGGATCGGTGCCCCGACTGGCTGCAAGCCTTTCTCCTGGGGCTGGCCAGTGAACAGGACGGCGTCGTGAATAGCAAAATCGAAATTGCCATCGGCAGAGGCAATCAAGATCAAGCTCAATCGCGACGCCGTATTTTTTTTCTGCTGATTGATAAAGTCGCCCCAGCGTTTTACGGGGCGGCGAATCAGTTTGGCCTGAGCCGTGTGACGACTCTCGACATTGGTGAGGTTGAACGGGTTGAATGAATTCGAAATCTTCCAGCGCTCGTTGGGCGGACAAAATGGCGCAATCAAGTAACTCTTTCGATTGCGCCATTTTCACGTTTTCCTTGGCAAAGAAATCAGCCTCCGCTCAACGCTTGCAGAATATGAACTTCATCCGCTGATTTCAACGTGGTGTCCAAACCGAAAACCTGTTCGCCATTGACGAAGATTTTCATATGCGGACGAATGGCATCCTGCTCATCAATCATCCGAAACCGAATTCCGGGATAGCTTCGGTTCAAATCTTCGAGCAATTCGCTGACGGTTCCGCCAATCGCATCAACTTCTTTTTGCTGGTTCGTGTACGACAGCAGCGGACTGGGAATAATCACTTTCATAACCACCTTTCCAAAATCTCGTCCACTAAGCCATTCGACGTTTCACGAAGAAAGGCCAGTGTGGCTTCTTGAAAGAAAACTACAGTTCAACAGCTTCGACAGCGTAAACGTGCGGCAAGTGGCGAGCGATGCAATTCCACTTTTCGCCTTCGTTGATGCTGGCCCAGATTTCTCCACAGGTTGTGCCGAAATAAAGCCCCACCGAATTCTGGGAATCAGCAGTCATCGCCTGACGAAACACAGTCATCCAGGCTTGCTCTTGGGGTAACCCGTTATCCTGACGTTGCCAGCTTTTGCCGCCATTACGCGTGACGTACGCCGCCGGTTTCCCTCCGGGTGAAGTTCGCGGCCACACCTGCGTTCCGTCCATGGGAAATACCCAGCACGTATTCGGATCGCGCGGATGCAACACCATCGGAAATCCGATGTCGCCGACAGATTTCGGCATCTTTTCGCCGATACGAACCCATTGATTTTCCGCACCTTTCGCGCTGCGATCTATGCGGTAAATGCCGCAATGATTTTGCTGGTACAAAATATCCGGAGCCAGCGGATGCAGGCGAACACAGTGCGGGTCCTGCCCAAATTCCGGATATGGGTCCGGAAAGAAATCCGCGCGGCTTCCGGCATTCAGAGGAATCCACGTCGCGCCCTTGTCTTTGCTTTCAAACACTCCACCACCGGACATGCCAATGTAAAGATGATTCGCATCGCGTGGATCAACAATGATCGAGTGCAACTTTGGGCCGTCGGGCGTCCCACTTTGATCGCCGCCCGTCCACGTCATCAACATCGAATGATCATTGAATCCTGACACTGGCTCCCACGTGTCGCCGCTGTCTTCGGAGCGAAACAACGCCTGCGGAGAAGTCCCCGCATACCAGACTTTTGGTTCGCTGACGTGTCCTGGCGTCAACCAAAACACGTGATCCACCACACGACCTTTCTCGCCTTCCGGCGCTTTCGGAAAGGCAGGCGGCTTCGAGGCTTCTTTCCAGGTTTTGCCCTGATTTGCGGAGCGAAACACCGTCGGCCCCAAGTGCCCTGTCTTGGCTGCCATCAGCATGGTTTTTCCGTCACGCGGATCCAGCATCATGTGATGAACATTGTTACCCAGATACAATGGGCCTTTGGTCGTCCAGGTGCGGCGCTTGGAATCAGACGTGAGAATGAACCCGCCTTTTTTGGTGGCAACCAGCAACGCCACGGATTTCGGCGCAGTTTTCGATTGAGCTTTAGATGAAGCTTTCGTAGTGGGAACTTGTTTCAAGTTGGTGACTCCTTTGTTGGGTTTTGGGTTGTTGGATCTGTCCACGGCACTATACTCTTCCTTCGGCACATTTGTTCCATCTATAAAACAAGTTTTGTCAGTAACTGGTCAAACCTTGTAATAAAAATTGCGACTGAAGATAATCACTCCCGCAATCTTCCCTTCCATCACGATGTAAGTTTCATTGGCATCGGCACGAACAATTGAAATCGCCTGTGTTTGAGCAGGTTCTGTAAGCGAGCGGCATGAATAATCGAAAGCTTTCTTTGTCTGTCCTGATCATCTTTGCAGCAGCAACGATGGCATTGAATGCCTGGCAACCAGGTGTTCGCGCCCAGCAATCCTCCAAAATCAATTTCCTTCGCGATATTCAACCAATCTTTGCGGCTTCGTGCGCAGGTTGCCACGGCGAAAAGAAACAGGCGGCAGGATTGCGATTGGATTCCAAATCAACGGCCCTTGCCAAAATCATCAAACCCGGCAACGCCACGGACAGTGAACTTTATCGGCGCGTCACCGGCACCAGTGATCAGGCTCGCATGCCCATGAATGGCAAGCCGCTTTCCACAGAACAGATTGCGTTGATTAAAACCTGGATCGAACAGGGCGCAGA
The DNA here is from genome assembly GCA_035429885.1 of Blastocatellia bacterium. Classification (GTDB taxonomy): domain Bacteria; phylum Acidobacteriota; class Blastocatellia; order RBC074; family RBC074; genus RBC074. Next base: position 31,917 of record DAOMFR010000014.1, read on the forward strand.
ATGGCCGGATGAATCCCAAACCTTAAATTCCAAATCTCAAAATCCATTGCATTGGGCATTCGTCGCGCCTGTCCGCCCAGCGTTGCCGCAAGTCAAGAATGCTGCCTGGATCAAAAATCCGATTGATGCGTTTGTGCTGGCGCGGCTGGAAAAAGAGGGATTGCAGCCTTCGCCGGAAGCGGATCGCGTCACGCTGATTCGCAGGTTGAGCCTGGATTTAATTGGTTTGCCTCCCACGCCAGAAGAAGTGGATGCCTTTCTCGCTGACAAATCGCCGAATGCCTATGAAAAGCTGGTGGATCGGTTGTTGGCTTCGCCACATTACGGCGAACGTTGGGGCAGACATTGGCTGGACGCGGCACGGTACGCCGATTCCGATGGCTACGAAAAAGACAAACAGCGCGCCGTCTGGTTTTTCCGCGATTGGGTAATTAACTCGCTCAATCGCGATTTGCCGTACGATCAGTTCATCATCCAGCAAATTGCCGGGGATTTGCTCCCCAACCCGACACAAGACCAAATCGTGGCCACAGGCTTTTTGCGAAACTCGATGATTAACGAAGAAGGCGGCATCGAACCGGAACAATTTCGCATGGAAGCGATGTTCGACCGCATGGACGCCATCGGCAAGAGCGTGCTGGGCATGACGATTCAATGTGCGCAGTGCCACAACCACAAATTCGATCCGCTGAAACAGGAAGAGTATTACCGGCTGTTCGCCTTCCTGAATAATTCCAACGAATCGAACATTGCCGTGTACACGCCGGAAGAACAGATGAAACGCGCGGAAATCTTCCGGCGCACCCGCGAGATCGAAGCCGAATTGCAGCACAAAGCTCCTGACTGGCAACAGCGCATGGCTGCGTGGGAAGATCAGGCTAAAGCCAATCAACCGGATTGGATCATTGTTACTCCTGAAGTGGACGACATTTCCAACGGCGGCCAGAAATACCTGCCGATGAAAGATAGTTCGTTTCTGGCGCAAGGGTACGCGCCAACCAAACATCGCGTGAAGATGGTTTGGAAAACCGATGTAAAAAACATTGCGGCGTTCCGGCTGGAACTGCTCAATGATCCGAACTTGCCGCTGGGCGGTCCCGGTCGTTCCACCAAAGGCCTGGGTGCCCTAACCGAATTTGAAGTCGAAGCTGCTCCGGCCAGCGATCCGGCCAAAATCACCAAAGTCAAAATCGTCCGCGCCACGGCGGATTTCAATCAGCCCGAACGCGATCTGGAACCGATCTTTTATGACAAAACCAATCGCAAACGCGTCACGGGGCCGATTGAATTCGCCATTGACGGCAAAGACGAAACCGCCTGGGGGTTGGATGCCGGCCCGGGACAGCGCAACGTTCCGCGCAAAGCCGTGTTCGTCGCTGAACAACCCATCAACCTGGAAGGCCAGGTAATCCTGACGTTTTACCTGAAACAGAGCCACGGCGGCTGGAACAGCGACGACAACCAGAACAACAACCTGGGGCGTATGCGTTTGTCTGTGACCACTGCCAAAGACGCTGTCGCCGATCCGTTGCCCGCTCATGTGCGTGAACTGCTGAACATTCCCCGCGGACAACGCAGCGACGCACAAACCCAAACCATCTTCGGGTACTGGCGAACGACCGTCGCCGATTGGAAAGCTGACAACGATCGCATTGCGGAATTATGGCGGCAACATCCCGAAGGTTCTTCGCAACTTGTGTACAACGAACGCAATGAAATGCGCCCGACCTTCACGCTGAAACGCGGCGACTTTCTGAAGCCCGACAAGGAAATTCAACCGGGCGTGCCAGCGTTTTTGCATCAATTGCCTGCGGACGCACCGGTCAATCGGCTGACGTTTGCGAAATGGCTGTCAGATCGCCAAGCGCCCACCACTGCGCGCGCCGCAGTCAATCGCATCTGGCAAAGCTATTTTGGAACCGGCATCGTGGCGACGGCGGAAGATTTCGGAAAACAATCTGAAGCTCCATCGCATCCGGAATTGCTGGATTGGCTGGCGGTTGAATTGATGGAAGGGGCGAAACGGGGACAAGCAGACAAGGGGACATCACCAACCACCGCTCCCTGGAGCCTGAAACACATTCACCGGTTGATCGTCACATCGGCGACCTATCGCCAATCGTCGAAAATGACGCCGGAATTGCTGCAACGCGATCCGTACAACCGGTTGCTGGCCAGAGGCTCGCGGTTGCGCATCGAAGCCGAACTTGTCCGCGACGTCGCTTTGGCCGCCAGTGGCTTGCTCAATCAAAAAGTTGGCGGCGCCAGCGTCTTCCCGCCGTCGCCGGAATTTTTGTATTTGCCTCCTGCCAGCTACGGTCCGAAACCTTGGCCGGAAAGCAAAGGCGAAGACCGTTACCGGCGTGCGCTGTATACCTTCCGCTACCGTTCGGTCCCCTTTCCGGCGCTGCAAACGTTTGATGCCCCCACAGCAGACATTTCTTGCGTGCGCCGCCCAAGATCGAATACGCCGTTACAAGCGCTGACAACGCTGAATGAAACGCTGTTTCTGGAAACGGCTCGCGCGCTGGCGGCCAAAACCTTGAAAGAAGGTGGAACAACCGATCAACAACGACTGAGCTTTGCGTTCCGCAGAGTGCTGTCGCGCCAACCTTCGGCAACAGAAGTTGCTGAATTGCTGGCGTTAAAAACTCGGCAACAGCAGCGGTTTGTCAGCGGCGAATTGAATCCCTGGAATCTGGCGACCAATGATCCTGACAAACCGTTCTTGCTGCCCAAAGGTGCAACAATGGACGAACTGGCGGCATGGACAGTCGTGTCGCGCGTGTTGCTGAACCTGGATGAAGCCATCACGAAGGAGTAATCGGCCAGATTGATCAAACGATTACGCGCAGCGCGCAAACTCAAAATCTTCACTGTCGGCGCAACCGTTTTGGTTTTGTTGCTCGGCCTGGGGTGGTGGTATCGAGCCGCGTTGCTGCAAGGAGTCGCCCGGCTGTGGGTGATTTCTGACGAACCGGTTCAGGCAGATGCGATTGTCATTTTGGGCGGAGGCTTGAATACACGTCCTCCGGCAGCGGCTCAGCTTTATCATGCGGGCTGGTCAAAACAGGTTTTGCTGATGCAGCCGCAACGCACCAAAGTCGTTAAGCTCGGGCTGGAAAGAGACTACGGCCTGCTCACACGAGAACTGCTGCAAGCTGAGAACGTTCCCGAAAACGTCATCACAATCGCCGACCCAGAAGTCACCAGCACTTTTGATGAAGCCAAAGCGCTGAAGATCTGGGTTACGCAACATCAGGCAAAGCGGCTGTTGGTCGTGACAGACCTTTTTCACACTCGCCGCGCACGTTGGATTTTGAATCGTCAGTTGAAAGATACCGGAGTTGAAGTGCGAATGGTCGCCGTGCCGACTTTGACCTACAACATCTCAAACTGGTGGCAGGATGAAGACGGGTTGATTGATTTTCAAAACGAAGTCGTCAAATTCGCGGTGTACCGTTGGCGTTACTGATTCACTAAAAAATGATAAATACGAATTTTCGATTGTTTGCATTTGTGGTTGTGCTGATCGCACTAGCTGGCGTCGTTGGTCAGACATCAACAGTAATTCAGTCCCCGCAGTCCACACTACCGGGAAGCGTTTATCAGTTGCGTCCTGCGCGCGTGTTCGACGGCGAACAGTTGCGCGAAGGCTGGGCGGTAATTGTGCGGGGCGAAAAGATTGAAGCTGTCGGCCCAGGCAATGAAGTCAAAGTGCCCGCCGACGCCAAAGTCATCGAATTGCCCGGCACAACGCTGATGCCCGGCTTGATCGAAGCGCATTCGCATGTGTTGCTGCATCCATACAACGAAACTCCCTGGAACGATCAAGTTGCGCGCGAACACTTGAGTTTGCGCGTGGCGCGAGCAACCAATCATTTGCGCGAGACGTTGCTCGCCGGATTTACCACCGTTCGTGATTTGGGAACCGAAGGCGCAGATTACGCCGACGTGGGGCTGAAACAAGCTGTGCAACAAAACATCATTCCCGGTCCGCGGATGCTGGTGGCAACACGCGCCATTGTCGTCAGCGGCAGCTACGGCCCGAAAGGTTACGCTACCGAATGGAACGTGCCGCAGGGCGCGGAAGAAGCAGATGGCATTGATTCCCTGACCAAAGCCGTCCGCACGCAAATTGGCAAAGGCGCGGATTGGATCAAGGTGTACGCCGATTACCGCTGGGGCAAAGCTGGAGCCGCCCCGACCTTCACGCTGGAAGAATTGAAACTCGTCGTGGAGCTCGCCAAAAGCGCAGGCATTCCGGTCGCCGCGCATTCCGCCACGGCGGAAGGCATGCGACGCGCGACGCTGGCCGGGGTGGAAACCATCGAACACGGAGACGAAGGCACTCCGGAAGTTTTTCGCTTAATGAAAGAAAAAGGCGTCGCTCTCTGCCCAACGCTTTCGGTGGGCAATCAAGCGCGCAAACCCGCGATGATGAAAGCTGCGCTGGAAGCGGGCGTGACCATCGCCGCAGGCAGCGACGTGGGAGTTTTCCCGCACGGCGATAACGCCCGCGAATTGGAAGCCATGGTGAAATTCGGAATGTCGCCCGTGGATACGTTGCGCGCGGCTACTTCGATTAACGCGCGCGTGTTGCATCTGGAAAATCAGATCGGTTCCGTCAAAGCCGGTTTGCTGGCCGATTTGATCGCTGTTGATGGCGATCCGACACGCGACGTTTCCGCCGTTCGCAAAATCAAACTGGTGATGAAAGGCGGCAAGGTTTACAAACAATGAATAAGTTTATCTGTGCAAGTTTGCTAATCACATTCGCTGCGGTACATGGAGTGGTAGCGACCTGTTGGCCTGTAAAAATACAGGCAGCCAATGATAACCAGGTCGCTACCGCTCCCCGTACCGTATTACAAACGGACTGGAAGAAAATCTTTGACGGCAAAACCCTGAAAGGCTGGCAAGCGCCCGACATGAGTTATTTCACCGTCGAAGACGGCGCAATCACCGGCACCACGACCAAGGAACACAATCCGCCGTACAATCAATTCATCGTCTGGCAAGGTGGCGAAGTCGCCGACTTTGAACTTAAATTCAAGTTTCGCATTTTCGGCGCGAAATCGAATTCCGGCATGCAATTCCGCAGCGTCGTCAAAGACAAAGGCTTGGTTCACGGCTATCAAGCCGATATGGATGGCGCGGGAAAATACATTGGCGGCATTTGGGATGAATACGGCACGCGCCGTTCGCTGGCTGGACGCGGCGAAAACACTGTGATTGATGAAAGTGGCAAAAGAACAGTCACACGCTTCGCCGAATCCGAAGCCTTGCTAAAGGATCTGAAAACTGAACAGTGGAATGAATATCACATTACCGCTGTCGGTTCGCATATCACACTGCGCATCAACGGCCAGTTGACCGCAGAACTGGACGACCGCGAAACTGGCAAAGCCGCTCGCCAGGGCGTGCTGGCAATGCCTATCATTCCCGGCGATCCGATGAAAGTTCAATACAAAGACATTTCCCTGAAACGACTTGGAGGCAAGCGATGAGCTCAAATGAACGCAGAGACTTCTTAAAAACTTCAGCGGCGGGCGTGGGCGGCGCAATGCTATCTGCCTTTCCCGCTTCGGCCAACATCCTGGGAGCCAACGAACGTCTTCGCGTTGCGGCGATTGGGACAGGCGGGCGAATGCGCAGTTTGCTGAACCACCTTAAATCCAATTCCGACGCGGAAATCGTTACGCTTTGCGATGTGTATCAACCGAACATTGAACGCGCCGCATCAACGGTGGGCTTGCCCAACGCCAAACAACTCAAAGATTACCGTGCGGTGCTCGACGACAAAACGATTGATGCCGTGGTGATTGCGACGCCTGATCATTGGCACGTCAAAATCACGACGGATGCCGTCGCCGCCGGCAAAGATGTGTACGTCGAAAAACCTATCACCCATTCCATTGAAGAAGGCGCCGGCATCATCAAAGCCGTCGAAGCCAGCAAGCGCATTGTGCAAGTCGGCATGCAGCAACGAAGCTGGGAGCATTTCATTCAAGGCAAAAAGATCATTGACGAAGGCACGCTTGGCAGAATCACAACCGTGCGGATGTGGTGGTACCAAAACTACGCAGCGGGCGGACATTCCAACAAACTCGCCTATGACAAACTCGACCAGAAAGCCTGGCTCGGCAGCGCCCCTAAACAGGAAATCACCCCGCAAAAATTTTACTGGTGGCGCTGGTACTGGGATTTTGGTGGAGGCGCGTTGACCGATTTGATGTGTCACTGGATTGACGTGGTGCATTGGTACACCGGAGCGGCAACGCCGCTGGCGGCGACCACCATCGGCAATCGCTACGTGCTGGATTGGCAATGCCCTGACGTGATCAACTGCGTGCTGGAATATCCGAACTTTATGGCAACCTATCATGGCACAATGAGCAGCAGCATTGACGACGGCGGCCTGGAACTTCGCGGGACGAAAGCGACGATGAAACTCGACCGCGAACAATTGTCCGTGTACCGGGAAGGCGAAAAGCAAAACAGTCGCGCGGGTGAAGCCAAGTCGAGCATTCTCATCGAATCCAAAGGCGACGGAACCGCGACACACATTCGCAACTTCCTGGATTGTGTGAAGAGCCGCAAGGCTCCCAATGCTGACATCCGCGTTGCCGTCGAAGCCGCTCGCGCCGCACACATTGGGAATATGGCATTGAAACAGGAACGCAAAGTCCGCTGGAACGCACAACAGGCAAAACTGCAAAGCTGAGGAGATGAACACGATGAAGCAAACACAACCACAAGACACGCCAAACGTCAGCCGCCGATGGTTCATTGAACAATGCGGCGTTGGATTGGGCGCGTTGGCACTGAATCATTTGCTGGCCCGCGAAGGGTATGCCCAGCAGGCGCAAAATCCGCTGGCTCCGAAAAAGCCGCACTTCGCGCCCAAGGTCAAAAATGTCATCTTCCTGTTTATGGCGGGCGGTCCCAGTCACATGGAATTGTTCGACAACAAACCGATGCTGACGAAATTTGATGGCACCTTGCCTCCGGCGGATTTGCTGAAGGGATATCGCGCGGCGTTCATCAATCCGAACTCGAAGCTGTTGGGACCGAAGTTTAGGTTTGCGCGTTATGGCCAGTCCGGCGCAGAAGTGTCCGAATTGTTGCCGCATACGGCGAAGATTGTAGATGACATCACCATCGTCAAAAGCATGGTCAGCGATGCGTTCAACCATGCTCCGGCGCAGATGATGATGAACACCGGTTCGATGATTTTCGGGCGCCCCAGTTTCGGAGCCTGGACGGTGTATGGGTTGGGCAGCGAAGCTGATGACTTACCGGCCTTCGTCGTATTCAGCACTGGCAGCAAAGGTCCCAGCGGCGGCAATTCCTGTTGGGGTAGCGGATTTTTGCCGACGGTCTACCAGGGCGTGCAGTTCCGCAACGTGGGCGATCCGGTGCTCTACCTTTCAAACCCGCGCGGCGTGGATGCCAAACTGCAACGCGATTCGCTGGATACGATTCAGAAACTCAATCGCATGCGGCTGGACACAGTCGGCGATCCGGAAATTGCCACGCGCATCAATTCGTTTGAGATGGCGTACAAGATGCAATCCTCCGCGCCGGAACTGATGGATTTGAGCAAAGAACCAAAACACGTTCTGGAAATGTACGGAGCCGAACCGGGCAAACCGTCGTTTGCCAATTCAGTGTTGATGGCTCGGCGACTGGTCGAACGCGGCGTTCGCTTCGTGCAGATTTACCACGAAGCCTGGGATCAGCACGGTTCGCTGGTCAGAGACCTGACCAAGAACTGCCAGGATACGGATCAGGCTTGTGCGGCGCTGGTAAAAGACTTGAAACAGCGCGGAATGTTGAAAGACACGCTGGTCGTTTGGGGTGGCGAATTCGGACGCACTCCAATGGTGCAAGGCGGCAGTGACGGACGCGATCATCATCCGAATGCATTCACGATCTGGTTGGCGGGCGGAGGCTTAAAGGCCGGTCTGACACTGGGTGAAAGCGACGAACTTGGATTCAATGTCGTCAAAGACCGGGTTCACGTTCACGATCTGCACGCGACCTTGATGCAATTGCTAGGCTTTGATCACGAAAAGCTGACGTATCGGTTTCAGGGACGTGATTTCCGGCTGACGGACGTTGCGGGCTTGGTAGTGGACAAATTGCTAGCTTAAAAGTCACGTGATGAAACTTTTGCTGATAATTCTTTTTGCACTGACGATCTCGATAGGCGCGGCGTCATCGCAGAAAGCCTGGAAGCCGAAGCCCAAACTCAGCGACGCAGTACGAGTGTTGGTTGCTACGGGCGGTCACGATTACGACCCGGAGTTCTATTCCGTCTTTGACGATGAAGCAATCAACGCCAAAGTTGATCCGCATCCGCGAGCCTACAGTTACGACATGCGCAAACGAGCCGACGTGTTGGTGATTTATGACACCGCGCAAACGCTGGAACCGGCACGACAGAAAAATCTGCGCGAGTTCGTTGAAAGCGGGAAAGGGGTCGTCGTTCTCCATCATGGCATCTGCACCAACGTCAATTGGCCTTGGTGGTATGAAGAAGTCGTTGGTGGGCGCTGGCTGTTTGAACCGGTCAACGGAAAAGTCGGCAGTTACAAACACGATGTGGATTTGACGATCAAACCGGCAATGCAGCATCCAATCTTGAAAGGCATCGGCACATTCAAAATTCAGGACGAAACCTACAAAGACCTGTGGATTTCGCCAAAGGTCAAAGTGCTGTTAACAACCGACGATAAAACCAGCGACGGCCCTGTTGCCTGGATTGGTCCTTACGAAAAAGCGCGAGTCGTGTACATTCAACTCGGCCACGACCGGAATGCGAACTTAAATCCGAATTACCAGCGATTGGTTCGAAACGCGATTCAATGGGCAGCGGGAAAGCTAAACTAATCGCTATCGTTAACCGAATTCACTCTCAAAAAGGAGTTTGCCATGCACCCAAAGCTGAAAAGAGCAGCCAAATTTTCATCCTGGGCTTTTGCTTTTTGGTTCATCGTTTTTTCACTGATTACAAAAGTCGGGTATAAAAAACACGCTCCCAATCAGCCACTCTCTTGGGAACAATGGATTGACCAGCTACCGATCGTTGTGGCTATGGCTTTCATTTCTTCAGCCGTCATCGGACTAGGATCGCTGTTGGAAAAGATGCCGCTGGAGGAAGAATTCATTTGCCCACGATGTGGTATTGATCAGCCCGACCGTAAAAAAGATTTGCTTTCGGAAACCCGAACCTGCATTGCCTGCAAAGAAACCAGCCCGAAGAGTGAATGGAAATCTCTGGCAACCAACCCTGAGTAGATAATTGATGTTCATCTTTCTCGATGGAAATGAATTGCCTGCTGGAGTCGGTAGCGGAAAAAGAACGTTTTAGATTGGATCGGATAACTCGAGTCGTAATGCGGATTGAAACAAGAGCTGGTTTATCACTTCACGAATTTTTGGCAAGCGCATTGATTTCGCCGCCAACCAAAATGGCAATGCCGGTCAGGTAGAACCACAACATCAGCATCATGACTCCGCCCAATGCGCCGTACGTTGCACTGTAATTTCCAAACCGCGAAAGGTAATGCCGCAGCCCAAAGGAAATCAGCAACCAGCAAACCACAGCGAAGACTGCGCCGGGCGTGAACCATCGCCATTTCTGTTTGAAGTTCGGCGCGAAGTAATAAATCAAGTCCACGCCAATCAAAATCAAAATACTGACCAACGGCCATTGAGCCACGGCAAATGCAGTGCGAAACATGGCGCTTAAGCCGAAAAACCGTGCAAGGCTCAGCCCCAGACTTTCGCCAAAAAAGATCAGCGACAAGGCCGACAACACAAATACGGCCAGTCCGAGTGTCAGACCGATGGAAAGCAGTTTCTCTCTCCACCACGGACGCAAAGCGGTGTTTCGGTAAGCTCGATTGATGGAGCCGATGATCGCTTCCATTCCTGCGGAAGACGCCCAAACGGCGACAAATATGCTGAAGCTAAGAAGCCTGCCTCGCTGGCGCGACACAATTTCGTGAAAGGTTCTGTCCACCAAGATATATGCTTCCACCGGCAGAACGTTGTTCAGAGCGCCCAACCAGTAATCCAGCTTTCGCGGAATCGGCAGATAAGCCAACAACGCCGTCAAAAAAATCAGCAAAGGGAACAGCGAAAAGAGCCAGTAATATGCCAGTTGTGCCGCCCGGCCGAACACGTCGTCCTCAAACACCTTGTTCCAAAGCTTATGCAAAAAAGGCGAAGACGAAGTAACGGGAAGAGACGGTGCCGGAGAAACCGGCAGGCTATGCGACAGAGCGTTGGGGGCATTGCCCTCCTCCAGTTGCTCTGCCTCGCTGTCACCCGATCGAGTTGTTTCTTGATTACAAGTCACTTGATTTGAACCGTCACCCGGTTTGCGGTCACGCCACCAACCGTCACCACAACTTCGACGCGACGTGTGCCTTGTCCAGCCAGCGCCGTGGGGAATTCAATGTTGAGTTGATCCAATCCGGTGAAGCTGCCTTGTGCACCGGCATAAAGCACAGTGGCTGGTTTGCCATCAATTGTCACGGTCACTGATTCCGCGACGCCATTTCCATCGTTTGGGTTGGCGGCTGGAACACGACGAACTCCGGTGCCGTACAGCACCAGAATATTCGGACGTCCATTGACCACAACATCAAACGGAGGCTGCTGGAAATTCACGCCGTCCACCGTCGCCTGAGCCGCAGCGTCGCCCGTGCCGGAAGCATTGGCAGTGAAAATGGCTGGAGCAGCGGCAACAACCTGAATGTTGCCCAATGCGTAATTCCCCGTCGGGTTGCTGACAATGATTGTCGCCGCCCCCGGATCAACGCCCGCGGGAACGACAAAGTTGATTTGTGTCGGCGAAACAAAAAACAGCGGGGCAGGAATTCCGTTCACCGTCAACATCGTATCCGCCAAACCAAGCGGCAATGGAACTGACTGAGCAACTTCGATGCGTGATGCCAGGTTTGCTCCAAAGGCAGCAGCAATGGAATCCACGGCCAACGGCCCAACTTTGAAATCCGCCGCATTGACCGCTGTCAGCGGCGAAGATTGAACAACGCTGATCTGAACAATTTTGACATCGGTCAATGCTCCATCGCTGGCTGTAAAACTGACCGTTATATTGCGGCCGACATCTGCTGCCGTCGGCGTCCAGCGGAACGTGCCTTTCGCACTGTTGTTCGTTTCATTGGCAACGGTGAAATTGGCCCCCGCTGGCACCCCGTCTGCCGTTATGGCAATGGGTACTCCAGAACCCAAATCCTGCGCCGAAACCACAAAGGCGAGTTCGCGTCCGGGCAAGGCAATTTGCTGAGTCACAGGCACGATCATCAGCGGGGGTTGATTCGGCGAAAGAATCGTCACCCCATCCACCTTGAACCGCTCGTTTGTCGCGACAGTTGTCGAGCCATTTGCCCCGGTGCTTCCTCCGAAGGTGTAAATCCATCCATTCAATACGGCAGAGCCCGGCCGCGAACGCGGGGTCGGCAAATTGAAAGATAAATCGGGCGACAACCAACGGTCAGCGGCAAAATCATAAATATCCACAATCGAAGTCAGTGTGCCGTTGTTGTCTTCTCCACCGATAATCAGCCAATACAGCCGACCGTTGGAATCCTGTGCCACTGCGCTGGTCGTGTACAAATGCACGCGAGGCATCGGCGCAATTGGCGACCAGCTTTGTTTGGTGAAGTCAAACACTTCACCATTCACGCCTCCGCCAGAACCTCCAACGACATACAGCCTGCCGCCCACCAACGCTGACTCATGCGCAAACCGTGCGGTATTCATCGGTGGCAACGCCGTCCACTGATTCGTTTGAGTGTTGTAGACCTGCGCGTTGGCGACGCCGTCAACCAGATCACTGCCGCCGGTCATGTAATACAGCTTGTTCGCAGGGTCTGCGGCCAATGAATATGCATGCACTGCGACAGGCGGAACCGCTAACCGGCTCCAGGTGTTAGCAGCGATGTCGTAAACGAATTGACCTCGGTCAATTTCCACGGCTGGAGTCACGCCGCCGGGAACATAAATCTTCCCGTTGATCGTCACCGCTTTGCCGGAATTGATCGGCGCTGGCAATGAAGCCAACGGTTCCCACGCGGGCGTTGCCGCCGTCGGGTCCAGCCGTTGAACCGCGACCAGCGCAGTCGCATTGCCGGTGTTTGTGCGTCCACCAATTTGATACAGGTATTTGCCATCGCTGGCAGCAGCCAAGCGGTTGATGCCGGAAGGCAGCACCAGTTGAGTTTGCCAACGACTTTCGATGCTGAAATCGCTGCTGGAAAGAACGGTTGTCTCAGCGCCTTCATCATCCACCGCAACGACTTGCAACCGCCCATTGGCTGTTGCGGCGTTGGCAGGTACCAACCAGTTGAATGATCTCGACTCGCCTCCCAAATCGGCGATGTTGGTGACGAGTTGAGGCGTGGTCGCCGTGCTTTGGTAAAGCGCAATTCGATGCCGGGCGACTCGGCGGTTGTCCGAAGATTGCCAACGCAACGTAACGACCGTTCCAATGAAATACTTTTCGCCTCCTGCGGGTGAAAGCACGGCAACCGTCGGCGGAGTCAGGGCGGTGTATGTGAAGCCTCCGGTCACTTTCTTTTCCGCCGTCGCGGAATTTCGAACGGTCAGGTCAACTGCTCCCGGAGCAGTGGTTGCCGGAGTTGTGACCCGTAATGTGCTGGAATTGATGAAAGTCCTTGTTGCCGTGGCCGTGCCGAACAACACGGTCGTTTCAGGTGAAAAGTTCGATCCGTTGATGGTCACCACCGCGCCGCCTTTGATCGAACCGGAATTCGGGAAAACTCCGTTTACATCCGGCGTTCCTGTCGTCGAACCAGTCACAAAATAAGTATATGCGTTCAACAGCGCGACAGTTCCGTATCGAGTTTCGACGCGAATGCTGGCCGTGCCTGCTGGTTGAGCCGGTGTGCTCACGGCGATTGCCGTGCTACCCAAAGCGCGAACATTCGTTGCGGCGGCGTTATTGAAAAACACTTTGACATCGCCGTCTTCTGTAAAGTTCAGCCCGCTGATCGTCACAGTTGTATTACCGCCCGGCGTGCCAAACGCGGGCGTCACCCCGGTAATTGCCGGAGCAAGCTGATTCGGCGGCGGAATGAACGTCGGGTCGGAAGCTCGCGCAACCACGCGAATGTCGTCAATCGTCCAGCCATCTGCCACCGAAACAGTGCTAAGGCGGAATCGGATTCTGACTCGTGGCTGTCCCGCCAATACATCCAGCTTCAACACGATCGGAATAAAGCTGGATTGCGTGCCCGTGAACGCCGTGGCTCGATTCCACGTTGCGCCGTCGTTGGTTGAAAATTCAACAATGCCGAAATCCGTGCCGCCAGTCGCAAAGGCATAACGATGAGCAAAGCTCATGGTCACTCCCAAGGCACGCGACAAATCCAGCAGCGGCGAAACCAGCGAAGCATTGGTTCCAGCGACGTAATTTCCACCGGGACTGTCTGTCCAGGAATGTGTGCTTGAAGCCGCCGTGGTTTCTGTAATCGCCCAGGTGCTGGCCGGACTTCCGCTGACGCTCCACCCAGCGTTGCCGCGTTCGACGGAATCGTCAAAAACGACTTTTTCACCAGCGACGTCTGCTTGGGCAGTGACTTGAGCCGCTGCGCCATTACCGTTGTCAGCGTCGTCATACGTGATGATGATTTTGTCGCGAGCCGTCAACGAAGCTTGCAATTGCCCATCGCCAGGAGTTGCCGCTCCGTTCACAACGCGCAAATTGGAATTGAAACTACCAACGCTGGTCGTATCCGCAGCCATCGTTACAGTTTCTTCGTCGCCCGTCACAGAACTTCGAACTTTGGCGCGAATGGTTCCGGATGCGTTGCGGTCTCCCAACGTGAAGCGAACCGTTTCGCCCAGCAAGTACGCTTTCTGGTCAAGCTGAACGCTGCCCAAGCTGCTGCAAAACGGCGGCACATCGAACGCTTGAACCGGCGTGCGATCAATTGCTCCGATGGAAACAGCCGAATATCCCAATCCGTGCCGAGCAAACGCCGTCCACATGGCGCATTGATTGGCTCCAGCATTGTTCGTTTTGTCAGCTGACATAATCGAATTGCGAGAATCCAAAAACGACGGTGAAGGCGGCGACATTTTCATTCCGTCAACCACCAGCTGAATGCTTTGGCGTTGACCTTCTGTAAAACCGAGCTTGCGAATCAACTCGGTGCGAACATCCAACAATACGTTGCACCAGATTTCTCCCACTCCGTGCGGAGCAACGCTGTCCGTGATGTCTGCGTAATTCAGCGGATACACAGCGGCATTGGTGCTGTATGGAAACCGGCGAATGCCTTTCGTGTAATTGCCGGTGGCAAATTGGCCGACGGCATAACTGCCATTCAGGTTGTCGTTCGGCGAAGCCAGCAACACAATGCCGAAATAATCCGACCATCCTTCGCCCATTTGCTGAAACCCGCTCAGGCCGCGAACCAGACGGATGCTCGTTCCGTGCGTCAGTTCGTGAATGATGACTCCCTGATCCAGATCGCCGTCTCGTTGCGGCGTGCCTGTCCACAAGTACATCTGCACACGCGCCGACGAACCATCCAAGGATGAGGTCGAAAAGTTGGCATTATTGGTTCCGGAACCATCTTGGGCTTCTGCACGAACCGGATCGTTGCCGACTCCTTTGCCGGTAAAATTTGCGGTCTGGAAATTCCCTGCTGCTTCGTCAAAGCCGAACATGTACAGAATGTCGTGATACCGATTCGTCCAGTAAAACAGATTGGCCAGCGCCGCTTTCTGGTTGTCGTCCGTCGTTGGAGCCGCTGTCAGATCCAACGGAAACACAAAATTGCCGTCCGGCACCACTAACCGCGTCGAATCATCTGGCTGGTTGTTGCTATCGCGATCCAAATAGGTGTCGGTATTATTGGTTGTGAAAGAAGTCGGAGGCTGGCCATTCCACCAATCATTGTGCGGATCGTTCGCCGGATAAATCGTGCTGCCGTTGAATTGAGCGGATCGAAACGGTAAATCTTCACGCTGAACCACAGGCGGGTTATTGCTGACGACAGGCAAATTCGGACGCGGACTTTCTTTGGTGAACACCTGTCCATGCGGAGCCGGTTGCGCCTGATACGGAAGCGGGAGCGATAGCAAACTGGCAAAGTTGTGATAAATACCATTGGCTGCGGGAACAGGCCCGGTCGCCATTGCCCCCGGTTTCATTCCATTGGCAAAGCAATACGAAGTCAAATTCCGGCGATACAACAGCGCGCCGGTTTCGGCGTCCACCACCATCTGATAAACATCCGCTGTTTCGCTCAGCCACATTTCAAATTCCCACGCCAGTCGCAAATGATCACTGAGCGTTGGGAAGTACACCAATCGAGCGTCAATGTCCTGCCCAAACTTCGACGGAAGCGAGAGTTTCTGCTTCAAGCTTCGGCCAGCGGCGGCAGTTTTGACCGTAACCGAAGTTGTCGCTTCGACATCAGCGAATTCCATAGCTCGTGTAAACGCGGCGCTGACGCTCAAACGAGGGCGCGTCAAATTCACCGCACGCGAGGCCGCTGGTATCAATTCGCCTCCGGCTGTGATCAGCGCTCCACTGCGGTCGAAGTGAAAACTATATTCGCCCTGAAAAACTTCGATGCCGTTAACGTCCTGCTGCATGAACAAATGCGTGACTCCGTTGTGGTCCGTTTTGTACCGGCGAGCCACCCGCAACCCGTCCACTTCGCTATCGCCCAGATGGTAAAGATCGTTGTTGGATTTCAAAAAGTATCTGGCTCCGGCTTCAACATCAGCGGTCGACGGCGTCAGCTCCTGCGTGAAGCTGAACACGCGGCTGGGCGCATTGGTCAAACTACTGAATTGAATTTGGGCGTTGGGTCGTTCGCGCCGCAACCGGGAATCGCGCGCCGTGGCAAGTTGACGGCCTTGCGCTTCGGCCGCGTTTATTTCGGCTGGCGGAGCGGGCAGCGTTTGGGACAATCCGGCGCGAATATCAAAGTCTTCCATTTGCTTGGGCAATCGTTTTGGCTGTTCCGATTGGCGCTGGGCTCTGGCTGAAAAGACCATGGAAAATACACAGACGACGACGATGAAAGTGGCAAGGTAGAGAAGTTTACGTTTCATTAGCGATGTTGTGGTGGTTAAGCGCGTTAGCAGGCGCTGAGTTTCACTCCAGATTCAAACCAGGCCCGCCTGATTCTGAACGTTGAACTTTTTAACATGGTGCGAAAGTGATTTCAGTCGCAACCGTCTTTACTCGGACGCCGGCGATTCTAGCTGAGAAGGCAGGTCGGTTTGAAGCCAGTCTCCTCGAAATCTTTGCGCCTTTGACCAAACGGCACAGAAAGCGACAAACTTAACCTGTAACTTAACAACGGAGAAACAACAATGAAAATTTTGATGACGGGCGCGACCGGGTTCATCGGCCAAACCTTGTGCAAAGTCTTGGCTGCTGAAGGCCACGAATTCCATGTCCTGTCTCGACGGCCGGAATCTGTGCGCTTGCCCAGCGCCAAAGCCTTTCGCTGGAATCCTGAAGCGCAAACGCCTCCTGCTGAAGCCTGGGAGGGCGTCGAAGCCGTCATACACTTGGCTGGAGAACCTGTCGCTGCCAAACGCTGGACGGAGGAACAAAAACGACGCATCCGCGATTCGCGCGTCCTTGGCACCCGCAATCTGGTCAAAGGAATGCAGCAAGCCACTACTCCGCCGAAAGTCCTCGTCAGCAGTTCCGCTGTTGGCTTTTATGGCAATCGCGGCGATGAAAAAGTTGACGAGCGCTCCGCGCCCGGAACCGGTTTCTTTCCTGACATCTGCACCGCTTGGGAACACGAAGCTGAGCAAGCCAGAGCCTTTGGCACACGCGTCGTGCTGGTGCGAATCGGCGTCGTGTTGGGCGATGGAGGAATGCTAGAAAAAATCCTGCTACCGTTCAAAATGGGCGTAGGCGGCAGATTGGGCAGTGGCGATCAATGGTTCCCCTGGATCCACATTGACGACATCGTCGGCATTTTACGCCACAGCCTTTATTGTGAGCAGCTCAATGGCCCGATCAACGGTGTGGCACCGAATTCCGCCACCAACGCCGAATTCACCGAAGCGTTGGGCAAAGCGCTCCATCGTCCGACGATCTTCCCCGTCCCGGAATTCGCCTTGCGCATTGCGATGGGCGAAATGGCCAATGCCGCGTTGGATAGCCAGCGAGTGCTGGCAACCGTCGCACTGGAATCTGGCTATCAGTTTCGCTACCCGCAACTGCAATCGGCGCTGAACGCCTTGCTGCGATAGCCGATACGGAACCGAAAGCGGTAGCGACCGGGTTGAGCATCAGCAAACGACATTTTCCGAAAAACCGTCGCGACTGCTCTCAGTTCCGTACCAATAAACAACACGGCAAAGTAAAATGCCGCCCGAAAGTTACTTCATTTCCAATTCCAACAGGAGATTCACGAATGCGACTGAAAAGAGCGATGACTCTGTTGTCACTGCTTGCGCTCGGCGGACTGCTCGGCGCGTGCGGACACCACGATATGGAAACGGGCAAAGCCCCATCAACTGACACCACAGCTAAAGGAGCGGAAGCAAAGTTGAAGAAAGAAAGTTTTGGCAAATTGCCGGACGGTACTCCGGTGGACGTGTACACGCTGACGAACAAAAACGGCGTCGAAGCAAAAATCACGAACTACGGCGCGACGCTGACTTCGATTAAAGTGCCGGATCGCACAGGCAAACTGGATGATGTTGTTCTAGGTTACGACAGCATTGACGGTTATCTGGCTAAGAATCCTCATTTGGGAGCTATTGCTGGACGGTACGCCAACCGCATAGCCAATGGCGAGTTCAAACTTAATGGCAAAACCTACACGCTGGCCAAGAACAACGGCCCAAACCACCTGCACGGCGGCCCGAATGGGTTTTACAAACAGATATGGACGGCTTCGGATGCGTCAGGCAAAGACGGCCAAGCCGTTTCCTTCAAATATCTCAGCAAAGATGGCGAAGAAAATTATCCCGGCAACCTGACCGCCATCGTGACTTATACACTGACGGACAAAAATGAGTTGAAGATTGATTATCAAGCCACGACAGACAAAGACACTGTTCTGAATCTAACCAACCACGCGTACTTCAATCTGGCCGGAGCAGGCAGTGGAGACGTTCTGGGCCACGAGCTGAAGATCAATTCCAAAGAAACGACGGTCGTTGATAAAACTCTGATTCCGACTGGCAAAATGGCTCCGGTTGCCGGAACACCTTTTGACTTCAACAAACTGACCGCCATCGGAGCGCGAATCAACGACAAGAACGAACAGTTGGAAATCGGCCAGGGCTACGATCATAACTTTGTGTTGGCAACCGGCGGATCGCTGGCTGCTCAAGCCGTAGAAGTTTACGAACCAACCACTGGTCGCGTAATGGAAGTATTCACCGATCAACCCGGCGTACAGTTGTACACGGCCAATCACTTGGACGGTTCGATCATTGGCAAAGGCGGCAAAACCTACAACAAACGCGGAGGCTTCTGCCTGGAAACGCAGCATTACCCGGATTCGCCGAACAAGCCGAACTTCCCGACGACCGTTCTGAAACCCGGTGAGAAATTCCAATCCACCACAATCTTCAAATTCTCTGCTCGGTAAGAAAGTCCGTAGCTTGGCCGGTAAGGTAATCAGGCTGTGTCTGATTACCTGGAAGAGCCGGTGCAATTGACCCAACACTTCTTCCAGTAGACATTGAGGGTCAGCTCGTAGCTGGGCGGTGTAATCCTGCCAGCTAACGTAGCTGACCCTCAATTGATCTGCGGTTGTGCTTTGGCGTGTTGTGTTTGGGCGAGAGCCGCTAAACCGAGGTGGGAGCTTTGCTAAAGTGGGATTCGGTTTTCAGATGTCGGGCTGGCCGCAACGAATTGCTCCACCAAATGCCCGATTCCCGTTATTGCTGTACCGACCACAACGGCAAATGCGCCACAATCGAATGCCTGTCGCACTTGTTCCGGTGAACCCACTCCGCCTTCGCAAATCACGGGAACGTTCAATTTCCCTGCCAGATCTGCCAACAAATTCAATGCCGGTAGTTTCGCCCCCCGACTTTCCGCCGTGTACCCGCATAACGTCGTGGCAATCAGTTCCGCACCGCAGTCTGCGGCATAAAGCCCTTCTTCAAAGGTCGCCACATCCGCCATCACGGGAAGGCGCAATTCTTCGTGAATCCGGCGAATTAAATTCTCGAATCGTTCGCCTTGCGGGCGCGGGCGCCTTGTCGCATCAACTGCCAGAATATTTGCTCCACTGGCAACAACCCGGCTCGCCACGTCAAAAGTCGGCGTGATGTAGACCTCCGATTCCGGCAAGACAACTTTTTCGATTCCGATGATGGGAACGCTAACCCTAAGCTTGGTTGCGGCAATATGTTCTGGCGAGTTGATGCGGACCCCAACAGCCCCATGCTGTTCGGCAGTCAAGGCCAGCGCCGCAATGATTTGAGGGTCACAAAGCGGCGTGCCGACCGGCGCCTGACAAGAAACAATCAATCCGCCGCGAAGTTTTTCGACGTCTGCGCTTCTCATTTTTGCGTTCGAGATTCCGTGATATTGCCCAACAGCTTGGGAGTAACCTTTTTTCCAGCTTGGCGATACGCCAGCAGCAAAGCGCCAACTTCCGGTTCGAAACGCGGCGCAATAATTTCAGCATCAGGAAGTTCGGTCATAACAATTTCTGAAAAGACTTTCCTCACCAAACGGCTTTTGAAAACACCGCCGCCAAAGGAAATCTTGCTATTAAACAATCCAAGTTTGTTCGCGCAGGAAAGAGCCATTTCCGCCAGCGACTCGGCGGCAGCCATCATAATCTCGACCGCTGCGGGGTCTTTTTTTTCGGCTAATTTGCTGACGCGCACGGAAAACGTGGCCAGCCGGTCGCGCGAAAGCAATCCGGCATAAAAATCTTCCGCGATGTCCTTCAACGTCGGTCGTTTGAAATGCGCCAGTAAGGTTTTGCTCAATGCCAACGACATGCCGCAATCTTCCATCATCAACGCCACCGACAAAGCATCTGTGGCAATGGCAAACGCGCTGCCTTCATCGCCGAACATATATCCATGCCCACCAATTCGAGCAAACGTTCCATCCGCGGTTTCACCGCAAGCCACCGATCCGGTTCCAGCCAAAACAATCACGCCTTCTTCCCCAGCCAAGGCTCCGGCCAGCGCTCCCGGAGCATCGTGACCAACAACCAACTGCTCTGCGCGAAGGATTTCATGGACAATGGCAACTTTGTCTTCGGGCTCACCGCTCATCGCCAGATGCGCGCTGGCAAACTTGAAACTCTGAAGAGAGCCTTTTAAGGCTCCGGCCTGCGTTAAGGCTTCGGTAACAGATTTTGTCACTGCGGCAATCAATCGTTCGCGCCCGCCGGGCTCGCGTGTGTGATTGGAAGCTCCAGCGTTGCCGCGTCCCAAAACCTTGCCGCTGGCATCGGCCACCAACGCAGTCGTGTGGCTTTGCCCTCCATCAACCCCTAGAAAATATTTCATATCGTCAACGTTTTCTTCCCTGTCGCCAGCCGAAGCAGCAACGCGTTATAAAGCAGCGGTGAAAATGGCAATTCGATAATCGCTCGCGCAAAGGCATGCGCCGCCAATTCCAGCTTCGTCGAATGTGGTTTCTGTTCAAGCAAATGAAAGAGCTCGTGAGCAATGACGACTTCGCTGATTTTCGCGTCACTGAACCAGTGGCGCTCAGCCTCATTCGCCCAATGAGTCATTAATTCAGCCAGCGATTTGGTCGCCTCAGAATTGACTCGAATCAGCATATCCCCTTCCTGAGGAAGGTCTGCATTTTTGCGCAGCAGACATTCGCCCAAAAAGATCATTTTGCCTTCCGCCACTTGCCAGGGTTCTCTGACAACCCGGCAACCGTAACTTGCCGCAATCTCTTCGACGGGTTTTGAGCCATTTCGCAACCGTAACCGATTCGCCAGCCAACGGCCATCGTGACAGGCTTCGGCAATTTCAGCTTCGCTAAGTTCCGTATGGCTGTTAAACACAATTTCGTCTGCGTCGCCGTAAAAACGAAGCAACTCAGCCAGTGAAGTGAAATTCTGAACGGCAGTAAATTGCATTCCTCAAACATTGCAGACAATGGGCCTGCGCTCCAAAATTTCAGTATTTGACTTCCGGTTTACCTTCAAATCGTTTGGGGTTGATCGGCTGATTGACTTTGTACTCGTTGATCGTCAGTTCTTCAATCAGGCGGCCATCGAGCGTGATTTTCACTCGATGCGGCAAAGTGACGCCGCCGATAGTGCTGTGATCCAGAAAACGCCAGAACACTTCATGTTGCTGGGCGGGTTTCGTTCTGGCTATACGTTCCTGCCTCGCTCGCGCAAAGGTATCGCGCATAAACCGGCGATCAAATCCGACCGCCTCAACCACCACTGTTTCCCGAATTGAATCAAAGAGGCCGATTCCGAGTCCAAGCAATAATCTGGTCTGCTGATCAAACACCAAGACAGTTCGCAAGCCGTCTTGGCCGTCGACAACGACGGCCTCACACTTTCGCCCTTCAAAATCCACCACACCGCCATAAGTCATGTCCACAGAAACCGACGTTGGCGTTTGCAACAACCAACCCAGCGTATACAAAGCAATTTGCTGTTTGGCGGTGCGAGTTTGCATCAGCATCGTTCTTTCAACGTCGCCAACATCAATCACCCGGCGATCCGGTCCGAATGAACGCACAGTCATTGGCGGATCGCGCCAAGCCAGGTCACCACTCAGGATTTCGGTGTACGACACATCAAACCCGGAAAGGGTGTCCGTTTTCCGTTTGAGCCTGAATTTGTCTGGAGGAGCGAATTCAGCTTCGATTTTGCCGGAAAGTGTCTTGTCGTTTTCGACCACTTTGGTTGGCGATTGCACACTGTAGTATTTGATAAACCGTTCCACTTTCGCCTTAAAGGCCAAGGTTTGAACGCCGCCTCCTAGGGCTTCAAGCCCTGCGGCTTCGCGAGATTGCCGAATCAATTCTTTAGCACGGACAGGATTTTCAGCTTTGCCCTGCTGGGGGCGCGTGATGACAACACTGCCCAAAGCCATCACAACCGCCCCAACGGCCAACACATAAAACCACTTGTTGCTCAGTTTTACCGCCAACATAACTTCAGAATTAAACCTGCTTCGGGCAGGCGATTACGACCAACGTGGTACTCGGATCAAGCGACTTCAACTCAACCTCAGCCAGTGTGATGACTTGATTCAGTTCCGCCAGGCCAGAAAAATTTGCGATACGAGCACCATACAAAATGAAAATGTCCGGAATCGCCCGGCCAGCATCCCCATAATCGGTCAAGGCGTCAACCGCTCTTTCAAGCTCTTCTTTGACTTCAACCAGTGACGTCGTGCCGACGCGGGCAGCGCCTCTCTGCAATCTGACAACGCCGGTTCGATCAACAACGCGCAGCATTGGTCGCCGCGAATTGAATAAACCGAAAAATGATTTTGCGCGTTGCTCGCCAGTGAACACCAGATGACCGGAAGTTTCCGCAACCAGCGCCACTTCGTCAACTGGCAGGCGCATCGAACGCGCAGCGGCTTGGTGACATTGGGCAACGCCCGAACTCGCGGCTTCGCCATCGCGCCGCCGAAGCTCCGTTGTTCCCATTGCTGTCGCGCGAACCAGATTGCGGCGTTTGTCCACTTCCACCTGAATTTCAATGCTGTCGGCCACAGCTCCGGCGGCAATCGCAGCCTCAGCGGCTTCGCGGCGCACTTTCAGAATGTCTTCTGGCGACGGATCAACGATGTTTCGTTCGACAGTGTCACGCACCATCGCCATCGCCACGCCGATGGGCGAAATGACTTCCGCGTTCCGAGCGATGCGATGTTCCAATCCCATCAACTTCGCGGTAAACGGAACCAGCGACGCCGCGCCGCCTCCGCCGCCAACCAGCACAACCTGATCGCGCGAAAGTTGGTATTCGGCGATCAATTCGTCAATCGTCGCCGCGATCTTGCGGCAGGCAAAATTCAATACCGCTTCAGCTCCCTGTTTAGCCACGTATTCGCCACATTCCGCTGTTAGTTTCTCGAATCCGATCCTGGCGGATTCCACATTGCCGTATGCGAAGTGCCCAGGTTGAACATAGCCAAGCAAGTTGGCGGCGCACGTCGTTGTCAGGGCATATCGCGTTCCGTTTGCCGCGCGAATCACGACATGATCCGCCGCATCACTCGGCGTTGGTTGAATGAATTCGACGCTCCCGCCGGCCAGATCTTCCGGCTCGGCAAAACAAACGTAGCCAAGCCCGGCGATGTGCGCGCTGCGCGGCCCGACATCCGGGATGACAAAGGTGGGATCAATTCCCGTCGCCCGGATCATGCTGCCGCCGCCAACGCCGAGCGTTCGCACATCCAGAGTGTTCAGATACATGCGATGACCATTCAATCTCGCTGGCCGAATCGCTGGTGAACCATCGCGAATCACCGAAATGTCCGCACTGGTTCCGCCGACTTCAATGAAAATGCCGTCGGAAACGCGTTCGTGCATCAAGGCTCCGGCAATCCCAGCCGCAGGCCCGGAAAGCATCGTCAGGATCGGACGGCGATGCACTTCCGCAACGCTCATCACGCCACCGTCCGAACGCATAATCATCAGCGGAGCTTCGATGCCCGTGGCTTTGACGCAACGTTCGGTCATCTCTGCGGTTTCAATCATCTTCGGCAAAATCGCCGCGTTGATCACCGCAGTGCGCGTGCGAACCCGCAATCCATACAACGAGCTGACTTCGTGGCCGGTGGTTGCGAATAACCCAGCCGCTCTGGCCTGTTCGGCAACCTGAACTTCGCGGTCTGTTTGGTCAACGCCGAACGCTTCGCTGGCAACAACGACGCGCACGCCGTTGCCTGAAAGCTCATCAATGGCTCGGCTGGCAGCGCCAACAAAGCCGCAATCCGCTGAACTGACGAAGCGTTGCTGAGCCGTCAAACTCTTGTTTGCCGTCAACGCTATCGGCGGAACCTGAGTCGCGCGTTTGGCGAACCATCCTTCGGGATTCAACTTCGATCCATTGCCAATTCCGATCACCCCGACTTCGGCGGCGTCACCTTCCAACAGAGCGTTTGTCGCCTGCGTCGTGCTGTGCGCGATGAACGCCACATCTTCCGCGCGCAAGTGAAACTCCTCCATCGCGCGTTCGAGCGCCGTGACGATGCCGAGCGCCACTCCTTCTTTCGCCGCGTGTGACGTGGGAAATTTCAACTGCCCGACCAGTTCGTGACTTTGCGAATCAATCACGACCACGTCGGTAAACGTTCCCCCCACATCTATGCCAATTCTGACTTTCATCAGACCATTCCCTGAGCAATCCTCATTACAAAAACAACCAGGCTCCAATGGCCAAGCCAATCAAACAAACAGCCACCTTGAACAAAAGCGTCTGGCGAGTAATTTCTTCAACGCGCATGCCAACGTAATTCGCAATCCAGACATTGTGCGTGTTGGTGGGATCGCACGCGCTTTGCACCTGCACGACGCTCATCACCGCCGCCAGCAACGCCAGCGGCGGCAACAAATTCAAATCCTTGATCAACAGGTAAACTCCGATGCCGATGCCATACGGATTGAGCGGCCCGCGATACAAGGCCAGCGGCGACAGCAAGCCGAAGAATGCCACATACACCAAGGGAGATTGAAGATTCACCGCGTCCACCAGCGGAGTGAGCGAGGCTTTGACCGCTGGAAGAGTCGTCGCATTGAGCAACATGCCAATGCCAATCATCAGGATCACTGCCGGAGCCACGTCTTCAAATCCTTTGACCGCGGCGCTGGACAACTGGCGAACCAATTCTCTGGGACGAGTCACCAACACACCCAACACAGCTCCAATCAAAAATGCCGCCACCACGGGAACTTTCAACCAGCCGTGCAACACCAATGGAACAATCGGAACCAGCAATGAAAACAGCGGAACGTCATGTTTGGTGTTGGCCTCTTCAGCGTCTTCAACGGCAACAGCCCAGGCGCCGTAACTGCTCATGCGCCGCGAAGCGATGCTGAGAAATATGACAATCACAGCAGCATCTATTCCCGCCAAAATGACGGCGAAGCGTTTGACGGATTGCGGATCAATGCCCAGCGTTCCCTGGTAAAAGCCCCACAGCGCAATGTTGAAAATCAGGCCGAGCGCAAACGCCAGAATGAACAGAATGCCTGTCAGTTTTCGCGGCACGCCAATGCTCATCATAATCGGCAGCGCCAGGCCGCCCACCATAATCACCGCGCCCAATCCCGTCAGCGTCGTGAACAGCCACGCGATGGCAACCATCAAGGTGATGGCCACCACCAGCGGACGGTCGCCGCCAAATTCAGCTGCGCGTTTGATCATGCTTTCGGCAATGCCGGTTTGCATGACAACGCGTCCCAGCATCGCTCCGGCAAACACCATCAGGTATTGGCTGGCCAGTCTCGCCGAACCATCCGTGATGACCGTTTCCAAAATAGTTTTCAGCGGAGTGTTCGCGACCACAGCTATGCAAACCGCCATCGCCGGAACCGCCAAAATGGCAGGCATTCGCCGCGAAATCAT